>JBDHKG010000006.1:0-63351 GCA_039586495.1 Gemmatimonadota bacterium | reverse complement strand
GTACGAGTCGGTCGAGGAAACCTCGATCTTCGAGTCGGTACAGGATCGGGATCCGGAGGGATCGTTTTTCCGTTACATCGTGGACGATGAGGTCACGCGGGCGATCCAGGAGCTACCCGAGGAGTTCAGGATCCCTGTGGTGCTGAGCGATGTCGAGGGGATGAGCTACGCCGAGATCGCCGAGATCCTAGAGTTGCCCGTGGGCACTGTGAAGTCGCGGCTGTTCCGCGGTCGCCGCCGCCTGCAGCAGCGCTTATACGACTACGCTTTGGAGATGGGATACATTCGATGACGCCGTTCTGGAGACTGGGGGGGCGGAAGGGCGAGGCGGGCGTGACCCCGCCGGGTGGGATCGACTGTGCGGGCGTCGTAGAGCAGCTCTACGAGTACGTCGACGAGGAACTCGACGAGGAGACCGTCGAGAAGATCCGGGCGCACCTGGAGTTGTGCAAGAAGTGCTATCCGCACTACAACTTCGAGAAGGCGTTCCTCCGCTTCCTATCGGAGCGCGGACGCGTCGGCGCGCCGCCGGAACTCAAACGCAAGATCTTCCAGCGCATCCTGGAGGAGGAGAGTCACGGCTGAGGCCGCAGCTGGCCTGCTCCCGCCGCCCCGCCGCCATCTTGCCACTGCGACCTGCTTGAGGATAAGCTAGCCCTGTAGCCCAAGCCAAGCTGAGCGACCATGGACGGCTCCAGGCGCAGCAGGTACCGCGTGACCGTCCGCCGACGTACGCCTGGCTAACCCAGCAGAGTGGTAGGTGGTACGATGTTCTCCAGATCGGCATCCATCACAGTGTGTTTGTTGCTTGCCTTCCTGAACGCTGATGTCATTTCGGCCCAGGAAGGAGGAGTGAGCTACGGCTTCGGCGCTGCCTCTATCGAGGTTCGGCTGGTCAGCGGGGGTGCTGCGGGGCGGATCGAAGTCGTCGACGGCAGCCCGGGCCTCATTGCCGTTGTCGATCGGACAGGTAAGGCTAGCGCCGAATTCGGCCTCGACGGGGCGGTGCTCTCAGTACGGCACGGATCGAGCGCAGCAGCGCACTACCGCGTCGCGGTTCCTCGCTCGATCGATGTCGCCATCACCATCGACGGTCAGCGCGTAGCGTCGATCGCATCGGCGGAGACCGAGCGCAGTTTCTTCTGGAGCTGGCAGGGTGCGAAGAGGCCGTCGGTCGAGATCGTGCCGCGGCGGTCGGTCCCGATGCCGACGATTCGGCACAGTTTCGTCGTGAACGCCTACTCGGGCAGGGCGGTGACTGACAGCGTGGACGTTGCGTACCCCGAGCGTCTCCGCACGTTGAAGATTGTGATGAGCGGACGTGATTTCAGTGTCACCGGGAACCGATCGGTGAGTTTCGGCTATCATGAGCCGAGTCGCTGGGGCGTGATTACGCCGAGGGTAGCCGGCGCCGCGGTTACGATCCAGCTACCCGGCGATGTGGACCTTTTCAAGGTGCGTCTCGGTGGAGCCGTCATTTGGGAGGCCATCAAAGGTCGCGCCGTGGCCCATTGCGAGCCGGTCTCCGAGATTAACCTGCCGGGGGAGGGTACGCTTTGGCTGTTCACACCCGATGAGGGGCGCCTTGACTGTCCGGCGCTCTCACGACCGCGCCCGGTCTAGCGCATACCACCAGGGAACTGGCAAGGGACCGACATGGAGCCCCGCTCACTGGAGTTTCTGAAGCGCCTTCTATCGCTAGCGGGCCCCTCAGGCTACGAGGCGATGCCGGCCCAGGCCTGGCGCGAGGAAGCGGAGACCTTCGCGGATCGGGTCTGGGCGGATGTCGCAGGGAACAGCTTCGCCGCCGTTAACTCGGATGGGGACCCCCGAGTCATGCTGGCCGGTCACATCGACGAGATCGGCCTGATGGTCAACCACATCGATGACGACGGGTTCCTCTACTTCTCCACCATCGGCGGCTGGGATCCCGAGGTCGTGGTCGGCCAGCGAGTGGAGATCCTCACGCTTGACGGCCCGGTCCCTGGGCTGGTCGGTAAGAAAGCGATTCACCTCCAGGAGAAAGAGGACCGGGAAAAGGCTTCGAAGGTGAAGGACCTATGGATCGACATCGGCGCGAAGGATGGCGAGGACGCACGGCGGCGCGTGCGGGTCGGCGATGCGGCCGTGCTGGCCGCGCCGGTCGTCGAGCTATCGCATGACCGCATCGCCTCGCGCAGCATCGACAACCGGATGGGCGCTCTGGTGGCGTTGGAGGCGCTGCGCCGGCTCGCCGCTGATCGGCCACGCGCGGGCGTCGTCGCGGTGGCCACGACGCAGGAAGAGATCGGCTTGGCCAGTGGCGGTGGCGCTCGATCGGGAGCCTTCGGTCTGGACCCCAAGATAGCCATCGTCGTGGATGTCACGCACGCCACCGACTATCCCGGCGCCGAGAAGAAGGGGCACGGAGATCATCGCCTGGGTGGTGGCCCGGTGCTCAGCCGAGGCTCTGCTGTGAATCCGGTCCTGTTTCAGAGGCTGGCGGATGTAGCGGAGCGCGAGAAGATCCCCTGCTCCATCGAGGCAGCGCCCAGCCGGACGAGCACTGATGCCGACAGCATCGTGATGGCGCGGGCGGGCATCGCCACGGCGCTGGTGTCAGTGCCCAACCGCTATATGCACTCGCCCAACGAGATGGTCGCGCTCGAAGACTTGGACCGTGCGGCTGAGCTCATCGCCGCGACGGTGAGGACCTTCTCGACTGCTGACGAGTTCGTGCCGCGCTGAGTGCGCTCAGCCGCCGGTACGTCTCCGCACGTCGGTGACCTCGTCGGAGCGGAGCTTGGGGATGTCCATCGCGGTGCTCTGGCGGTAGAGGTCCAACAGCTCGTTCCGAGACAGTCGCTCAACGGCCTGCTGCGAATCGAAACGGTCCTCAGGAACCTCGATCACCCTGTACGGCCGCTGGCCCGTCGGCTGACAGAAGAAGAGGAGCAGACGAACGCCCGGCCGCGGGCGCTCCTGTCCCAATCGGACCTTCCAAAGGTCACCGTCGACTTTGATCTGTGCCATGTGCTCAGGTCTCTGTTTCGTTGGCGCCGTTCACCACGCCAATCTCCTGCCCGCTGCTTTCCAACTCTACCCTGACGATCTCCGCGAGATTGCGCCCTAACGACCGCTCGCGTCCGCTAATGCGCACGCGGATCGGTCCCTCAAATGGCTCGTGTTCCAGCACCTCTACCCGCGTGCCGGGGTAGAGACCCAAGTCGGCGAGATAGCGCAGCCGCCCGTCGTCCGCATCGCTGACCTCCCGCACGATCACCCGAGCACCCTTCCGCATCTCCATGAGCGTTGGATGCCGCCGCTCGGTGAGCTTCCCCTCAGCCGTCGGAATAGGGGAGCCGTGCGGATCCAGCTCCGGGTGACCGAGCGCCGCGGCCATGCGCTCCACCAGCTCATCGGAGGCAGCGTGCTCCAATCCCTCCGCCTCGGCGTGCACCCGATCCCAAGAATAGCCCAGCCGCTCGATCAGGTAGGCCTCGATCACTCGGTGGCGCCGGATGATTCGCAACGCCTCGCGCTCGCCCGCCTCGCTCAGCTGCACGCCGCGGTAGGGCTCGTGCTCGACCAGCCCGCGCTCGGCCAGGCTCTTGATCATGTTGGTCACCGAGGCAGGAGAACGGTCGAGCTGCTGGGCGAGCGCCGAGGTGCTCACCGGTGAGTCCTCACGCTGGAGGTGGCGAATCGCCTTGAGGTAATCCTCGACAGCGCGGGAACGACCGCGTCCCGCTGCCGGCTCGGAAGCGCGATTCCGCCTGGCTCGATCGTTGGGCAGTCGCCTTGCCATGGTTTTCGTCCGGGCTAAAACTCGCGGACGCCCCAAGAGCTGTCAATGTGCATGCACCCGAGCGTCAGCGCGTTGACCCGGGAGACGAGCCTGGGTAGGTTAGCGCCGTCGGCCGTGGGCCCCGCGAGCTCGCGGCCGTTTGTGCGAAGGGGAACCCGCAGTCAATCCAGAGGGTGGTGCAGCGTCGGTGAGCAGCGCGGCGACAGGCAGCTTCGAGGTCCCGGTGGATGTGGAGTCCAGGGCCGATCTGCACCTGCACTCCACCTGCTCCGATGGGCGGCTGGAGCCGGCAGCGGTGATATCGGCGGCGGAAGAACTGGGCCTGAAGGCGGTCTCGCTCACCGATCATGATTCAGTAGCTGGCGTCCACGCCGCGCGTGAAGCGGCGGAGGCGCTGGGGCTGCCTTTCGTTCCGGGGATCGAGTACTCGGCGTACGATGATACGGGCTCCACGCACCTGCTCGGATATTTCATTGATCCGGACCACGGCGAGCTCGTCGCCTACCTAAAGGGTGCCCAGGAGAGCCGGGTGCGGCGCGCGGCAGAGATCGTTGACAAGCTCAACCGGCTGGGCGTTGAGGTTACTCTGGACGAGGTCAAGACGCAGGTGTCTGAGACCGGCCTCATCGCGCGCCCGCACGTCGCGCAGGCCTTGGTGAAGGGGCGTTGGGTGCGGAGCTACGGCGAAGCTTTCGACCGCTTCATCGCCGCCGGGCAGCCGGCCTACGTACCGACACAGCGGATTAGCCCCGCCGAGGGGATCAAGTTGATCCACGCGGCCGGCGGGCTGGCGGTGCTCGCACACGGGGGCAGGACTCACAGCGACGAGGCGATCCGGCAGCTGGTGGACGAAGGGCTGGATGGGCTCGAGACGCTCCACCCGGATCATGGTCCCTTCGAAGTGCGAAGGTTGCGTCGCCTGGCGGCCGAGCTGGACCTGCTGGAGACCGGGGGGTCGGACTGGCACGGCTTCAGCGAGGCCCGGCGCGGCCAGCCGGGCTCACAGCCGGTTCCCTACGAATGGTACGAGCGTCTCCGTGATGCTGCCCTCCCTGGGAGAGGCGCGGGCTTCAACAGAGGAAGGTGAGTCGTGATGGCTAACCAGGGGAGCGAGAAGGAGAGGCGACACGAGCTTGTCATCGTGGGCGCCGGGCCGGCGGGGCTCACCGCGGGTATGTACGCCAAGCGAGCCGCCCTCGATGCGGTGCTGCTGGAGCGTGGCCTGCCGGGCGGTCAGCTCCTCAACACGGAGCTGATCGACGACTACCCGGGCCTGCCGGAGGTCGACGGTCGGGAGCTTGCCGAGCGCATGACCCAGCACGCCACCAAGTTCGGCCTCCAGATCGAGACCGTGACCGTTAAGGGGATCAAGAAGCTGGAGGATGGTGACTTCCGCGTCACAACTGTGGAGGGCCCGGTCTATCGCTCCCAGGCCGTGATCCTGACCGCCGGCGGCACGCCGAACAAGCTGGAAGTTCCGGGGGAAGACGAGTTCCTCGGGAAGGGCGTGAGCTACTGCGCGATCTGCGACGGGGCCTTCTTCAAAGGCGAGACGATCGCTGTGGCCGGTGGCGGGGATGCAGCCACGGAGGAGGCCGAGTTCCTGACGCGCTACGCGGAGAGGCTCTACCTGATCCACCGCCGCGACCAGCTGCGAGCGCAGAAGATCCTGCAAGAGCGCGTGTTCACAAACCCGAAGATCGAGATCATCTGGAACGCCGTGGTCGAGGAGGTGCTCGGCGATGAGCGCGGCATGAACGGGCTGCGGCTTCGCAACGTGGTTACCGACGAGGAGCCTCGACTCGATGTGACGGGCCTGTTCGTCTTCATCGGCTTCCGGCCGAACACGGGGTTGTTGGAAGACCACGCTGAGCATGACGCCGGCGGTTATCTGATCACCGATCGCGACATGCGTACGTCGATCCCCGGTCTCTTCGCTGCTGGCGACGTACGCGCTCAGCTTACCCGACAGATCACCACAGCGGTCGGTGACGCGACCACCGCGCTGATCGCGGCGGAGAAGTACTTGACCGAACTCAAGGATCAGCGGGCGGCCGGCCAAGCCACCGCGACCTGACCGCCAGGCACGACGCGTTGACAGCCTACGTCGGCCGGGTACGTTTCGGCCGCCGGAACGGCGGTGCGCGGAACGGGTAGCAGCCCTCCGATTGTTGTCATACTCGCGAGTTTCGTAGGAAGTGGAGATATGACAGAGGCCAGGGACACCAAGACACAGACTGTCGAGCTGACCTCGGAGGCGGCGGAAGAGGCGCGCCGCTTCATGGAGGAGGAGAGCGCGGTGTGAGCCACCGGTCTGACGTCTTCGCGGGGCCCGCGCTCGCGGGCCTTCCCTTTTGCGTACCGCGGCAGGCTGTATCTTCTGGATAATCGCTTGCGAGGTTGTCGGTGAAGATACTTGGCTTTCCAGTAGGGCCTTTGCAGGCCAACGCGTATCTGGCCATCTGTGAGCAGACGGGCGGCTGTGCGCTGGTCGACCCGGGTGCTGAGGCGGCTCGCCTGCTTGCCACGGCAGCTGGGGAGGAGGCGCGGGTCGAGGCGATCCTTCTCACTCACGCGCACATCGACCACATTGGTGGCGTGGCGGCGGCGGCACGCGGCACGGGAGCGCCCATCTATCTTCATCCGGCGGACGCGGCGCTGTATGCGGCGGTCCCCGAGCAGGCGCTCGCATTCGGTATGGAGATCGAGTTGCCTCCTAGACCGGATCGCGAGTTTCAGGACGGGCAGATCCTCAAGATCGGCGCGGCGCAGCTCGAAGTGCGACACACGCCGGGCCACTCGCCCGGGCACGTTTGCCTGATCGGCGATGGATTCGCCGTGGTGGGCGACTGTGTGTTTGCGGGATCCATCGGCCGCACCGATCTTCCCGGCGGCGACTACCGAACCTTGCTGGAAGCGATTCACGAGAAGCTGCTCACGCTCCCTGATGATACTGTCCTGCACCCGGGCCACGGCCCGGCGACGACTGTGGGCAGGGAGCGCCAGGCTAACCCCTTCCTGACGGGAGCCTTCGGATGGAGCTGATCAGCCGAAGGCGGTGGGAAAGGCCCGATGTAGCCGCGCCCGGGCACGCACGGCGTCGCTTTCGTTGTGGCCACCCGGTCGCCGACCGGGTCCGAGGCTGCAAAGCTGCCCACTGCTCGAAATCCAGTCACCCGTACCCGCTGGGTGACTGCTCCGACTGAGCGGCGACAAGAATGGAACCTTCGAAGGGTAGTAAGGGAGGAGGCTCACCGGCTCAGAGTGGCAGCTCGAGTGAGACTCGCCTGGCCGAGTTGAAGGTTGCCCTGGAAGGTGGGGGTCACTTGCTCATCCTCACCCACGACAACCCTGATCCCGATGCGCTGGCCAGCGCCTACGGCTTGCTGAGACTGGTTGAGACGTTCGATGGCATCGCGGTAAGGATCGGTTTCGGCGGCTACGTGGGGCGCGCCGAGAACCGAACGATGGTCCGGGAACTCGCCCTGCCGATCACGCCAACACGCGCGGTGTCCTTCGATGACGTCGATCTGATCGCGCTGGTCGACACGCAGCCGGAAACCGGCAACAACTCGCTGCCCGAAGGGCGGAATGCGGCCGTCGTCATCGATCATCATCCGCTGCGTCAGCAAACGAAGCGGGCTAAGTACTACGACGTGCGCGATGACTGCGGCTCGACTTGCACGATCCTTACCCAGTATTTGCGGGCTGCGGGGGTTCCTTTGGAGGGTGTGTTGGCGACCGCCCTCTTCTACGGTATCCAGTCGGAGACCCAGGATCTCGGGCGTGAGGCACGGCGTAGCGACATCGAGGCGAGCCTGGCCCTCTACCCGGGCGCCGACCGGGCGCTCATCTCGCGAATACGCTATCCGGACCTGCCCCCGGCCTATTTCCGGTCGCTGCACCGCTCGCTGGAGCGGGCGCGCACCCGGGGGCCGGTGGTCATCTCTTACCTGGGGATGCTCGACTATCCCGACCTGGTGGCGGAGCTGGCCGATTTCTATCTGCGGCTGCAAGGCGCCGAATGGTCCTTCTGCATCGGTCAGTTCCAGGACGACCTGCTGATCTCCATCCGCGCCGCTCTCCCTGACGCAGCGGCGGGCGAGCTGCTGCGGCGTGTCGTCGGCCGCGACGGCGCTGCGGGCGGCCACGGGATGATGGCCGGCGCACGGATCCCGGTGGGGGAGCTCTCGGCGGAGGATATCCGGCTGAAGAGTGAGGAACTCGTGAACCGGTTCGTCAAGGAGCTGGGGGTGGAGGACGAGAGCGGCTGGGGGCTACTGGATGTGCCGCCTGGGTCGAGCCGCTAGGAACACATGCTGAGAGTAGGGCTGACGGGGAACGTGGGCGCTGGCAAGTCTACGGTCGTCGCCCTCTTCGCCGGTTGGGGCGCCGCTATCATCGACACCGATGTGCTGGCCCGCGAGGTGGTGGCAGCGGGCAGCCCGGCGCTGGAGCGGATCCGCGAGGTCTGGGGGGCTGCGGTCATCGCCGCGGACGGCGGGCTCGACCGTGATGCGATGCGGCACATCGTCTTCGCCGATCCCCAAGCACGAGAGAAGCTCGAGGACATTGTACATCCCGCGATCGTGGCGCGCTGCCGTGAGCTCTTCGTGGAGGCGGAAGCCCGCGGCGATCGGATCGTGATCGGCGTGGTCCCCCTCCTCTACGAGACGGGGATGGAGAAAGAGTTCGATGTCGTCTTGCTCGTCGACGCGCCGCTGGAGCAGCGCATCGAGCGGCTGGTGAGTAAGCGGGGGCTGACAACCGATGAAGCCTGCGCCGTCGCTGCCGCCCAGATGCTGGCGGAGGAGAAGCGGGCACGCGCCGACCTCATCATCGACAACGACTCGGACATCACGACCCTCGAGCGACGCGCGTGGGAGACCTGGAAAGAGATCGAGAAGTTGAGCCGGGCCGTATGACGAACCTGCGGCTGGACCTGCATATCCACACC
The DNA here is from genome assembly GCA_039586495.1 of Gemmatimonadota bacterium. Lineage (GTDB taxonomy): Bacteria > Gemmatimonadota > Gemmatimonadetes > Palauibacterales > KS3-K002. Next base: position 54,607 of record JBDHKG010000006.1, on the reverse strand, counting down.
CGCGCCTCCCGAGACTGCCTCAGTGACTATGCCGATGTGGTGGCGACCGCGCGCGCCCGCGGGCTCGATCGTATCGCCATCACCGATCACAATGAGATCGAGGGTGCCTTCCGTGCCCGCGATCTCGACCCGGAGCTGGTGATCGTCGGCGAAGAGGTGAAGACCGCCGAAGGCGTGGATGTGACCGGCCTCTTCGTGTCGGAGAAGATTCCGAAGGGGACTCCTGCAATCGAGACGGCACAGGCCATCCGCGAGCAAGGGGGCCTGGTCTACGTGCCGCACCCTTTCGCCAACGGCAAGGGTCTGGGCGAGGAAGTGCTAGCGGCAATCGAGCCATGGGTCGACATCGTAGAGGTCTTCAACGCCCGCGTGCACCGACCGCTCCTCAATGAGCGGGCCCGCCGTTGGGCGGAAGAACGCGGCCTCCCCGGTGGCGCCGGCTCAGACGCTCACACGCTGCGCGAGATCGGGCGAGGCGCCGTCGAGGTGCCGAGCTACGAGTCGAAGTCCGGGTTCCTGGAAGCGCTACGCGCTGGGCGCATCGTCGGGCGCTACTCGAGCTACCTCGTCCACGTCGCCTCCACATGGGCCCGCTTCGCGCCGCGGCGCTGCTGAGCCGTCAGTTTGCTTGACACCACCTGCAGCTTCGCCTAGAGTAGCGCGGCCTTAGGGGCGTCCACCCAACCGCGGATTCGCATGGAATTTCTAGAGAAGATCGTCAGCACGGCATCGTCCTACATCTGGGACAGGGGAATTCCCTTTCAGGGGCAAGAGATTCCCTGGGTCATCGTCGCGTTGCTGGGTACCGGGCTCTTCCTCACCTTCCGCCTGGGGTTCCTGCAGCTTCGCAAGCTGGGACACGGCTTCGCTGTGACTTCCGGGATCTACGATGACCCCGCCGAACCGGGCGACGTCTCGCACTTCCAGGCGCTGACCACCGCCCTCTCCGCCACGGTGGGTATCGGCAACATCGCTGGCGTCGCGCTCGCCATCCACTGGGGTGGACCCGGGGCACTGTTCTGGATGTGGATGACGGCGCTGGTGGGGATGGCCACCAAGTACTCGGAGGTCACTCTGGCCCAGCGCTACCGCGACGTCGAGAAGGAGGACCTCGATCCCTACAAGTGGGAGGGTACGGTCTCCGGCGGGCCGATGTACTACATCGAGCGCGGTCTGGGTCCAGGCTGGAAGCCGCTCGCGGTCTTCTTCGCTACCATGCTCGGTCTCACGGCCTTTTTGACGGGGAATGCCATCCAGGCGAACACCGTCGCCGACACGCTGAAGACGACCATCGGCTTCTCTGCGTGGGTCACCGGGCTCATCACAGCGAGCATCGTGGCCATGGTGGTGATCGGTGGCATCACGCGCATCGGCAAGGTTACCGGCGTCCTGGCGCCCACGATGGCGGTCATCTACGTGGCGGGTGCGCTTACGATCATCAGCCTGAACTACGATAGGCTCGGTTCAACCTTCGCGCTCATCTTTCGCGAGGCGTTCAACCCGACGGCGGGCGTAGCGGGCAGCGGGGCCGGCATCTTCTTGCTCACCATGATTTGGGGCGTGAAGCGGGGCCTCTTCTCCAACGAAGCGGGCCAGGGGTCGGCGCCCATCGCTCACGCGGCGGCCAAGACAGATGAGCCGGTGTCCGAGGGTGTCGTGGCGTTGGTGGAACCTTTCATCGACACGCTCGTCATCTGCACGATGACCGGGTTGGTCATCATCCTCACCGGCGTCTGGGCTGAGCGCTTCCCCACCGAGATCACGCTAGACGGCGGTGACATCTCCTACGTGGTCGAGTTGGAGAACGGGCACTACGACGAGATCGATGAGCCTCTTCAGATCCGGGTTGAGAATGGCCGCTACCTGGAAGCGGGGCCCGGCGCTCATCAGGTCGCCTGGCACGAGGTCGCGGTGGAGATCCTCTTCAGCGATCCGGAGCAAACGCAGCCCTTCACCGGCGTTGTCTACTCAGAGGGTGAGATCGCAGTGGGCGACGACGGCACGGAGTACACCTCGCTCTACGCTGATGCGGCCGAAAGCGGTGCGCCTCTCACCATGCACGCCTTTCAGCGCGGTCTACCCGGCGGGTGGGGCATGTACATCGTCGTGCTCAGCGTGTTCCTGTTCGCCATATCCACGGCCATCTCGTGGAGTTACTACGGCGACCGTTGCGCGAACTACCTGCTGGGGCACCGGGCGGTGCTCCCCTACAAGTTCGCCTTCGTGACAATGCACTTCGTCGGCGCCGTGCTGACACTGGCCGTCGCCTGGACGCTGGGCGACGTCTTCCTGGGAATCGTCATTCTCCCCAACCTGCTGGCGTTGATCCTGCTCTCCGGCAAAGTCGCTGAGCTGACAAAGAGTTACTTCGCCCGCAGGCCGTGGATCGAGAACTATGAGGTGCATCGGCGGCTCAAGGAGCAGCGCAGATACAAACGGCTGCGCTAGTGACGCTGCATGCCCGTGCCGTGTTGAAAACGCCCTCACACCGTCTGGAGCCGGCACGCCGGATCGCTGAGCGCCTGAAGGCGGCAATGTCGATCGCCGTTACCACGCATGTCGGCGGCGACGGGGACGGGTGGGGATCTGCCTGCGCGTTGGCCCACCACTTCAGACCCCTGGGGATGGAGGTTTACCTGCTGGCCGCCAGCCCCTTGCCTGAACGCTTCCGCTTCCTCTTGCCCACGGGGGTCGAGCCCCTGAGCCCTGACACAGGAGGGAAGACGGCGCTCGCCGAGGCGGACGTGCAGGTCGTTGTGGACGCCTCGGAGTTCGGCCGGCTGGGCGACTTCGCCGAGTTCTACCGTCCCAATCGCACCATCGTCATCGATCACCACGCCGTTGCCAGCAGAGAGATCGCGGCATCGCTGACGCTCATTGACCCGAGCGCCGCGGCCACGGTTGAGCTCGTGTACGACGTGCTGGTACAGACCGGCGATCCCATCGGCGCCGACACCGCGAAGGCACTCTATGTGGGCCTGGTGACCGACACCGGCTCGTTTCGCTACTCGAACTCCACTCCGCACTCGCATCGGCTCGCCGCGGCCCTGATCGAAGCGGGCGCCGATCCGGGCGCGCTCTACCGCCTGCTGTTCGCCAACCTAACGCCAGCGGACCTGGGCACGCTGCAAGCGGTGTTGGCGGGACTGCATCACGATGAAGAGCTGGGAATCACCTGGGTAACCCTGGGCGTCGAGGTCGTACGGCGCTTCGGGGGCCTGGATGAGTACGAGGGGATGATCGATCACCTGCGAAACTGCCAGGGGACCGAGGTTGCCATCCTGTTGCGCCAGCTGGAGAGCGGCGATGTGAAGATCTCCCTCCGCTCCACCGGCGCGGCGAACGTGGCTTCGCTCGCTCGCTCCTTCGGGGGCGGAGGTCACGAGAAGGCGGCCGGTGCCACCGTGGCGGGCGAGCTGGCCGAGGTGACGGCCAGGGTGCTGGAGGCCTGCCGGTCGCTGCTGGCTGGCCCTCCGGGCTCTCGATCTTGAGAGATAAGGCAAATGGCCGTATCTTGGGGGCGTCACGGACGAGAGGGCCGCGAAGCGGCCGGCCACACGTGATGTACGCCCACGGGATTAGCCATCCCGGGAACCCCCAGGTGCAACAACCAGTGATGTTGGGTGAGGGAGGTGGAGGCCGGTGAGCTTGCATCGCAGACACGGGCGTGAGAATGGCTCCAGGCGTCGGATGCTTCTGAACGGGATGAGAGGTCGGTCCAGACCGGATCGGGCTCTCCCGCTCGACCTTCGACTTCGAGCCATCGCCGACAACGTTCCTACCTCGAACATCGATCAGCTGTGGGTGTTCCCACCGCTGCCCAACCGCGAAGTCGCCTGCGAGTTCTTGGTTCTCGTATGCTACGACGGCGGTCCGGATCGGCGCCGGATATTGACCGCGCACGTCGACGCGCAGTTCAGGGATCCGGAGAGCGATCAGCTTGAATGGGTGCAGCGGCTGCGCGAACACGGGGCAGCGCCGCAGCGCTGGGTCGCGGGTATCCCGGACCGCCTGCTGCAACGGCTGGCCGATGCCGGGGTCCCGGAAGTCATCGACGTGGGTGGGCGCCCCCGGGTGTGGGAGGAAGCGATCACACGCTTCGCCAAGGACAACGGAAACGGCGATGGCGCGGAGCTGCCCGGGGAAGGGCTCGGCGTTGACACGCGGGCGCAACGAATAATAACTTTTAGTACGATTATTGAAACAGCCGGCTCCGGGTACAACGCTCACACCGAATCGGGTGGGTGAAAATATGGATGTCCAGCCAACCAGCAGCGGGGAGGATAGGCTGCGGACGGCCCTTGAGGCGAGTGGCCACCGGCACACCGCGCAGCGGGCGGCGATTTACCGTTATTTGAAGACTGTCACGACACACCCCACCGCCGACGAGATATTCACCCAGGTGCGTGAGGTGCTGCGGGACATCAGCCTGGCGACCGTCTACAAGGCGCTGGAGGCGTTCGTCGAGGCCGGTGTGGCCCGTAAGCTGAGCCTCGGTGGCGGCCCAGCGCGTTACGACGGCCGCACCGATGACCACGACCATGTGCGCTGCCTCAAGTGCGGTAAGGTCAGGGACGTGGTCGGCGAGCATGACTCCGAGCTGATCCGAGGGCTCCGAAGCGACGATGGCTTCGAGATTATCGACTACCGTCTGGAGCTCATCGGCTTTTGCCCGGACTGCCGGGTCTAGCTGGACTGAGTTGCCCACAAGCCCACACAACTATCGTCAGGCCGAGCTCAGGCCTCGGTTGCTGGCGTGCGGCTCTGCGTTCCGCAAGCCAAGCCTTTTGTGCGAGGGCTAAGCCGTGCGTAGTGCCAGCATCTTCGTTCCGACCAGGATCTTCCTGACCAGGGGCGTCGGGATTCACCGGGAGCGGTTGTCGGCGTTCGAGATGGCGCTGCGGGATGCGGGGATCGCAAGATACAACCTGGTGAATGTCTCCTCCATTTTCCCCCCACACTGCCAGCTGGTCGACCGGGAGGAATGCCTGGAGCAGATGACGCCGGGCCAGATCACCTTCGCGGTCATGTCGCGCATTGATACGAACGAGCCGAGCCGGCTCATCGCCGCTAGTATCGGCGTAGCGATCCCGAAGGATCCCAGCAGGTTCGGCTACCTGTCAGAGCACCACGCGTACGGTCAGAGTGAGAGGGCGGCCGGCGACTACGCCGAGGATCTCGCCGCCAGCATGTTGGCAACGATCCTCGGTGTGCCCTTCGATCCGGACACGGCCTGGGACGAGCAGCGAGCCCAGTGGGAGGTCTCCGGCCAGATCGTTCGCACGCTCAACATCACGCAGACGGCGGAGGGGCCGGAGGATGGCAAGTGGGTCAGCGTCGTGGCCACCGCCGTGCTCCTGCCCTGAGCTGATCATGACCGATATCCCCTGGGGGGACCCCCACAGCTTTCTCGGGCTGGGGGAGGAGTGGACCGCGCTGGAGCGGGCGCGGGTCGGGCTGCTGCCGGTGCCCTACGAGGCGACGACGAGCTACCGCGGCGGCGCGCGCCACGGCCCCGAGGCGATACTGGCCGCATCACGGCATGTGGAGCTCTACGACCACGAGCTGGACCGAGAGTCTTTCCGCGTCGGAATCCACACGTATCCGGCCGTCGAGCTGACGGTGGGTGGTCCGGCGGCGGCGTTAGAGGAGCTACGGCACAGGTACGAGGAGGTCTGCGAGCGCGGCCAGTTCGTGATCATGCTGGGGGGCGAGCACACGATCACGCAGGTGCCTCTGCTGTACTGGGCCGATCGGCTCGAGAACGACCTTGCAGTCCTGCAGTTCGACGCCCACGCCGACTTGCGAGAGAGCTTTCACGGAACCCACTGGAGCCACGCCTGTGTTATGCGTAGGGTGGTGGATCGTGTGCGACCCGTGGGCGTGGGGATCCGGGCCATCGATGTGGAGGAGCGTCGGCTCATCAAGGAGCTCGGCCTCACGATGATCTACGCTGAGGACCTGGGGAGCGGGGATTGGATGGATAGGGCGCTCGAGGCGTTGTCCTCCGACAACGTCTATATCAGCTTTGACGTGGACTTCTTCGACCCGGCCTTCGTGCCCTCCACCGGCACCCCGGAGCCCGGCGGTGGCACCTGGGAGCAGGCCGTGTCGCTCTTGCGACGCGTCCTCGCTGAGAAGACCGTCGTGGCCGCCGATGTGGTAGAGTTGGCGCCGATACCTGGAATGGTCGCGCCCGATTTTCTGGTGGCGAAGCTCGTATATAAGATCATCGGATACTGGCAGCACGGAGCGGCTGGCCAGTGAGCTGCTACGGGATCGCGGACTACTGACTACGATTGCTTCATCGAGGTAGATGGAAAGCGGTACGTCAATCGGGATCCTCGTAGCCTTCCTCGCCGGACTGCTCTCGTTCCTCAGCCCCTGCGTGCTTCCGCTGGTGCCGTCCTACGTGTCATTCGTCACCGGGCTGGGTATGGAGGAGCTGGAGCAGGGAGGCGGGGACGTGAAGCGGGTGACGCTCGTCCATTCCCTGCTCTTCGTCGCCGGCTTCACGCTGATCTTCCTCCTGATGGGGGCCTCAGCTACGTACATCGGCCAGTTGCTGCGTGTCTACCAGGACATCATCGCCCGCATCGGCGGCCTCATCATCATCCTCTTCGGCGTCTACCTGCTGGGCGTGATACCGATTGCGGCGCTCAGCCGCGAGCGGCGCTTCCAGTTCCAGAATAGGCCGGTGGGCTACGCGGGGACCGTGGCCGTGGGCGTGGCGTTCGGCGCTGGCTGGGTGCCCTGTATCGGACCGATCCTGGGAGCGATCCTTACCTTGGCGGCGACCCGTGCCAACGTCGCCGAGGGCGTGGGCCTGCTGGGTGTCTATTCCGCTGGACTGGCGATCCCCTTCCTGCTCAGCGCTGTAGCGCTGACCGCGTTTCTTGCCTGGTTCCAGAGATTCCGCCGCTACCTGCGCTATGTGGAGTGGGTGGCGGGGATCCTGCTGATCTTCGTGGGCCTGTTGCTGGTGACGGGCAAGTTCACACTCCTGGCGGGCTGGCTGGCGCAGTTCACGCCTGACTTCATCCTGGAGCGGATCTAGTTCGGTTCGCCCGGTCAGGCCACGCCACGTTCCGCTTCCAGGCTCTCCTCCAGAAGCTGGCGCCGCAGCAGTCGCGCATACACGCCATCCGCAGCCAGCAGCTCAGAGTGCACGCCCCGCTCGACGATCTCGCCATCCTCCAGCACCAGGATCAGGTCGGCGTCCTTCACGGCGGTGACCCGGTGCGAGACGATGACGCTGGTGCGGCGCCGGAGCACGTCTTTCAGTTCGTCGAGGATCGCCGCCTCGGTGTGGGTGTCCACCGAGGACAGAGCGTCGTCGAGGATCAGCACGCGCGATTGGCGAGTCAGCGCGCGAGCCAGGGTCGCCCGCTGCTTCTCGCCCCCCGACAGGTTGATGCCACGCTCGCCGAGCTGCGTGTCATAGCCGTGGGGAAACCCACGTACCGTCTCCGCCAGCTGCGCGATCTCGGCGGCTTCTTCGATCCGCGCCTGGTCGTGGCCGTCACGGAGCGCGAAGGCGATGTTCGCGCCCAGCGTCTCCGAGAAGAGGAAAGGCTCCTGCGGCACCACGGCGATGAGGCCGCGCAGCCGCTCCAGCGGAAGCTGGCGGATCGGCACGCCGTCGAGCAGGACCTCACCCCGGTCGGGGTCGTAGAGGCGCGGCAGCAGGCGGACGATGGAGCTCTTGCCCGAACCCGTGCGCCCCACGATCGCGACAGCCTGGCCGGGCTCGATGTTGAACGAGATGTCGCGGAGCACCCAGCGCTCGGTGCCGGGGTAGCGGAACCAGACGTTCTGGAACTGGATGGCGCCCTGCGGCACGGCGATCTCCAGCGGCTGTTCCACGTCGCCGATCGATGGCTCTTGCGTCATGATCTCCTGGATCCGGCGCATGGAGGAGGCGCCGCGCTCGAACAGATTGATGACCCAGCCGAGCGCGATCGCCGGCCAGATGAGCTGCATCAGGTAGAAGATGAAGGCGACGAAATCGCCGATGGTGATGCGGCCCAGCACCACGTCGCGCCCGCCGACGCCGAGCACGATCACCACCCCCAGCCCGGTGAGCAGCATGAGGGTGGGGTGGAAGAGCCCCCAGATCCTGGCGAGGCGCATGTTGTGCCCCAAGTAATCGCGGTTGAGCTCGGCGAACTGCCGGGCCTGGGCGTCCTCCTGAACGTAAGCGCGCACGACGCGGGCGCCGGCCAGGTTCTCCTGCGCCGTGGTGGAGATGCGCCCGAACTGCGCCTGGATCGCCTCGAAGCGCTCGTGGATCTCGCGACCGAAGTAGATGGTCGCGACCGGGACCAGCGCCAGCGGCAGTATAGCCAGCACGGTGATGTGCAGGTCGATGAGAATGAGCATCGTCAACGCGATCACCGAGACGACCGCCGTGTTCACCAGGTACATGATCGCCGGGCCGATCACCATACGAACGGCCGGTATGTCGTTGGTCGCCCGGCTCATGAGTTCCCCCGTGGGGACCCGCTGGTAGAAGTCAGGCGCGAGCCTGAGCAGGAGGGCGAAGTAGTCGTCACGCAGGTCGGTCTCCACGTGCCGGCTCATGCCGTTCAGCAGCTGGCGCATGAAGTAGCGGCCGATGCCACCGATCAGCGAGAAGCCGACGATGGCGCCGGCGTACGCCGCGAGCCCGGCGATCGTGATGCCCTTCTCCAGCGCGTCGATCGCCAGCTTCAGCAGGTAGGGCCAGGCGAGGGAGAACAGGTTGCTCACCACCACTAGGGTGAGCCCGGCGGCGATCCGCCCTCTATAGCGGCGCGCGTAGGGCAGTAAGGGAGCGAGCTGCTTCAGCACGTCAGTACCCTAGCGCCCTGCCGCCTTCCCGGCGCGGGTCGGACGCGCCGTACAGCGTACCGTCGGGCGCGCGGACGATCAGCTGCACGTCCCCGAAATAGTGCGTTGTCGCGTTGATTTGGTGCCCGTAGCTGGACAGGATTCCGCGCGTCCGTGCCTCGATCCCGTTCTTCTCGATCTGAATCTCGTCAGGCAACAACTGGTGGTGAACGCGTGGAGCGTCGACGGCCGTGCGCACATCCATGCCGAAGTCGATGACGTTGATGATCGTTTGGGCGACCGCGGTAATGATTCTGGGGCCGCCCGGCGAACCGACGACCATGCGCAGCTCCTGCTGGGGGTCGATGATGATCGTGGGGGTCATCGCCGAAAGCGGCCGCCGGCCTGGGCCGATCAAGTTGGCCTCGCTCTGGATGAGCCCGAACTGATTGGGATAGCCGGCGCGCAGTGTGAAATCATCGAGTTCGTTGTTGAGGAAGAAGCCGGCCCGCTCCACGACGACTCCCGATCCGTACGAAGAATTGATCGTGGTTGTCACGGCCACAGCGTTGCCCTGCGCGTCGACGATCGAGTAGTGAGTGGTGTTGATCCCCTCGCTCAGCACGGGCACCCGGTTGAACGATTCCGAGTCGGACGCGCGGGTGCGCGAGATGCCTGCCCGGAGCTCTGCGGCGTACTCGTCGCTCGTCAGCCGCGCGATGGGCATCTCCACGAAGTCGGGATCGCCAAGGTAGTAGTTTCGATCGGCGAAGGCGCGCCGGAAGCTCTCCACGATGAGGTGGATCGACTCCGCCTCGTTGAAACTCAGGTACCCGAGGTTGTAGCCCTCCAGAATGTTGAGGATCTCGGCGAGCGTCACGCCGCCCGACGACGGCGGCGGCATGGAGATGATCGTGTGTCCCCGATACTCGAAGACGATGGGATCGCGCCACTTGGCACGGTAGCGGGCGAGGTCTTCGTGCCTGATGAGGCCCTCGCCCTTCCGCATCTCCTCAACGATCAGGTCGGCGATCGGGCCGCTGTAGAAAGCGTCCTTGCCTTGGCTGGCGATCAAGCGGAGGGTCGCGGCCAGCATCGGCTGCCGCAGCACCGATCCGATGCGCGGCGCTTCGCCGCCGGGGAAGAAGATCTGTCGCGTCGTCTCGAACTGCGTGAGGGTGCTCGCCCTGGCCGCCAGTCCCCGGCTCAACCGTTCGTTCACCGTGAAGCCGTTCTCCGCTAGGTCGATCGCCGGAGCGACCAGATCCTCCCAGGGCAGCGTACCATAGCGCCGGTGCAGCTCCGCGAGCCCGGCCACGCTGCCGGGGACCCCGGACGCCAGGTGGCCGACGCGTGAAGCGTTTGTGGGCACGCCCTCGGCATCCAGATACCGCTCGGGGACTGCGAGCAGTGGCGCCGTCTCCCGGTAATCGAGGGCTGCCATTTCGCCGTCGGCCATGCGGATGACCGCGAAACCGCCGCCGCCGATGTTGCCCGCTGACGGCAATACGACGGCGAGAGCGAATCCCACGGCGACCGCCGCGTCCACCGCGTTGCCGCCGGCCTGCAGGACGTCTAAGCCCACCCGAGTCGCTCGGGCGTCGGTGGTCGCCGCCATTCCCTGGGTTCCGGTCCCTATCGGGTCGAGGCCGCGGAACTCCCAGTCGAAGGGCAGGGAGACCCGGCGGGCCGTGGCGCCTCCACCGGGGCCGGCCGGCGGCGGCACACACGCCAGCGTGAAGCAGAGAGCCAACGACAGGCTTATCCACCGCATGAGCAGTTCCTTTCTGATTTGAACCCCTAGCGGGCCTGCACGCCCAGCTTCGGGCAAAGGTCCTCGACAACGCAACGGTCACAGGCAGGACGACCCGCCCGGCAGACCGCGCGTCCGTGTCCAATCAATTGAATATGGAATGAGAAGCGCAACTCTGGCGGGACGGAGCCGTCCCGGTTCAGCAGCTCATGGGCCTGCTCGGCGGTGGCGCGGGCCGGGATGAGCCCGAGCCGGCGCGCGACCCGATGTACGTGCGTGTCCACCGGCATGTAGGGCCGGCCCATGGAGAAACAGAGCACGCAGGCGGCGGTCTTCACCCCCACGCCGCGGAAGCTCGTCAGGTATTCGATGATCTCTTCGTCCGAAAGACCCGCGAGGTGTGTAAGGTCGAGCCGGCCTCGCTCCTCGAGCAATGCGTTCAGAGTGTCCTGCAGCACCCGCGCCTTCTGCTTCCAGAGGCCGGCCGGCCGGATCGCCTTCTCCACCTCGGACCTGCGCGCGACGCGCACCGCCTCCCAGTCGGGGAAGCTGGCACGCAGGGCTTCATAGGCTCGGTCGCGGTTGGCGTCGGAGGTGTTCTGGCGATGCGCCGTCGCGTCGCGCGCCCGTAGCGCTGTTCGAGGCGCCGGTTGAGGGCGCGGACGCGTCGCCGGGTCGAGCGCGGCGGTGCCTTCGTCGCTACCATTCGGCCAACACCCTTTGCGCGGCAGCGGCGAGCACGGCCGCCCCGCGCGGCAGGCAGCGCTCGTCGATATCGAAGCGGGGCGAGTGGTGGGTGCGGGGGTCATCCTCGATGCCCGCGCCCAGCCAGAAGAAGCAGCCTGGCGCTTCCCGGGCCAGGAAGGCGAAGTCCTCGGCGCCCATGATCAGGTCGGCCGTGTCAACGTCCGCTTCGCCGACGACCGAGACAGCGGCGGCGCGGACGAGGTCATTGAGCCTGGCATCGTTGATGACCGGCGGATTGCCTGGCCTGATCTCGATCTGGGTTTCGCCGCCCATGGCATCCGCGACCGCGAAGGCGCGCTGCAGCTCCGCGTGCAGCTGCTCACGCACCTCGAAGTCGAAATAGCGCAGCGTGCCGGTAAGCCGCACCTGATTACACAAGACGTTCTCCGCGCTGCCGCCCGTGATCTTGCCGAAAGTGATGACCGCGGGCTCGAGCGGGTCGATGCGCCGGGCGACGATCGCCTGCACGGCGAGAACCACGTGCGCCGCCAGGACCACGGCGTCCAGGCCCTCGTGCGGAAGCGCGGCGTGCGCACTGGCTCCCCGCACGACGCCGTGCAGCGTGTCGTTCCCCGCCATCAGCGGACCCTCGCGGAACAGCACCTTGCCCGTGGGCGACATGGAGGCCACATGCAGACCGATAACGGCGTCCACACCTTCCATCGCGCCCTCCGCGATCATCCGCTGGGCGCCGCCCAGGTTCTCGTCGTCCGTCCGTTCCTCGGAAGGCTGGAAGATGAGCCGGATACGGCCCGACGGCAGCGAGCCGTCCGCCGCGCTCTCCGCCAGCAGCCGGGCGGCGCCGAGGGCGCAGGCGACGTGCGCGTCGTGCCCACACGCGTGCATCACGCCGTCGACCCTTGAGCGGTAGGGAACGTCGTTGGCCTCTTGGATCGGCAGCGCATCCATGTCGGCGCGCAGCGCCACGGTGCGGCCAGGCCCCGTACTCAGCTCGCCGACGCAGCCCGTGCCCGCGACGCCGGTCAGGACCTCGTAGCCCAGCTGCTCCAGTCGCTCCGCCGCGAGCGCGGCGGTTCGCCTTTCCTGGAACGCGAGCTCCGGGTCCGCGTGGATGTCGCGCCGGATCTCGACGAGCTCGCTGGCGAGGCCGGCGGCCTTCGAGAGAAGCTCCATCTTCCTCCCTTCTAGCCTTTTGGGTCGAACTTGCAAACTTTAGGTTTCAAGACAGCCTTCGGCAACGGTGCGCCCAGCGGCGTGGCGGCGTTGGCAGTGGACGCAGAGCGAGGGTTATGCAAGAGAGCCTGTTCGACCCGAGGCTCACCGAGCATCGCAACCCCAGGACGGCGGAGATCGATCTGGCGTGTCCGCTGGAGATCGTCGATCTGATCAATGCTGAGGATCGCTCGCTGCCGGACGTCGTGCGTGCTGAGCGCGAGCAGATCGCGCGGGCGATCGAGATTGCCGTGGACTGCTTCAAGCGGGGCGGCCGGCTCATCTATGTGGGCGCCGGGACGAGCGGTCGCCTGGGCGTGCTCGATGCCACGGAATGCCCGCCCACCTTCGGAGTCGATCCCGAGATGGTGCAGGGGATCATCGCCGGCGGCTACGCGGCGCTTACCCGCAGCCAGGAAGGCGCCGAGGATCACCCGGAGGATGGCGCGGCTGCGGTGGACGATGCGAACGTCGGTCCCAGCGACTTCGTCTTCGGCATCGCGACGTCGAGCACCACACCGTACGTGCGCGGCGCGCTCACGCGGGCAGTGGAGCGTGGGGCCCGGACCGGGTTCCTCTGTTGTACCGAGCCGGGCGCAGAGATGAGAGAGCTTGTGGATGTGTGTGTGGTGCCGCTTGTCGGTCCGGAGGTGGTTGCGGGCTCGACGCGCATGAAGGCCGGGACCGCCACGAAGCTGGTGCTCAACACGCTGACCACGGGCGCGATGATCCGGCTGGGCAAGGTGTACGGGAACCTGATGGTCGACCTGCGGGCGATGAGCGAGAAGCTGGTCGATCGAGGCCAACGGATCGTCATGGCGGCGACGGGCTGCTCGCGTGAGGAGGCACTGCAGGTGATCAGCCAGGCGGGCGGCTCGGTGAAGCGGGCGATCGTAATGAAACGCGCCGGCCTGAGTTCTGAGCTGGCAGAACTCTATGTGGCGGAATCCGACGAGTTCGTGCGCCGGGCGTTGGAGCTGGCAGAGACGGTGGAGGCCTCGGAGGATCCCTATGGGTGCTATCCTCCAGCGCCGCCGAGCGAGCAGGTTCTCGAGGTCGTCCGGGCTGCCCTACGCGACCTGCCCGAGCGGATCGCGGAACTGATAGCAGGGGTCCCGGACGCACGGCTGCGGGAGCGACCCGCGCAGGACAAGTGGTGCGCGAAGGAGCAGATCGAGCACCTGATCGATTGCGACGCCCTGATGACCCGGCGGATCGAAGCCATCTTGGCGCGGGAGGGCGCGCGGATTGAGGACCGCGACGACGAGGCGGAGAACCGCAAGGTATTCGAGAGCGGCGCCCGCGAGGCGGCGATCGAGGTGCTGTTGCGTCGTCTGACCGAGAGCCGATCGCGCTTGCTCGCTCCCGCTCAGGCGCTGCCGGTTCAGCGCTGGTCTCAGACTGGTGCTCACGAACGCTATGGCTCGATCTCTCTCTACCAGATCCTGCGCCACGTGATCTGGCACGATCACCGCCACCTCGAGCCTATTCGACGCCTTGTCTTGGGTTAGCACTGTGACAACGCGCTATCTCGGCTTGATGTCGGGCACCTCGCTCGACGGCATCGATGTCGCGTTGGTCCAGGTGGATGAGCAGGGCGGACGCGTGGGTGCGTTCCTGGAGGCCTTTCTCTCGCTGCCTTACACGCCCGATCAGCGTCAGGCCATCAAGGAGGCGCTGACAGGTAGCTCTCAGGACCTCTGCCGCGTGAACTTCGAGCTCGGCGGCTGGTTCGCCGAGGCCGCACTGCAACTCCTCGAGAAGGCCCGAGTGGCGGCCGCTGAGCTGGCCGCGGTGGGTTCCCACGGGCAGACGATCTGGCACGAGCCTCCGAGTGCTGGCGCTCCGGGTGCAACGCTGCAGCTGGGAGAGGCGGCTGTGATTGCTGAGCGTTTGGGTGTGCCGGTAATCTCCGACTTCCGGGTGCGTGACATGGCGGCCGGCGGCCATGGAGCGCCCCTGGTCCCGCTGATCGATCAGCTGCTCTTCTCGCTTCCCGACGGCTGGCGCGCGCTCCAGAACATCGGTGGGATGGCGAACGTCACGTTGCTGCCGCCGGAGGGCTCCAAGCAGCCGGTGATCGCCTTCGACACCGGCCCCGGCATCGCGGTCATCGACGCGGTCGTGGAGATTCTGAGCGCCGGGGGGGAGCGCTACGACGCGGACGGACGACGGGCTGCCGCGGGTGCGGTGAACGGTGAGCTTCTGGCGTGGCTGCTGGCCGACGACTACTTCCGCGAGAAGCCGCCAAAGTCGACGGGGCGTGAGCACTTCGGCGAACCCTACGCCCGAGAGCTGATTCGTAGCGGCAAGGGGCTGGGCCTGGAGGATGACGACCTGATCGCCACCGCCACAGCTCTCACAGCGCGGAGTATCGCAGACGCGTACCGGCTCGTCGATCGCGAATCGACCCCTGACGAGTGCATCGTCTCCGGCGGTGGCGCTCGCAACCCGACCCTGATGCAGATGCTGGCGCAAGCGCTGGACCCCACGCCCGTGACCGATCTCTCGGCGCTCGGCTGGGATCCCGACGCGAAGGAGGCAGCCGCCTTTGCTATTCTCGCCCATCTGTTTCAGACCGGCAGGCCCGGCAACCTTCCGTCGGTCACGGGCGCCGCCGGGCCGCGCGTCTTGGGGAAGCTGACGCTGCCATGACCCCGGCGCGCCTGGTGTTCCCCGTGCTCCGCTGGGGCAGCCGTGCTCCCGACGAGGTGTGGCCGGATGTCTGCGCCGCCCTCGACCTGGGTGTGGGCGGCTTTGTCGTCTTCGGCGGGAGCATGATTGCGATGAAGGAGCTGGTGGGCCGCGCGCTGGAGCACGCGGGTCGACCGGTTCTCTTCGCTGCCGATCTCGAGCGCGGGGCCGGGCAGCAGTTGGAGGGGGCGACTCCGCTGCCGCCGGCGGCCGCGCTGGCGAGCATGACGGACCGCGGGCTGCTCGAGGCCGCTCGCATGACGGCACAGGAAGCGGCTTCGGCGGGCATCGGCTGGGTGCTGGCGCCGATGGCGGACCTGGATGTGGAGCCAGCGAACCCGATCGTGGGCACGCGCAGCTTCGGGGCCGATCCGGCGACGGTCGCGGACGCGGTTCGCGTGTGGGTGAAAACGGCGCAGGACGAAGGCGTTCATGCCTGCGCTAAGCACTTCCCGGGCCATGGGCGGACCACCGCGGACTCGCATGCCGAGCTACCGTTGGTCGGGGCGACTCGCGGCGACCTGGATGCGGATCTGGCGCCGTTCCGCGCCGCGATCGAGGCGGGAGTCCGCACGATCATGATGGCGCACGTGGTCTACCCGCATCTCGACCCCTCCGGTGCGCCGGCCAGCCTGTCGCCGCCGATCTATCGACTCTTGCGAGACGAGCTGGGCTTCAACGGCGTCATCGCCAGCGACGCGCTCATCATGCACGCCATCTCGGCTGCGGGCTGGTCGGAGGCGGACGCGGCAGTGGAGGCGGTGCGGGCCGGGTGCGACGCGCTGCTGTATCCCACGTCCGCGGAGGAAGCGGTGGCCGCGCTCAACGCCGCGCTGGATTCCGGAGCACTGGAGCGTGCTCGCGTCTCAGAGGCGGTGGGGCGAGTGGAGCGGCTGGCGGCTGAGGCGCGGATCGAATTAGATGATCCGGTGCCCGAGCCGAGTATCGCTCAAGCTCTCGAGCTGGCAGCGGCGTCGGTCCTACCCGTTCGCGGGATGTTGCCCCGGTGGTGGCCGGGGCAGAGCCTGCGAGTCCATGTCATCGACGACGACGTCGTGTCGCTGCCCGATTGGCTCTCGGTGCCCGCGTCTCCGCCTCGCGATCGCGCCCAACTGACCCGTGCCCTGGAGCGCCGCGCTGCACGGGTGGAGGATCCCTCCTACGGGGGGCCTGCGGTGGATCTCATCGCCATCTTCTCGGAAGTGAGGGGGTGGAAGGGCAGGGCGGAGCTCGCACCCGAGACGGTGAGCGAGGCGCTCAAGATCATCGAGAAGGCGCCGGAAGCCGCGGTGGTTCTGTTCGGGCATCCAAGGCTCGCCGACCAGCTGCCCAGTGCGGCGACTGTCGTCTGTGCTTGGTGCGGCGATCCGCTGATGCAGGACGCGGTCGCCGAGCGGCTCATCGTCACTCCGAACTGATGAACGCCCTCGACTGGCTGGTCATCGGGGCCTACCTGACAGGTACGCTCGTCCTCGGTATCTGGTTCTCGCGCCGGGGCGCCAGGAGCTTCGCCGAGTTCTTCGTCGGCGGACGAGCGCTGCCCTGGTGGCTGGCCGGCACCTCGATGGCCGCCACCACCTTCAGCGTTGACACGCCTCTCTACGTCACCGGCCTGGTGGCACGCCGCGGGATCGCCGGCAACTGGGAGTGGTGGGCGTTCGCCATAACCCACGTGTTGATGATCTACCTTTTCGCGCGGCTATGGCGGCGCAGCGAGGTCGTCACCGATGTCGAGCTCTCCGAGATTCGCTATGGGGGTAAACCGGCGGCGCTGCTTCGGGGCACCCGCGCCTTCATCATTGCGGTCCCGATCAACTGCATCGGGATGGGCTACGCGATGCTGGCGATGCGCAAGGTGATCGAGGCCCTGGGGTTGTGGGATGCTGTTGCGATCGACCTGCCGGGTGAGCCGCGTCTGTGGATCGTCGTTGGGATCTCTGTGCTCGTTCTGATCTACGCGGGTCTCGCTGGTCTCTGGGGTGTCGTGGCCACCGACTTCATCCAATTCGTCCTCGCTCTGGTCGGTGCCCTGCTGGTGGTTGGCTTCGCGCTTCCCGACGTTGGCGGCATTGCCGGTGTCAAAGCCACGCTCGTCAGGCAAGGGCTCGCGGATCGGCTCGATTTCATGCCCTGGTCGGACGTCGCGCAGTTGTCAATGACGACCTTTCTGGCCTACGTGGGCATCCAGTGGTGGGCGTTCCGCCTCAGCGACGGCGGCGGGATGTTCATCCAGCGTTTTGTCGCCTCGAAGACGGAAGCGGATGCCGCGAAGGCGGCGTGGCTGTTCAACTTGCTGCACTACGTGGTGCGAACGTGGCCATGGATCGTGGTGGCCCTCGTCGCCCTCATCCTATATCCCGGGCTTGCCGATCCGGAGATCGGCTACATCCAGCTGATGCTCGACTACCTGCCGGCCGGGCTCCTCGGCCTGGTTGTCGCGTCTTTCCTGGCCGCTTTCATGTCCACCGTGTCCACGCAGATCAACTGGGGCGCCAGCTACATCGTGAACGACCTCTATACCCGCTGGCTGCACCCCCACGCCACCGACAGGGAACAGGTTTGGGTCGGGCGGCTGGCCTCGGTCGTCATCGTCGGGCTCGCCGCGACCGCAGCGTTCTTCGCCCAGGACATCGGGACCGTCTTTCGCTTCATGATCGCCATCGGCACGGGACCCGGCGCTGTGCTCATCCTGCGCTGGTTCTGGTGGAGGGTGAACGCTTGGGCGGAGCTGGCGGCAATGGTCGCCGGCATGCTCATCGCGCTGCTCTCGTATCTGCCGGCGTTCGGTGGGATCGATTTCGGCGTGAGACTGGCGGTGACCGCGTTTGGCTCGGCTGCGATCTGGGTGCCGGCCCTGCTGCTCACACCGCCGGAATCGGAGGAGACGCTCGCGCGCTTCTACCGCCGCACGCGACCGGGCGGTCCAGGCTGGCGGCGCCAACGCTGGCTCACCGGCCTTTCCCCACTGCAAGATCTCGCCGCGGACCTCCGGGCCGGCGCTCTGGGGATCGTTTTGCTACTCGCGTTGATGTTCGCTATCGGCTGGCTGGTGCTGGGCGCGTGGGCGAAGGCCAGCCTGGCACTCGCGGTGGCCGCAGTCGCCACACCGCTGCTCACCCGCTCCCGGTCACGGGGGCCACGCATCGCCGATCTTTGACCCCGCAGGATCGTGAGTCGTAGATTCCCGCGCGAGTGAGTCTCTTCAACAAGAACCATCACTGGCGCTGCGGTCCTGGCAATGAGACGGATTTGCGCGAGCACCTGTATCGTTGTGGCTATTGCGTGGGGCGCTGCATGCGCTCCTCGCGCCCCAAACTTGACTGAACCTCCACCAATACCGCCGCGCGCTGGCCCGCTGGCCATCGACGTGGTCTACCCGCGCGACAGCAGTCTCATCACGGCGCGCGATTCCAATTTCATCTTCGGCTCTGTGGGTAACGGCAACGCCCGGCTGACGATCGACGGGCAGCCGGTTCCGGTGGAGCCCAACGGCGCCTTTCTCGCCTGGCTGCCGGTCCCGCCGCCGGCGGAGGACACGCTGGTCCGTTACGAGTTGGTCGCTTCCCTCGCGGGGGAGGAGATACGCGCGACCCATGTCGTGCGGTTGCCGCCGCCGCTCGTGCTGCTGCCCGCCGACTCGGCGGCGATCGACACGCTGGCTGTGAGTCCGCGAGGCGCCTGGTGGGTGCGGGAGGGGGAACCCGTGCCGATCCGCGTGCGCGCATCGCCCGGCGCGCAGGTGCGTCTCGTGCTGCCGGCGGGTGACACGATCGGCCTGAGGGAGGTCCCGAGTCTTGGATCCGTCTCGGCGGCGAACTGGATCTTCGGCCGCGTCCCGCGCGCCGCCGAGGCCGCCGTACGCCAAACCGGCATCTACGAGGCGGAGCTGATTGCCCAAGCTGCGCTGGGGCAGGGCTGGCTCGATCCTCGATCTTCGCCGGTCCCCGTCGACTCGCTCGATGTGCCTCCCTACTGCGCGCCTCCTCCCCCACCCGACACCATCAGCGTGGAGGCGGATACGGGCGCGGCCGTGGTGGACACGAGCGCGGTCATGCCCGACACGGCCGAGGCTGTAACAGACACGATCGGAGCCGAGGCTGACACGGCGGTGACAACGGTCGCTGCTGAGCAGGTTCCTGACACCGCCGTGGCCGGTCCGTCCGACACGGTTGGCGTGAGCTCTGAGTTGTGGTTGCCTCCGGAGTGCGCGCTGCTGGAAGTGCTTGTCGGTGAGGATACGGCGCGGGCTCGCTTGCCGCTCGACCTCTGGGTCCTCGAGAACCCGGGTCCGGTGGTTGCGCTGCGCGAGCCGCCGACGAGCACGAGCCGGGATGGGCTCGTCGTGGGGCGTGCGGGTCCAGGGTCCACGACCCTCTGGTTGTGGGCGGAGGGTGTGCGGGCGCGGGTGAGCGGCCGCCGCAACGGCGTGGTCCGATTGGCCCCGGCTGAGCGGGCGGAGGCCTGGGTGAGCCTGGAGGAGGTGGTCGCGTCGCCCGGCGTCACGCTCCCCGCCCGTGCTCGGGTGAGCACGGTGAGGGTGGCCGGGCGACCTGACCGTCTGGAGGTGCGGATCTCGCTCAGCGCCCCGGTGCCCTACACTGTCGAGGTTGATGGTCGACGGTTCAGCCTCCTGCTCTACGGCGCCTACTCTGACACCAACTGGCTGCGCTACGGGCCGGAGGACCCGTTCCTGCGTGCGGTGCGCTGGGAGCAAGTCGAGTCGGACCGCTACGTGCTGCATCTCGAGCTCGCAGCGCCGGTATGGGGTTACCGAGTTCGGATCGAGCGCGGCGCCCTGATCCTCGAGGTGCGGAAACCGCCGCCGGTCGATCCGAAGCGACCGCTGCGGGGTCGCACGATCGTGGTTGACCCGGGCCACCCACCGGCGGGCGCGACCGGCCCAACGCGTCTCTACGAGGCTGACGCCAACCTGGCGCTCGCCTTCCGGCTCAAACGCTTGCTGGAGCAGGAAGGTGCCAAGGTGTATCTTACGCGCGCCGATCGCAGGCCGGTCGGGCTCTACGAGCGGACGGTGCGGGCAGAGCTGCTCGACGCCGAGATCCTGCTGTCGATCCACAACAACGCGCTCCCTGACGGCGTGAACCCGTTCGAGAACCACGGCACAAGCGTCTACTACTTCCATCCTCACTCCCTTGAACTGGCGCGGTCGCTGCAGCGTGGGTTGCTGGCGGCGCTGGGGCTGCGCGACCTGGGGATAGGGCGAGCCAGCCTCGCGCTGGCGCGACCGATCTGGATGCCGGCGGCTCTCACCGAGGGCGCCTTCATGATGGTGCCGGATCAGGAGGCGGGCCTGAGGAATCCCGTGTTCCTGGAGGCTCACGCGAGAGGGCTGCTGGACGGGTTGCGCGAGTTTTTGAAACAGAGGGCGCAATGAGGGCCGCTCTGCCGGCGTGGGGTAGGCGCACGCTGGGGGTGTTGGCCGCGCTCCTTCTCCTGCCCGACCTGGGCGCGGCGCAGGTGCCGCCGGACGAGCGCTACCTGGTCTTCGACACGGACCACTTCCGCGTGGTCTTCCCGGAAGGGTTCGAGACCTTCGCGCGGCGCGCGTCGGCCAGCGCGGAGTGGGCATACGCCGCGCTGTCGGAGCATTTCATCGATCCGCCGCGGGGGCGAATCGCCTTGGTCATCAGCGACAACGCCGATTGGCTGAATGCCTCTGCTACGCCTGTCCCGGCGAACCGCGTGACGTTGATCGCGACGCCCGGAATCGGGGAACGCCAGCTGAACTACTACACGGATTGGCTCGCTCTCACCCTGGTGCACGAACTCACCCACATCTTTCATCTGGACCGGGCGGCGGGAATATGGAGCATCGGCCGGGCGCTTTTCGGACGTTCTCCCATCTTCTTCCCCGCCTTCTACCAGCCGCACTGGGTGATCGAGGGGCTGGCGACCTACTACGAGTCGCGACTCACCGGTGCCGGCCGTGCGTACGGCAGCTACTTCGACATGCTGCTCTCGAGCGCGGCGGTGGAAGGTGAGTTTCTTGCCGTAGACCAGGCCGATGGGTTGGTCCCGAAATGGCCGGCAGGTCAGGCACCCTATGCGTACGGCGGCCTCTACTTCCGGTCGCTGGCGGAATCTCATGGCGACAGCGCCATCGTCGCCTTCACCCGCAGAGGTGCAGCTCGCCTGCCCTACACGCTGAACTGGGCGTCACGGCCACACTTCGGCAACACCCTGTCCGCCCGCTGGGATGCCTGGCGCCTGGCCTTCGAGGCGTCAGCCCGAGCCCGCGCCGACTCGGTTGGCGCCCTTGGTACCACTGTCGGTGAGCGGCTATCCGGCTTCGCCTGGAACATCCCCACGCCACGCTACTCGCCGGACGGTCGCTACCTCGCTTTCGACTTCGTCAGCCCGCGCGATGACCCGGCCACCGTGGTCCTGGATGCCGTGAGCGGCAGGGTCGTGCGCCGCGTGCGCAGGAACTCGGCAGGCGGCAACACCTGGGCCCGGGACGGGTCAACGCTCTACACCCAGCAGCTCGAGTTCGCCGATCGTTACCGAATCTTCAGTGAGCTGTACGCGCTGGACGTTACGCGCGGCGGGGAGCACCGGCTTACGGTCAAAGGGCGGATCACGCAGGCGAATCTGGAGCCCGCTGGGCGGACGCTGGTGGCGGTGCAGTTGGGTGAGGGATCCAACCGCCTTGTGCTGCTCGACCTGGAGACTGGAGAGATCAGCCAGCTGACCGAGTTCGCCCCGGGTGTGAACTGGGGTCGGCCCCGTTGGGCGCCGGACGGCGCTCTTATCGCCGCCGAGCGCTGGGTGGAAGGGCACATCCTCGACCTTGTCGTGCTGGACCGAGCAGGCGAGTTGATCTCGCAAGTTACCCGGGACGCGGCGGTGGACGTGGCGCCCGCTTGGTCGCCGGACGGCCGCTACCTCCTGTGGGCAGCGGACCGCGAGGGTGCGTTTGACATCTATGCCGTGAAGTGGTCCGAGGTGGCGCCCGAGAGCGGCGACACGACTCCGGGGGTCTGGCGGGTCACCAGGACGCTCGGCGGCGCGATGGATCCTGATGTCTCGCCCGACGGCCGCTGGTTGGCCTACGTAGCTCAGCATCCTGAGGGCTTTCGCGTCGAACGGATCCCATTCGATCCGGAGAGCTGGCTACCGGCCGGGCCGTCCCGGCGCAGGCTGCGCCGAACGCCCGAGCCGCCCTCCAGCGGGGCGGCTGCCGTCGACGCGCCCGTGCGCCCCTACTCGCCCTTCCCGTCACTCTGGCCCCAGTCCTGGCTTCCGTTCATCGCCAGCGGCAGCGAAGCGCTCGGCACCTTCATCGGCGCGACGGTCTTCGGCACGGACGATGTGAGGCGACACGCGTACGCGATCTTGGCCGGCTGGCGGACAGGTGTCAGCGACGTGGAGGCGCGGGGGGCTTACGTCTATAGCGCACTGGGCGATCCCATCGTTCAGATCAGCGTGTCCCAGGACTGGTCTTCGGTCTGGGTCCGGGCGCCGGACGGCGAGTACGTGCGGCTGATCGAGCGAGAGCGAGAGTTCCGTCTGGCCGCGACCTTCGCCCGGCCACGGGCGCGGAGCTACCTGAGCCTGACACCGGCGCTCGGCGTGGAGCGGTTCCGCTACTTCACAACGGACCCGCGGTACACGCTTGAAGATCCCACGTACACCGACGTCGTGGGTTCGGTATGGCTCGGGTTCTCCAGCGCACGCCGGTATCCGAGGTCGGTGGGACCGGAGAAGGGTCTGCTGGCTCTCATCGGGTTCTCCCATGCGCGGCCGGCGGACGACCTCGAGTGCTGGCGGGTCACCGGCGAGGCCGAGCTGCGCGCCTATGCCTCGTTCCCCGTGCTCGGCCATGCGAACCACGGGCTCGCCGGACGCGTCGCCGTCGGTGCCAGCGACGCGAGCGACGGGTACCAGCGGGGCGCCGAGATCTTGGAGTTGGGAGGCGTGCCGGGCCGCGCCCTCGACCTCGGGATGGGGCTGACGCTGGGCGGCGGCAGCCGCTATCATCTGCGCGGCTTCGCTGAGGAGATTCAGATCGGCGATCGCATCGCCGCCGCCAGCCTGGAGTATCGCTTTCCCCTAGCGCTGATCGGCAGAGGCCACGGGCTCTGGCCCGTCGTGCTGGATCGTATTTCCGCCAGCGTCTTCCTCGACGCCGGATCCGCCTGGTGGAATGGCGAGGCCATGCATGTTCTCGCCTCGGCGGGCGGTGAGCTATCCAGCGACGTCGGCCTCGGCTACCACCTCAGCTATCGCTTCCGCATCGGCCTCGCCCGACAGGTCGCCGTACCCGTTGGGGGGAGGGAGCGGTGGAGCGGGTACGTGAGCACGGGTGTGGCTTTCTAGGGCCGTGTGGTGCGGCTCCTGGGGCCCGGAACGCAGGCGCAAGTGCTTGACAAGCTGGGGTCAAACCCTATATTTGGGGTCGCCGGCTGATTGAAGTACTACATGTTGTGGGCAGGTGCCGTACTGAAGATAGTGGCCTCCTCCCCCGCCACCTGTCCGGAGGCCGCGACCGGGGATCAGGTTCAAACCAACAGCTTGAGGAAGGGTTCGTTCGCGCAGGGAGGGGCGCGCGCAGGGCTCTTATTCCCCGGGAATTCGCTAACCGAGAGAGCCGCGGATCGATGAAGACGATCGCCTCGCACGAGAGACACGTAGAGATTCCGGTCGTCCCGCCGGCGGCGCTGCCCGATCCGGATCTCAGTGAGAACGCCGTCACCGTGCTTGAGCGGCGCTATCTGGTGAAGGACGACGAGATGCGTCCGGTGGAGACGCCGCGCGAGCTGTTCTGGCGGGTGGCGCGGGCGATCGCCGCGGTGGAGTTGCAGTACGGAGCGAGCGGAGCGGAAGCCACGCAGTTAGCGGAGCGGTTCTACCACCTGATGGCCAGCGGACTCTTCGAGCCGAACTCGCCGACGTTGATGAACGCGGGTCGCCCGCTGGGCCAGCTGTCGGCTTGCTTCGTGTTGCCGGTGGGGGATTCCCTGGAGGGGATTTACACGACGCTGCGCAACATGGCGCTGATTCATCAGTCCGGAGGCGGCACGGGGTTCGGGTTTTCGCGGCTCCGGCCCAGCGGGGATGTGGTGCGGTCGACGATGGGTGTCGCCTCCGGTCCAGTCTCCTTCATGGAGGTATACGACGCCTCGACGGAGGCGGTGAAGCAGGGTGGTACACGGCGCGGGGCAAACATGGGGATCCTGCGGGTAGACCACCCGGACATCCTGAAGTTCATCCATTGCAAGCGTGATGCCAGCCGGGTCACGAACTTCAACATCTCGGTGGCGGTGACCGACGCGTTTATGCGGGCGGTGGAAGCGGACGACGAGTACGATCTGGTCAATCCACGTACGGGCCAGGTCGTGGAGCGGTTGCGGGCCGGGGAAGTATTCGACGAGATCGTCGAGGGCGCCTGGCGGAACGGGGAGCCGGGCGTCTTCTTCGTCGATCGGGCGAACTACTATAACCCGGTCCCGCACCTCGGCTCCTATGAAGCCACCAACCCGTGCGGAGAGCAGCCGCTCTTGCCTTTCGACGTGTGCAACCTGGGCTCAGTCAACCTGGGCGCCTTCGCGAAGGACGGCATGATCGATTGGGACGGACTGCGTGCCGCGGTCCATCTGTCTGCTCACTATCTGGACAACGTGATCGACGCGAACCGCTACCCGCTGCCGGAGATCACGGACCTGGCCCAGCGGATCCGGCGCATTGGGCTGGGCGTGATGGGTTGGGCCGACATGCTGGTGCGGCTCGGCATCCCCTACGGATCTGAGGAGTCGCTGCAGCTGGCCGAGCGTGTGATGGAGTTCGTGGACGAGGAGGCGAAGGTCAAGTCCGAGCAGCTCGCGGTGCAGCGAGATGTGTTCCCGGAGTGGGAGCGCTCGATCTGGGGTCCCAACGAGACCTGCGTGCGCGACAGGGACGGCAACCGGATCCGGCCGCTGCGCCGGCTGCGCAACTGCAATCTCACCACGGTGGCGCCGACGGGGACGATCTCGATCATCGCCGATTGCGCGGGCGGGATCGAGCCCCTCTTCGCCGTGGCGTTCATGCGAAATCAGGCGGGCACGCTGATGCCCGATGTGAATGAGGACTTTGTGGCCCTCGCACGTCGGCAGGGGTGGTACTCGGAAAAACTCACGGAGCGGATCGCGTGCGAGGGCCACGTTCATTTCGACGAGGTTCCGGAGGCGGTGCAGCGGGTGTTCGTGACCGCGCACGATGTCACTCCGGAGCAGCATGTCAGGATGCAGGCCGCGTTCCAGGGGTACGTGGACAGCGCCATCTCGAAGACGTGCAACTTTCCGGCCGACGCGAGTCCCGACTACGTCCGCAGGATCTACCAGCTTGCCTTCCAGCTCGGTTGTAAGGGCGTGACGGTGTATCGGGACGGGTCCCGGGAGAATCAGGTGCTGTCCACAGGCAAGACGGCGGAGGCACTCGTGCAGTCACGTGCGACCTCAAACGGAGAGAGCTCGGTCTCGGAGGTAGGGCGGAAGGGCGAAGACGTGGCAGGGGATGCTGGAGTCGCCTCCGAGGCCGAGCTCGCCAGCGCGGAGCTCGTCAATGGGCTCAAGGAGCTGCGCGCCGAACTTAATAAGCTAACGAAGGAGAACGAGCGCCTCAAGCGCGAGCTCTCGGCCAAGCAGGGTGAGCTGATGGGGCGGCCGTTCGTGCGCGAGCGGCCCGACACCTTGCGCGGCATCACGCGCAAGATGCTGTCGCCGCTCGGCACGCTCTACGTCACTATCAACGAAGACGAGAAGGGACGTCCCTTCGAGGTCTTCACCACGCTGGGGAAGGCAGGTGGCGCCGCGATGGCCGACGCAGAGGCCATCAGCCGGCTCATCTCGCTGGGGCTGCGCAGCGGGATCCCGCTGCGGACCATCTGCCGGCAAGTCCGGGGCATCTCGTGCGACCGTGCTGTGGGTTTCGGCGCGAAGAAGATCCTCTCGATGCCCGACGCTGTTGCCTTGGCCATCGAGGAGTACCTGGCCGAGAAGGAGGGCGAGCAGCAGGTGCTGCCGCTCAAGGATCCCGAGACAGGCTCAAAGGGCAACGGAGGTACCCAGAGTGCTGCGCGCCCCGACTTCCGGGGCAGCCTGTTCGATGAACCAGCCAAGCACTTCGGCCGCGACATCAAGGCGTTCATCGAGACGTGCCCCGACTGCGGCACGTCCCTGCAGTTCGCCGAAGGCTGCCTGATGTGCGTCGCCTGCGGATACTCGGAGTGCGGTTGATCCCCCACCGTTGTCCGGCTGCTGAAGGGCGCCGCGTTCGGCGCCCTTCAGCTTTCCAGACCACCACCGCACTTGCGCGGCCTTTTCTTTCAGCACCTGCTCGCTAGTTTACCGCCGCGCAGTCCAGTCGTTGGACGTATGGTCGCTGGAGCATGATATGGACAGTGCATCCGGGGTCGTCACGTCGCTGCAGATCTGTCCGGTTCATGGCGTCCCGATGCAGCCGCTGGACCCCGCGGTGTTCACCGCGGATCTTGGTCTACAAGGCTGCCGGCACGCCCAAACAGGGAGCCGCCGCCAGGTGTTGCTGATCGAGGAGGAGACGCTGGATCGGCTGGCGCTTGAGCCTGGGCAGGTGAGGGAGAACGTCACGACCCGCGGCATCGATCTGAGCCCGCTGCCCGTTGACACTCGTCTCATCGTCGGCGACGAGGTGGAGCTTTGGATCACGGGGCCGTGTCAGCCCTGCGCCTTACTGGATGAGATTCGCCCCGGTCTGCAGGCGGAGTTGCAGGGGCGGCGCGGCGTCCTTGCCTGGGTCAAGCGGGGAGGTCAGGTCAGGGTCGGCGACCGCATCAGAGCGCTGCCCGCCCGTCAGGCAGCCGACGAACAGGAGGACTCATGAGGCTGGTGTTCGCAAACGGCTTGTGCAGTGGCGCCCTCGTTCTGCTCATCAACGGCTACGCCTTCGGCCAATCGCAGGCGATCCACGCGGTGCGAAGCTACAGGACGTCGCACGAAGCAGGGATCGTCGACGAGTTGGTCGAATTCCTGAAACTGCCGAACGTCGCAGCCGATGGCCCGGCGATGCGACGGAACGCTGAGGCGCTGCTCGAGATGATGGCGCGGCGCGGGGTCGAAGCGCGCCTCTTGGAGACTGACGGCCCGCCTTACGTTTACGGCGAGCTGAAGGTGCCCGGAGCGGGTCGTACGGTCCTGTTCTACGCCCACTACGACGGCCAGCCGGTGGACCCGAGCCGCTGGGCCGGGCATGATCCCTTCACGCCCGTGGTGCGCGACGGGCCGCTGGAGGCAGGTGGACGGATTATCGGGTTCCTGACCTATGAGAGATACGATCCGGACTGCCGTCTCTTCGCCCGGTCCGCCGCGGACGACAAATCGCCCATCGTCGCCATGCTGGTGGCGCTCGACGCGCTTCGCGCCAATTTACAGGAGCCCACGGCTAACCTCAAGTTCCTGTTTGAGGGAGATGAGGAAGCGGGTTCACCGAATCTGGGCGAGATCGTACGCCAGTACCGAGAGCTGCTCTCCGCCGATCTGGTGATCGCGGCTGACGGTCCGAGCGATCCGTCAGGTCTGCCGACGCTCTACTTCGGGTCGCGTGGGATCGTCAGCGCCGAGATCACCGTATACGGGCCGCTCAGGCCGCTGCACAGCGGGCACTACGGGAACTGGGCGCCGAACCCGGCCATGCGTCTCGCCCAGCTGCTCGCGACCATGAAGGACCCTGAGACGGGGCGAGTACTGGTTGACGGCTTCTATGATGATGTCGTGCCGCTGACCGAGTTCGAGCTGCAGGCGATCGCGGAGGCGCCCAACGACGACGCCGAACAGATGCGGACGTTCGCTATCGCGGCGCCAGAGTCGGAGGGCAGCCGCCTGCTCTTGCTCAACCAGCCGTCTCTGAACGTGCGGGGGCTGCGGAGTGGCTGGGTGGGTGCTGAGGCGCGCACGATTGTGCCCGACCGGGCGATCGCCAACATCGACCTGAGACTGGTGAGAGGTATCGATCCCGGGGAGCAAGGCGCGAGACTGATCGCCCACATCGAGAGGCAGGGCTATCACGTCGTCAGCGATGAGCCCGATCGTGAGATGCGCCGTCGGTATCCGAGGTTGGCCCGCGTCGTGACGTCCGACGGCTACCCAGCATTCCGGACTCCGATGGATCTGCCCGTCGCCCAGGCGCTGATCGAAGCGGTTGAGACGCACACCGGTGAGTCGGCAGTCAAGCTGCCGACGCTGGGCGGCTCCGTACCGCTTTACAACTTCACGGACGTCCTGCGCGTGCCCACGGTGGGCATACCGATCGTCAACCACGACAATAACCAGCACGGCCCCAACGAGAATCTCCGGCTGGGACACCTGTGGTCTGGGATCGAGACCTTCGCCTCGGCGATGCTGATACGTTGAACGGGAGGCGAATCGAGCCATGGTGGACCTGGAACTGATACACGAGCTGCTGACGCCGGCCGACACCAAGATCCTGTTGTTCGTGCTCGACGGTCTGGGCGGACTACCTGTGACGCCAGGTGGGCCAACCGAGCTGGAGGCGGCTGATACACCCAATCTCGATCGGCTGGCGTCAGAGGGCATGGTGGGACTGCACCAGCCCGTGAGCCCAGGGATCACACCGGGGAGCGGCCCGGGACATATCGGGCTCTTCGGCTACGACGCGATCCGTTACCAGATCGGGCGCGGCGTGCTGGAGGCACTGGGCATCGGGTTCGATCTCGGGCCCAGCGACCTGGCGGCCCGCGGCAACTTCTGCACGGTGGACGCGGCGGGAGAGATCACGGATCGCCGTGCCGGCCGCATCCCCACCGAGCGATGCCGCGAGCTGTGCGCCGAACTCCGAAAGATCGAGCTGCCCGGTGTAGCGATGTTCGTGGAGCCGGTGCGTGAGCACCGTTTCCTGTTGGTGCTGCGTGGTGAGGGGCTGGAGGAGGGCGTAGCGGACACTGATCCCGAGCACGTGGGCGCGCCGCCGCGGGCGGTAACCGCCGAGCGGCCGGAGGCGGAGAAGGCGGCCGAGCTGGTACGCCGCTTCGTCGCGGAGGCGCACGACAGGCTGGCCGGGCACGAGCCGGCCAACATGGTGCTGTTGCGGGGTTTCGCTCGCCTTCCTGACTGGCCGGGGTTCCCCGAGGTGTTCGGGCTCAGGTCGGTGGCCGTGGCCCAGTATCCCATGTACCGGGGTGTGGCAAAGCTGGTGGGGATGGACACCTCGGAGGTAGGCGCGTCGCTGGATGACCTTTTCTCGACCCTGGAGCAGGTCTGGCCGCATTACGACTTCGCCTTCGTGCATGTCAAGGAGACGGACAAGGCGGGCGAGGACGGTGCCTTTGAGCGGAAGCTGAACGTCATCGAGGAGGTCGATCGATACGTCCCGCGGCTCATGGCACTGAGGCCCGACGTCGTCATCGTTACCGGCGACCACTCGACGCCGGCGGCGCTGCGGAGCCATAGCTGGCATCCGGTGCCGTTCCTGCTCTGGTCGACCACCTGCCGGCCCGACGGGGTGAAGCGCTTCGGCGAGAGGTGGTGTCTCGAGGGAGGGGCGGGTCTCTGCCGCTCCGAGGACCTGATGCCGCTGGCGCTGGCCCACGCCGGTCGCATGGCCAAGTTCGGTGCCTAGCATCCAGATCGTCGATGACGTGGGAGACGGTGACGTTCGACTGTTACGGCACGCTGGTCGACTGGGAGACCGGAATCACGCAGGCCTTTCTGGAGTCGGCCGCAGCCGACGGGCTCAGCTTGGACAGCGCCGAGGTTGTCTTGGCCTACCATGCCGTCGAGCCCAGAATCCAGGCCGGCACTTATCGCCGGTACCGGAAAGTGCTGGCCGAGACGGCCCTGCGAGTAGCCGAGCGGTTGGGCTGGCGGCTGACGCCCGGCCGCGCTGGGTTCCTGGCGGACTCGTTGCCCGATTGGCCGGTCTTCCCGGATACGCGCCCGGCGCTCGTACGCATCAGGTCACGCTTCGGGATCGCCATCCTGTCCAACGTCGACGACGATCTGCTGGCCGCGACGATCCGGCGCGTCGGCGTCGAGCTCGACTGGACGGTCACGGCGGAACAGACCAGAAGCTACAAACCGGCCCCCGAGCATTTCCGTGAGGCGATCAGAAGGGTGGATGGACGGCGCGAGCGGTTGCTCCACGCTGCGCAGAGCTACTTCCACGACATCCGTCCCGCCTGCGAGCTTGGGCTGTCCGCGGTCTGGGTCAATCGCAAGGCTGAGAAGCCGGACGATGGGCCGCAGCCGCTGCATGAGGTCACCGACCTGACAGGTTTGGCTGACTGGCTGGGCGTGTGACGTCCGCGCCGGCCCCGTTCTCTTTGCTGGTTATGCATGGAATGTTGCACTGCTAGGACGAGGATCTGATGGCACGTAAGAACAAACAGGAGCGAGTGGTGATCCTTGGCGCCGCCGGGCGCGATTTCCACGACTTCAACACGTATTTCCGGGGAAACGCGAGCTATCGGGTGGTCGCGTTTACCGCGACACAGATACCGAACATCAGCGATCGCATCTATCCCAGCGAGATCGCGGGCCCGGACTACCCGCAGGGGATACCGATCCTCCCCGAGGAGGAACTCGAGTCGATCATCCAGCGCGAGGAAATCGACACTTGTGTGTTCTCCTATTCCGATGTCGCGCACAAGTACGTCATGCATATTGCCAGCCGCAGCCTCGCCGCGGGCGCCAGCTTCATGCTCCTGGGGCCGCGGCACACGATGCTCGAGTCCAGGCGACCGGTGATTGCCGTCTGCGCGGTGCGCACGGGATCCGGCAAGAGCCAGACGACCCGCTACGTCGTCGATCGGCTCCGGGAGTTCGGCCGCAAGCCGGTGGTCGTCCGTCACCCGATGCCCTACGGCGACCTCCGCAAGCAGCGGGTGCAGCGGTTCGAGACCTACGATGACCTCGACCGTCACGAGGTGACGATCGAGGAGCGGGAGGAGTATGAGCCGCACCTGGGCGAGGGCACGATCGTGTTCGCGGGGGTCGACTACAAGGAGATCCTACGGCAGGCGGAGATTGACGGCGATGTGGTGCTGTGGGACGGCGGCAATAACGACCTGCCTTTCTTCCGGCCGGACCTGCACATCGTGGTCGCCGATCCGCACCGGCCCGGACACGAGCTAACCTATCATCCGGGGGAGGCCAATCTGCGTATGGCCGACGCCGTGGTCATCAACAAGAGTAATTCGGCGACGCCCGAAGGGTTCGAGATCGTGCGCCGCAACATCGCCGCCGTCAACCGGAGGGCGCGCGTATTCAGAGGCCGCTCGCCGTTGACCGTGGATCATCCAGAGCTGCTCAAGGGTCGGCGCGTGCTGGCGGTGGAAGACGGCCCGAGTCTGACCCACGGCGAGTTGCGCTTCGGCGCAGCGAGCCTGGCGGCGCAGGAGCAGGGCGCGGCGGAGCTGGTGGATCCACGGCCCTTCGCCGTGGGCTCGATCATCGAGACGTTCGAGAAGTACCGCAGCACCGGCCCGGTGCTGCCAGCGATGGGCTACGGCGAGGAGCAGATCGAGGAGCTCGAGGAGACGATCCACCGCTCGGACGCCGAGGTGATCGTGGTGGGCACGCCGGTGGACCTGGCGCGGCTGATTCAGATCAACCGCCCACTGGTGCGGGTCACCTACGAGCTGGCGCTAGATGATCCGCAGGAGCTGGACGAGCTGCTACGCGGGGCGCTGTTGCACCGGCGGCAGGCCGGTTAGCCGGGAGGCTGCTGTCTTCAGGCCGTCAAAGTGAGGCGGGACCCGTAATATGGAGCGGCGGTGACGGGGCACGAG
This sequence comes from Gemmatimonadota bacterium, assembly GCA_039586495.1. Classification (GTDB taxonomy): domain Bacteria; phylum Gemmatimonadota; class Gemmatimonadetes; order Palauibacterales; family KS3-K002. The sequence continues at coordinate 22,646 of JBDHKG010000006.1, read as the reverse complement.
GAGATACACCGGCGGGCGCTCGTGGTAGACGGGCACAACGATCTGCCCTGGCGGCTACGTACGCTGTATGCCTCCGAAGTCGAGCGCTTCGACCTGGCGGCGCGCCATGAGGACGGCCACACCGACATCCCCAGGCTACGCGAGGGCGGCGTGGACGCCCTGTTCTTCGCGGCCTACGTGCCGTCGGAATACGAGCGGCGCGGCGCGGCCCGTCTGGCCCTCGAGCAGATCGACCTGATCAAGCGAATGGTAGCCCACTACTCCGAGCTGGAGCTGGCGCGCTCGGCCGCGGATGTTACGCGTGTTGTGGAGTCAGGTAGAATCGCGGCGCTCGTCGGGGTCGAGGGCGGCCACACCATCGAGCGATCTGTCGCCGTCCTGCGCAGCTTCTTCGAACTCGGCGCCCGCTACCTGACGCTGACTCACAACGAAGCAACCGAGTGGGCCGACGCGGCGACGGATGAGCCGCGGCACGGCGGGCTGAGCGAGTTCGGGGAGGAGGTCGTACGCGAGATGAACCGACTCGGCATGCTCGTCGATATCTCGCACGTCTCGGCCGCGGCCATGGCCGCTGTGCTTCGTGTGAGTGAGGCGCCGATCATCGCGTCGCACAGTGGGGCCCGCGCGATCAACGACCACCCACGCAATGTGCCGGACGAGATACTGGAGCGGTTGCCGGAGAACGGCGGTGTGGTGATGGTCAACTTCTTCTCGGGCTTCGTGGTACCGGCGGCCGCGCACGTGGCCCGGGAGATGTTGGCCTATTACCGTGAGCTCAGGGCGCGGCACGGCGATGATGACGCCGCCGTGGAAGAGGTCTGGCAGGATTGGTCGTCCGAGCATCCGGTCCCGCGGGGCAGCGTAAGCGACCTGGTCGATCACATCGACCATATCGTGCGCGTGGCGGGCATCGACCACGTCGGCCTCGGCTCCGACTTCGACGGCTGCTCCGCCGTTCCAGAGGGCCTCGAGGATGTCTCGAAGTTCCCGGCGATCACCGCGGAGTTGGTGAGCCGCGGTTACTCGATGGAGGATATCCGCAAGGTCCTTGGGGAGAACGCGCTGCGAGTGCTGGCGGAGGCGGAGGCGGTGGCGCGGCGTCTGGGGTCCGCAGCGCCCTGATCATCTCAGACCTCAGGATCTCGCCGCCCCACCCCGTTCTAGCACAAGAAGAAACTCGTCGATGGTGTGGCGACCGCGATCCTCGCGGTACCACTTGAGCAGCGGTTTGTAGACGTCTTCGTTCTTGTCGGTCAGACGGCCGGCCTGGAACTCGCGGATCCGCTCCCGGAACATCGCTTGCGCTGGCGCGGGTCGTGGCCCCCACCAGCCCAACTCCCGCATCTGCTCATCGAACACGATGGCCACCGGTATCGAGCGGCCGCCGCGAGTGAGGTACTGGTCCATGATGTCCAGGTTCTCATCCCGCTCGAGCACGCGGAGATCGACCACCTCCGGCGCGGCGTCGGCGAGCTTGGCGAGTATGGGCACCAGCGAGGCGGCGTCGCCGCACCAGTCTTCCGCCAGCACCAGCACATGGCGCCGGCCGGGCAGCTCATTCAGCCGTGCCACCGCATCGGCGGGCAGTTCGAGATGCTCGTAGACGCCGGTCCACAGTGCCTGGTGCTTTAACACTGATCTCCTGAAGTCGTCGAACCTGCGGGCGCTCTCGTAGCGTTCTCGCGTGAGCGTCGGCATTGCCACTCGTTAGCCTTACAGGTTTGCGAACGGGCCGGCCACTCGGGTCCTGCCTCGCCGACTTGACCCGTGACCCATCACGCACCGGCATCTAACGGGTCCCCGTCGTGCCCGGTAGAGCCCGGATTCGGAACCGGCGCGCCAGGTCGTGGTAAGAATGTCGAGGTCAGCGTCCAAGTCAACGTCGGACGCGGCCTTCTCAGCAAGTCCCGGCCCGTGAGGCCAGGCGGCACCGAGCAGTGCCGGTGGCGGGCCACGGAGCCGTGCGGATAGCGGGATCGGTCGAAAATGCTTATAGTTAGAGGATTTCCGCCCCCTTTTCAGGGTCCCCGCGTCCGACATTTCCCCCGCATACACAGGCGAGTGCGCATCAGCGGCGATGACGAGGCCGAGGCCACGATCGGAGAAGCGCCCCCGAGGTAAAGCCGCCCCACGGACGGGGGGCGGCAAGGACGTCGAGCTCTATACGCTGGGTGGCGTCCGCTTGATGCGTCAGGGCGTGGACGAGACCTCGAAGCTCGGCGCCAAGCACCTGGCACTGCTCGTCTATCTCTTCCACGAGCGGCGGCCCATGCACCCCTCCGAGGTGATCGAGCTGCTCGGACGTGGCCAGGACGAGGAGAAGGAGTACGACGCTCTGAAGCGGGCCGTGACCTGGCTGCGGGAGAACGTGCCGGGAGTGAACGTCCGTCTGACCACCGACACGGTCGAGGTGTTCGGCGGCCTGCGTCTCGACACACGGGAAGTGGATTCGGCCATCGATGGTGGTGATGCCGCATGTGTCGGGGAGCTGTATGCCGGCGATTTCCTGGAGGGCTTCCAGTCGGGCGCCCCGGCGTTCGACGAGTGGGCACAGAAGGAGAGAGGTCGTATCCGGAGGGCCTGGGGCCATGCGATTCTTACGGCGGCCCAGGCGGCGGAGGGCAAGAGCTGGGAGAAGGCCGCGCAGTGGTGGGAGATCCTGGTCGCCCGGGCTCCCATGCGTCCGGAGGCAGTGGTCGGGCTGCTGCGTGCCTACACGCAGTCCGGCAAGGAGCAGGAAGCGGCTCGGGTTTACAGCGAGTATCTCGGTAGGCTGAGGCAGAGTGGTATCGCTCAGCCCGCCGACGCCGTTCAACAGCTGGTGGCCCGGCACCCGATGCTGCGGGAGCTCGCCGCCAAGGCCCCGGCCCCTCCGGAAGCAGCCAGCGCTGTCCGCCCGGCCACCCCGTCGCCTACGCCACCGCGCAAGCCTGAGCCGACGTTTACCGCCGCCCCACCGGCGCCGCCGCCGCGCGGAGTGCCTCGGGAGCCTCGACGGCCTGGCGAGCTTCCGCCGGCGCAAGAACCGCCGATCCCCAAAGTGGAGCCTGGGATCGTGGCCGGCTTTCAGCCGGGCGCCTCACCGCCAGAAAGCGCGGAGGCTCCGCCCCGGAAGCCGAAGGCTGCTTCTGATGCGGTTGGGGCCCCGGACCAGGAGGAGGCGTGGCGGGAGATCGTGGAGATGACGGCGGAAGACGAACTGGACATCTCCGTCGCCGAGGTCCCCGCCGCTCCGGAAGCTTCCTCGGCGAAACCAGCCGAACCCATCGCGGATTTCCCCCTGCCGGAGACTCGAGAGCCGGCGCCCCCGCAACCCGGTGCTGGTCCAGAGGGGAAACCGGTCCGCCGCAAGTCTGAGCCGGACGAAGCCATCCGAGAGGCTGTTGCGGCCGCTGGCGACGAGTTCCGGGACGTGCACCACCAGGTCACGTCTGTGCGAAAGGCGTGGGGGCCTGTGCTCCGCGAGACTTGGGAGGAGCTTGGCCCCTGGCGCGCCCTGGCGGCGGAGCGGGCCGCGCGCGGGCTGTGGCGAGTCGCGGCTGTCCTGGCTGCGCTGCCCGGCTTGCTCTGGCGGTTCCTTCGGGCTGCCGTTCGCCGTGTCTCAGGGGCAAGGCGCGCGCTGCCCGTGCCACGCCGCCGGGTGAAAGCGGCAGGGCGTGCGTCGGGCCGAGTAGTGGCGCCGGCCCGCGCGAGGCACCGCCGTGCGGCGGAGATGCAGGAGGTTCTGACCCAGCCGCTCGAGTCCGAGCTGGAGCCGCCGCAGGCTGTGGCCGAGGCGCTTGCCGCTGAAGCCCCGCCGGTCGAGCGGGTCGGGATTCCGCCCGAGCCGGTCGCGCCTGCGGCCAAGCCATTCGAGCCCGCGCCTGAGCCGATCGAACCTGCGGCTGAGCCTTTTGAGTTCGCTGCTGAACCGATCGAACCCGCGCCCAAACCGGTCGAGCCGGCACCGAGGCCCGTCAAGCCCGTGGCTAGGCCGGTCGAAGCCGCGGTGAAGCCGTTCGAGGTCGTGGCCAGGCCCCGCAAGAGGAGGCGCGCACGACGGCCGGGTCTGGCGCTGGTCAAACGCTACTGGTTCGTGCCTGTCGCGCTGGCTCTCGTCGGGCTCGGGATCGCCTTCGGCCCTGACCTGGTCGCAAGGATCAGTGGACTGAGATCAGATCTTCCGGAAGTGCGTGCGCCGTCGCTGCCGAGGGTCTCGCTACCCAGAGTTACGCTCAGAACCCCCGCATTTGTCGAGACTTCGATCTCGAGGATCGGCGCGATGTTCTCGGGACCGCTGCTTGAGGAGTCCGGGCAGTGGGTTGTCGTGGCCGATGTCGAGGTAGACGACGAGGCGCACGCCGACCACGCGCCCACCGCCATGACCGTGGCCCTGGAAGCCGAGCTCAAACAGGCACAGTTCTTCAGCGTGGTTCCGCGAGAGCGGGCGCTCATCGCGCGTCGTCGTAGTTCGGGCAGCACTTCCGGTGATCTCGGCATCGACGACGCTGTGGCACTCGCCGAGGCCGAGAGCTACGCCGCCGTGATCGTTGCTCGACTCAGTCGAGCTGGGGGTGTGGACAGCGTCGCCATTCGGGTGCTGAGCCCAGCTGGCGAGGAGCTGTACGGGGTGGCAGCGGAGGTCTCCGGGGAGGCGAGCGCCCTTGAGACGATGGTTGGGTTGACGCGGCCTGTGCGCCGTCGCCTTGGCGAGCCCGACGAGCAGACCGAGGCGAGCCTGCCCGCAACCCAGATCCTCTCAGCGTCACCCTCGGCGCTCGACGCTTACTCACGGGCACGCATGCACCTCTTTGCGGGTCGCTACTCCGAGGCGGTCGCGTCGGCACAGGAGGCGACGGGCCACGACTCGACCTTCGCCATGGCGTACCGCGTGCTGGCGGAGGCCTACGCGCTGAGCGGCCGGCGTACTCTCGCGCGTTCGGCGCTGGATTCGGCGTTCCGGCTCAGCGACCGCGCCAGCGAGCGGGAGCGGATGCGGATTCTAGCCGATCGGCACGCGTGGGATGGCCACTATTCTGATGCGGCCGTCACCTACGAGCAGCTGTTCCAGCGCTATCGGGACGACGTGGGTGCTTTGAAGAGCCTTGCACTACTCCAGCGCATCATCGGGGTACGTGGCGGCGGCGAGGGCAACCTGCGTGTCGCCTACACCATCGACCCCTACGACTGGCCACCGCTCTCGCGAGTGGCGCGCTATCTGGGTTACAGCGGCCGACTACCCGACGTGGACTCGATAGTAGCCGCCCTCGAACGATCCCCCTGAGGGCACGGCGGCCGGTCTGCCTCGCTGACAGTCGACTTCTAGCTCAGTGATGAGGCCTGCCTCTCTTGTAGCCGGCACTCGGGAACGCTAGCTTCGGTTCATGCACACTAAGGGGTCTAGAGGACGTACGATCGCCGGATTGCTCGCCGTTGCCATCCTGTCGATTCCGGGCAGACCAGCTCTGGCGCAGCAGGAGTCAGGCGTGTGCAGACTCCGCAAGGAGCCGAGTGGCCTCATCCGCGGCGATCGGCTGCCCAGGGGTTGCGTCTTGGTCAACGATGAGGACGCAGCGCGGAGCGCGCGCCCCCTGGAAGTCCGGGCTCCGCCCCTGGGTCCCTGCGCGGAGTACGCTGAACGCATCCTCTACACGCCAAAGCCGGGGAGGTCTGTCTTGGCCAACTCCGCCCGCATGTGTCGGCCAGTTCTGAGGCATGCGAATGCGGGAGGCGCGGTCGCCGGTCAGCTGAGGAGAAGCGATTTCGGGCCACTGCAGCGGCACTTTGGGCCGATGCAGAGACACTTCGGACCTCTGCAGCCACACTTCGGACCCATTCAGCGGCACTTCGGACCGCTAGAGCGCAAGTTCTGAAGCCCGACTCAAACGTCGCGGACCGGTCGGCGGCCGATCCGCGAGCGCGCGACGACTGCAGCCGAAAGGGTTCTCTCCGTGGAGATAGACCTCGCGGTCCTCGCCGATGCGGCAAACGTCAGCCAGGAGGGCAAGCTTAACATCCTTGGTGTGTTCGACACGATCTGGGCTCGCCAATTCCCCTTCCGCCACGCTGCTATGGTTTTCGTGCTGCGGGTGCGCGCCGACTTCACCGAGCAGGGTCCCCATCGGCTGGAGGTGCGGCTGATCGATGCCGACGGCGCTCAGCTGTTCCGCGCAGAGGGACCCCTGCAGGTGCCGCCTGGAGCCCCCGGCCGGCCCATCAAACCCCATGTCATCATGGGTCTCAGCGGCATCACGTTCCAGAAGCCCGGTGACTTCTCCTTCGAAGTGATGGTGGACGATCACCATATGAGGAGCGTGCCGCTCTACGTCATCCAGGCGCCCAGTCCCGCGCGCGAGGAGCTCGCCTAGCCGTGTCGCCGGCAGTTTTTCTTGCAAAGCCGGTGGGTCGAACGTAGATTGAGCAGCGGCAATCGACAAAAAGTGTAGACCACCCCACCCTTTAGGGGGCGTGGGGTGAGTGTCTTTGACACACATGCGCGCAAGGAACGCTGATGTCTAGGGGTTGCATCGTAGAGGCCGACGGCAGCTTTCTCATCGGCAGCCGCCGTCACCGGATTCCCGAAACGTTTTCTGACCGACAGATTCACAGCTTCCGCACGCTGCTTGAGCCGATACCCGACTCCCCCACCGGGCCGAGCATACCGCCGGAGCTCAAGCGCAGGCAGCGGGACTATTTGCTGCGACGTTCGCTGGCCGCGGTAATCCCAGGCTTGCCGCTGCAAGTGCTGCAGAAGCTCTCCATGAAGCAGGTGCGGTTGATCCACGAGTGGATTGCCCGCCATCGTCCCGAACTCGTCGCCGATCTCGAGATTTCGCTCGACTAGCGAGGCCGGGGAGGGACAGTCAGGGTTTGGAGGGGGCCCTTCGGGGGTGCAGTGTGTCCCTTTCGGTTGTCCCACCGGTCGGCGCCTCTCTATCGTAGTAGGCATGGGACGAGAACGACTGCTGGCCGTGAAGGCTGGCTTGATACACACGCTGGATCCGGAGCGGTCGGAGGTGGAGTGTCTGGTGGTGCGCGGGGGTCGCATCACGGCCAGCGGCACGGTGGAGGAGGTGGAGTCGCTCGTTGGCGGCTCGGCGGAGTGGCTTGATCTTCGCCCGGCCGTCGTTGTGCCGGGTCTGACCGATTCTCATATCCACTTGATCGAGTGGGCTCTCGCTCGCAGCCTGCCGGACCTGTCGAGTGCTCGTTCGCCGGCCGAGGTGCTGGAGCGGGTTGCCTCGGCGGCGCACTCGCAGCCTGCGGCTGCCTGGCTGGAGTTCAAGGGCTGGAATCCTTCTTGGCGAGGGCAGGCGGAGCTGGCGGACCTCGATGCGGTTTCGGGTGGACGTGCCGTAGCGCTGATCGCCCACGACCTGCACTCGGGATGGCTCAACTCGGAGGCCATGCGTCGATTGGCGATCGGGCCGGAGTGGCCCGATCCGCCAGGCGGCTCGCTGGAGCGTGACGGTCAGGGCGGACTGACGGGCGTATTGCTGGAGCGGGCTCTCGAGTGGTGGTATGAGGGCCGCCCGCGCCTCAGCGAGGCGGAGCGGCGTGCGGCGCTGTTGGAGGGGCAGGCGGGGCTTCACCGTCTGGGCGTGACGGCGGTGCATTCGGTGGAGGCGCCCGAGTCGTTCCAGATCGTGCAGGATTTGGAGCGTGCTGGGGAACTTCGCCTGCGTGTCCTGCATCATATGCCTCAGCGTTTCCTCGACTCACTGATCGAATGCGGCATTGCCAGCGGGTTCGGCAGCGAGTGGCTGCGCATCGGCGGGGTCAAGTATTTCAGCGATGGGGCTCTCGGCTCGCGTACGGCCTGGATGCTGGAGCCGTACCAAGGGAGTAGCGATCGCGGGATGCGACGGTTGGACCCGGAGGAGCTGAAGAGCGACGTGGAGCGAGCAGCCCGTGCCGGCCTCGCCGCAGCGGTGCACGCGATTGGCGATGCGGCGGTTCGCATGACGCTAGCCGTGCTGGAGGGTGCCGGTGCCGCTGGCCTCGCGATCCCGCACAGGGTGGAGCACCTGCAGTGCGTTCACCCGGATGACGTACCTCGGGCGGCTCGTTCGGGCATCGTGGCCTCAATGCAGCCCTCGCACCTGCTGACTGACATACCGCTGGCCGAGGAGCGCTGGGGGCCGGAGCGCAGCCGCCAGACGATGGCGCTGCGCAGCCTGCTGGACGTGGGCACGATACTGGCTTTCGGCTCAGACGCGCCGGTGGAGGAGGCTGATCCACGTGAGGGTTTCTACGCGGCGATGACGCGGGGTGATCGAGACGGTTACACTGAGGAAGGCTGGTACCCCCAGGAGTGTCTGTCCGGTTTGGAGGTGCTGAAGGCTTACACTGAGGGACCCGCGCGGGCTGCCGGTGACCTGGACCGCCGGGGTCGTCTGGCTCCGGGTTATCATGCCGATTTCGCCGCCTGGGATGTGGACCTGGTGAATGCGGAGCCGGAGCGGTCGCGGGCTGCAGAGGTGGTGGCAACGGTGGTGGGCGGCGCGATCGTCTACCGCGCCTGACTGACATCCCTTCGGGAGCGATGATGGATGCCGCGAAGCTGGAGCGGGCGGTTGAGGCCCTTGATCACGCGCGGCTAGTCGTGGCGGCGACCGGGGCCGGCATGTCGAAGGAAAGCGGCGTCCCCACCTTCAGGGAGGCTCAAGAAGGTCTGTGGGCGCGCTATAATCCCGAGGAGCTGGCGTCACCCCACGGGTTCCGTCGGGACCCGGCGCGCGTCTGGGGTTGGTACAACTACCGGCGTGGCATCGTCGCCAGCTCCTCCCCCCACGCTGGGCACGAGGCGTTGGCAAAGCTCGAGAAGCTGGTGCCGCAGGTGGCCGTCGTAACCCAGAATATCGACGGATATCACACAGAGGCCGGTTCGAGCACGGTGCTGGAGCTGCACGGGAACATCAACCGCTTCAAATGTTTCGAGCACGACCATCCGGTGGACATCGAGATCCCGCTGGCCGCTGGCGACGGGCTGGTCGAACCGCCAAGGTGTCCGCGCTGCGGCTCTCACGTTCGGCCGGACGTGGTCTGGTTCGGCGAGATGCTACCGCCCGGTGTGTTCGAGCGAGCTGAGAGCCTGGCGAGGTCATGCGACGCCATGCTTGTCGTGGGGACATCCGGTTTCGTCTACCCAGCAGCCGCGCTCCCGCTCGCGGCCCGGGTCGGCGGCGCCACGCTGATCGAGGTGAACACGCAGCCGTCTCAGCTCACCGAGGTGATGGACATGTTCCTACAGGGCCCTGCCAGCGATGTGCTCTCGGCGCTCGTGGCCCGACTCGCGGCGCGTAGGTCGGGCGGTGGCCATGCCTAGCGGGCTGCGCCAGCCGAGCTTGGCCCTGGCGTGGCTGGTCATGGTGCTCTGGGGGTGTTTCGATGATCGGTCCCGGCCGACGGTCCCGGTTCTCGTCGAGTTGACCGTGCTCTCAGATCCGGATGGCGCCGAGATCTTTCTGGACGGTGACCCGCTAGGAAGGACAACGCCCGCGACGTTGGCAGAAGTCCCGGCGGGTCGCCACAGACTCCTGCTGGAGCTCAGCGCCGCGCCGACCCAGGTCTTCGGCTGGGCCGATACCGTAACCGTGCCGGAGGAGCCGGTTGATACGATCGACGCTGCCTTGCAGGGCGGGTGCCGCTTCAACTGTCCTCTCTTGGTCGATCGCGGGCGCATCCGCTGCCTGTTCAACAACTACGGCGACACGTGCGCCAGTGTCTTCTTCGATCTGGTGCCGGCGCTCGAGTGGCCGGGCGCCTCCGGCGCCGACTATGGAGCTGGCGGCCGGCTGCTGGTGGCGGCGGTTCTGGACGACGACGCTGGCGCGCAGGCCGGTGACACAGTGGCGACCCAGGTCTACGAAGCCGCCTGGGTGGGTCGGCGCCCCGTTGCAAGCAGCTCCAGCGTGCGCCGGCAGATGGAGCGACTCGAGTACTGGGCGACCTCGCTCTCCGACGACGAATCGTTGCTCGGTCTATCTGTCAGCGAGACGGTGGTCGCGGTCGACAGCGCTGGCGCCGAGGATGTCCTCTTCATAAACCTGGAAGTCCATAACGTCAGCGGCGATGAGCGCTATCGCTATCTCTACCCGTCGGTCCCCGAAGGCGGTTATACCTTCCGAGAGCTCTACCTGGGGTTCGGTCTGGACCCCGACGTCGGCGGGGCAGACGACGACGTGGGGACGTTCGACCCAGATCTCAACCTGGCGTTCGTCTATGATGCCGATTTCAGCGATGCGGAGCTTGGCGACTTTGCCGAGCGACCGGCCCTGGTAGGGCTCGTCACGGTCGAGCCACCCGCGGGTGCAATGAGGCGGACGCTGACGTTGTGGCGCGTCACGGACGACTGGGACGGCGAGGATCGGCAGGACTTCGCCTGGCGGTTGCTGGCCGGGCGATTGCAGTCGGGCGACCCGATCGGCGACCACCCTTCGCCTGACATCGGGCATGCTTCCAATGACCTCGCCGACTACCGCGTCACGGAAGCCTACGGCCCCCTGCGGCTGGCGCCGGGAGAGATGATCGAGATGACCGTTGCCCTGGTGCTGGCGGAGCCCGTCGCGGGCACGTTCACGCCTGGTGCCCGGATTCCCCCAGGTGACCCCACAGACCCGGCACGGACGATCCTCGACGTGGCGGCGGACCTGCGGGCGTTGGCTGCTGAGTTGCCGGACCTTTGGGCTCGTTACCGTCCCTAGAACGTCATTTGACGTCGGCCACCGAGCTCGGGATCTTGCGCGCGATGAGCCGGAACGACGAACGGTTTCGTAAGACAAAGATCATCTGCACGATCGGGCCTGCGTCCTGGGATCCAACCACCCTGGAAGTGATGTGCGAGGCCGGTATGGACGTGGCACGTCTGAACATGTCGCACACCGAGCCGGACCAGGTTCGGGCGCTGGCCCGGCAGATCCGTGACTGCGCCGCATCGTGTGGCAGGCCCGTAGCGCTGCTGATCGACCTACAGGGTACGAAGATCCGGGTAGGCAAGTTGCCCCAGCCGCTGACCCTCAGCCCGGGGAGCCAGGTTGTCCTGACTCCGGGCGATGTCGCCACGGGGCGCGACGTTCCCGTCACGTACCCGGATCTGGCCAGCGATCTGTCCGCCGGGGATCGGGTGCTGCTCAGCGATGGCCAGATCGAGCTCCGAGTCCGGCAAGTCAGGCCGCCGCGTGTGGAGGCCGAAGTCGTCGTAGGCGGGAGTCTGAGGAGCGGGAGGGGAGTCAACCTGCCGGGCGTCAGTGTGAAGGCGCCGCCCCTCACGGAGAAGGATCTAGCGGACATCGATCTCGCCCTGGAAATCGGCGCCGAGTATATCGCTCTCTCGTTCGTACGCTCTGCCGAGAACGTGCTGGAACTGCGGAAGCGGGTAGCGGACGACGTGTTGGTTCTGGCGAAAATCGAGAAGGAGCAGGCGGTACGCGAACTCGAGCCGATACTGGAGGCCGCCGATGCGGTGATGGTTGCCCGCGGTGACCTGGGAAGTGAGTTGCCCTTCGAGCAGGTTCCGTTGGTGCAAAAGCGAATCGTGCGCAGTGCGAACGCCCGCTATCGACCTGTGGTCATCGCCACGCAGATGCTTGAGTCGATGACCGAGCATCCCCAGCCGACTCGCGCCGAGGCGTCCGACGTGGCAAACGCCGTCCTGGACGGGACCGATGCCGTCCTCCTCTCCGCCGAGACGGCGATAGGGCGCTTCCCGGTCGAGTCAGTCCGGGCGCTCACTCGGGTGATCCGGCAGGTGGAGTCGGCGGGCGGGGTGCTGCTGGCCGGGCCACCGTACGATGTTTCGGCGTCGCCGCCGGGCAGGGAGCCGGTTCCTACCGAGGTGGCAGTGGCTTGCGCGACGCTCGAGGCCGTTCGGGCGCTACGGGCACCTGCCATCGTTACCTTCACGCGCAGCGGGTACACGGCCCGCGTCGTCTCCTCGCGCCGGCCGCCGGTGCCAATCCTCGCCGTCACCGATACCGAAAGGGTACAGCGCCAGCTCTCCCTCGTCTGGGGTGTGCTGCCCGTGCTCTGCCGTGCGGAGCCCACACATGAGGACATGTGGGAGATCGCGCGCGCCGAGCTGCAGCGGCGGGAACTCGCCGTGCCCGGCGATCGGATCGTCGTCACCGCCGGAGTACCGTTCCACGTGCGCGGGACCACCAACATGGTCCGCATCGAAACGCTCTGACCGTGCGTCTTCGCTTCCTTGGCACCGGCACCAGCTTCGGCATTCCCGTCGTCGGCTGCGGCTGTGCCGTCTGCAAGTCGGATGATCCGCGGAACCGGCGGTCGCGCCACGGGCTTGCGTTGGAGGATGGTGGGCGCGTGCTCCTCGTGGACACGCCCCCCGAGCTGCGACTGCAACTGCTTGAGGCAGGCATCGACCGCGTTGATGCCGTCTTCATCACTCATCCGCACGCGGATCACATCCACGGCATCGATGACCTGCGGGTGTTCAGCCTGCGAGCTAAGAGTCCCGTGCCGGTGCTCGTCGCGCGTGAACATGCCGAGGAACTGCGGGCCCGCTTCGCCTACATCTTCGACGAGTCGATTCAGCCGGACCCTGCGACCGCCGCCCCTGAGATCGAGCTCCGCACTTTCGAGGCAGGTGACGATCTCGATGTCGCTGGGTTCCGTCTGCGACCGCTAGCATTCCCGCATGGCAGAGTTCGCTCGTTCGGGTTCCGCGCCGGAGGCCTGGGTGTGATCGTCGATGGGAAAGAGATCCCACAGCCTGCGCGTGAGGTCCTTGATGGGGTCAAGGTGCTCGTCATCAACGCGTTGTGGTGGGGCGATCCCCACCCTTCGCACTTCAACGTGGAGGAAGCGTTGACCGCAGCACGCAGCGTGGGGGCGCAGTGGACCTATCTGACCCACCTGACTCACCGTCTCGACTACAGCGAGCTGCTGGCCAGCCTCCCGGACACCGTGGTCCCGGCATTCGATGGTCTTGTCGTGGACATCGACTAGCCGGACTGAGGCCGTCGATTCTCAGGCGCTCTCTGTCGCCGCTGCACGAGATCCCCTCGCGAGTCCGCAGGGCATACTGGCTGGCTGTGGAACGGGAGGTAGACCCGGTCTTCGCCAGGAACAAAGCGGGGAAAAACGGCTGACCGTTGAATTCGCTCCAGCGGGCGCCTAAATTTGCATGTGGAAGACTGCGGTTTTCGGCCCCCTGCCGACGCTTCGTGAGGTTATAATGGCCCCCCGGCGCATCCTCCTGATAGACGACGAAGGATCCCTCCGGGACGCGCTGGCCCGGGCGCTGATCAGCGAAGGTCATGACGTGCAGGTGGCGGCTGCTGCAGAGGTCCAGGGCCGGCTGAGCCAGTTCGGACCCGACACGGTTGTCTACGATGCGGACTCGCCGCACCCGGCCGTGCGAGACGTCGTGGCGCAGTTGGCGGCTCGGCCCGGAGCCTGCCTGCTCATTGCGCTGAGCAGGGGCGGCTCGTCGGCGGCCGTGGCGAGTGAGAGCCCCTCGCAGGTCGTGCTGGCGAGACCGATCAATATGGAGGAATTGCGCCGCGCCCTGCGTGATGGCTAGCTGGACGCGGCCGCACGGTAAGCGGGATCTTGGAAAGGACAGCAAGATGCGCGACTACGACGACGATGGCGTTCCCTATGTGGTGATCGAGCGAAGTGGCACGGGCCTGATCCCGTTCATTTGGGGTGCCCTGCTCGGTGCCGCGGCAGCCCTGCTGCTGGCACCCAAGTCCGGGGCGGAGACTCAGGAGGAGCTGAAGGAGCGGGCGCGGCGCCTGCGTGAGCGTGCGGAGGGCAAGGCGGAGGAGCTTCAAGACACGCTGCAGGACGCCCTAGCCCGGGGCCGCCGGGAGGTGGAGGACAGGTACGAGACCGCCAAGAAGACGGTTTCGGAAGGGCGGGAGCGGGCGCAGGAGGCCGTTGACGCCGGCCGCAAAGCCGCTCAGGCGGCTCGCTCCGAGATAGAGGAGCAGGTCTCGAGGCGCCGCTCGCGGGGAAAGGAAGAGGAGGCTGCCGAGGGGTAGCCCCCGCAGGCGGCTGAAAACTCTTCTCTCTCGTTGGAAAGCCACGACTCGGTGCCGCCGCCCTCATCAGGACAGCCCTGGTTGAGGGCGGTGCGGCGCGCCGCGGTTGGATTCTGGGCCGCGCTGAAAGACTACGTTGTTCGCGTCGCCGAAAAGGCGAGTGACGACAACGTCTTCGTGCTGGCCAGCGGCCTGACTTTCAGCGTTCTCGTCGCCGCTGTTCCCTTTCTCTTCATCATCGTGTCGCTGATCAGCTTGACGCTGGAAGCTGCGGCCGCGGCCGCGGGCGTCGAGCCGATCGACCAGCTGCGGCGATATCTCGACGTGATCGTCCCCGTGCTCCACGAGGCCGGGGTCGAGGCAACAGAGCGCAATCTGCCGGAGGAGGTCATCGACTTCGCGATCCGGCGTGGCCAGGCCATCGGGCTGATCGGCTTTGCGGGCTTCGTCTGGTTCTCGACGCGCCTCTTCGGATCAATTCGAGCCGTGCTCAGAGAGATATTCGATCTACGCCAGAGCCGCGGTGCGATCCAAGGGAAGTTGTTCGACGCAGAGATGGTGCTCGTCTCCAGCGTACTGGTCATCCTCAACATCGGGATCACCATCGTCTACAATCTGGCGACGGCCCGCGGCTTCGAGTTCCTCGGCTTGTCGCCGGGTCAGATCGGTGTGCTGGAAGGCATCTCTGCGCGTGTCACTGCGCTAGCTTTCATCTTTCTCCTCTTCCTTCTGCTCTACAAGTATCTGCCGGCACGCCGGGTGCCGTGGCGGATGGCGGTGACCGCGGCTGCGTTCACGGCGGTGTGCTGGGAACTCCTGAAGCTGGGGTTCGCCTTCTACCTTACTCGGATCGCCGATTACCGGTCGGTCTATGGTGGTATCGCGACGCTGGTGGTCGTCGTGGTCTGGCTGTACTACCTCTCGATCGTCTTCGTCCTGGGGGCGGAGGTCGCGCAGGTCCACGAACTGCGGCGGGCTCGGCGTCTCCAGATCGAAGTACTGGAGTGAGCGTCACTTGCGCAGCCCAACCTCAGGCGCGATAATAGTGGGACCCCCCAGCGGCCTCCAGCCGTGACTTCCATGTCCAGCGAGAGCATCAAGCTAGTTGCTAGGAATCGGAAGGCTCACCACGACTACCACATCCTGGAGACGTGGGAGGCCGGCATGGTGCTGACCGGTAGTGAGGTCAAGTCGCTGCGTACGGGGAAGGCCAGCCTGTCGGACGCCTTCGCACGTGTGGAGGCGGGCGAAGCCTGGCTGTACAACATGCACATCGGGCCGTACGGGCCGGCTGGCCCGGACGCCCATGAGCCGAAGCGGCGCCGCAAGTTGCTGCTGCAGCGGCAGGAGATCCGGCGCCTCATCGGCAAGGTCGAGCAGGCTGGGCTGACACTGATTCCCCTGGAGATCTACTTCCGCGATGGGGTGGCGAAGCTGAAGCTGGCTCTGGCGCGAGGCAAGAGGCATCGGGACAGGCGGGAGGACGTCAAGAGGCGTGAGGCGGAACGGGAGATGGAGCGTGCGCGGCGGAAGCGCTAGCGTTGTCCTGACGGCGTTGCTCGCTGCGGCGCTGGGCTGGGCTGCCGTGCCCACCGGAGATCTCGTTGTGGTCCGCGGCGGCTCCACGCTCTCCGTGCCCGTGGAAGGTCAGCGCGGCTACCCGGCAGCCCGGGCCCTGGCCTTGGCGCAAGCGCTGGGCTACGCCTGGACGGGTGAGGTGCTGGACGTGGACGGCGAGCGCGTCCGCTTCATCAGCGGTTCGCCGTTCTTCACGGTTGGCGCTGACGTCTTTCAGCTGCCTAATCCCGCGTACCGTAGCGGTTCCCACCTGATGGTCCCGGTGAGCTGGGCCCTCGAGTGGCTGCCGCAGCGGCGGCCGCGTCGTTGGCGCTACCTCGACGGGCGCCTGGTGGAGCGTCCGCGGACGATGCCACGGCCGCCCGAGCGTGACTCATGGCTGGTGGTGATCGATCCCGGTCACGGCGGAAGAGATCCGGGTGCCATCGGGGTACGCGGCACGAAGGAAAAGGATATCACGCTGGCCGTTGCGCGACGGCTGGCAGAACGGCTGCGCCGGGAGCCCGGCTATCAGGTCGTGCTCACCCGGGATCGGGATACGCTCATCACCCTCGCCGACCGGCCGCGCATACCGCAGCTCGAGGGCGCCGAGAATCCGCCGGACCTTTTCCTGTCGATCCACTGTAACTCGATGCCCAGAAAGCCCAACAACACCCGCGGCTTCGAAACCTATTTCCTGGCTGTCGCCAAGACCGAGGAGGCCCGCCGGGTCGCCCTGCGCGAGAACGCCTCGCTGCGGTTCGAGAGCGACACACCGATCTCGGATGTGGATCCGCTGCAGTTCATTCTCAGCGACTTGCAGTCGACGGCGAATCTGCGAGAGTCCAACCTCTTTGCGGGGTTCATCGACCGAAGTGTGCAAGCGACCTTGCGGGGTCCCAGCCTGGGCGTTAGGCAGGCCGGGTTCGTCGTCCTCGTCGGGGCCGCGGTGCCAGCCGCTCTCGTCGAAGTGGGCTATCTATCCAACAAGGACGAGGAGCGGCTGTTGCGGTCGCCCTCTCATCAGGCGAAGATAGCAGATGCGTTGGCCGATGCGGTTGTGAACTATCTCCTAGACTATGGTCGGCGTGTCTGGTCTTCGTACAGCACCGGCGGATAGGACCCACGGTCCCACCCGAACAGTGCTGCCCATCCTCGTCATCGCTGCCGTGACCACGGCGACGGCGTGCGTCTACTTCAACGCCTATTACAACGCGAGTAGGCTCTTCCACCAGGGTCGCCGAGAGATCGAGGAGGGACGAGAGTCCGGCGGCCGCACGACTCTCGGCACGAGTATCGAGAAAGCCGAGCGTATCGTCGAGCGAAGCCCCAACAGCCGCTGGGCCGATGAGGCGCTGCGTCTCATCGTCCAGGCACGGCTGCTGCGTGAGGAATGGGGCGAAGCAGCCGAGGCGAGCGAGAGCTTGCTTCGCTATGCTCGCTCCCGAAGGGACAGCGCGGAGGTCGCGGGGCACCGGGGGACGGCAGAGCTGCACCTTGATCACCCGGCACTCGCCGATTCCCTGCTCACCTTCGCCCTCAGCGGCGAGGACGATCGGAGAAGGCGAGCCGCGGCACTGTCCGCTCGGGCACAGGCGCGGGGTCAGCTGGGGCGCCCTGAGGCGGCCGACGCGGACTTGCGGGCGGCATCCGCTCTGAGGCCGGCCTGGGTAGCACCGCGGCTACTTCGGGTGCGACTGCTGTTGGACGGTGGGGGTGGCTCCGAGGCCGCCCGCGAGCTTGCCGGGCTCCTGGAGCTCAACCTGAACGACAGCCAGCAGCAGGATGTGATGCAGACTGCGGAGCGGCTGCGTGAGGGTGACCCGGGGACCGGCCTCGAGGCGCTGAGTGCGGTAGAGTCTTCCCGGTTCTCGCGGGCGAATAGGGCCCAGCTAACGCAGCTGCGCGGCGACCTCAGGATTGCCGCCGGTGACGTTGAGATGGGACGTGGCGACTACCGGCTGGCGACAGAGACGGATCCGGGCTCGGCCGGGGCGATGAAGGCGCGTTTGGCTCTGTTGCGATTGGACCTGCGGTACGCGGCTACAGTCGAAGACTTCTACCAGTTGAAGGCTGAGATCGACCGCATCCAACGGTTGCCCGCGGGTCGGACAAGCGCGGATGTTCGCGACCTTGCGGCAATTCTCATCCGCGTGGAGTACTGGCTCGGCGTTGGCAACCTCGGATATCTGTTGGCGGCCGAGACGGCGCGCGACGAGTTCGAGGCGAAGGCGATGGCGCGGCACCTGTTCCTCAAGTTCGTCGAAGAGCAGCCTGAGTCTCTGTGGGCGCCCAAGGCCATCCTGGCGGTGCTTGCTCTCACTCCTCTAGATTCGGGCGCCCGCGAGGATCAGGCCGAGAACGAGCCGAGCACGGAGGAGCTTCGTCGACGGCTACTGGAGGACTACAGCGATTCGTCCTACGTTCAGGCGCTGCTCGGTGGCCCACCCGGCCGCTTCACCTTCGAGGAGCTCGAGCTGGGCTTGCGCCGCCAGTTGATCCGCCTGAAGACACTCGCCGACGAGGAGGTGAGGTCAAGGCAGACGCGTCGGCGGGACCGTTGAGAGGCAGATGCGAGGGGAGTGAGAGGTGAGGAGAGAGCAACGCATCGTCCGGGCCTGGTGCGAGGTGCAGTCGGCGGAACGGACTGCTGAGCGAACGCATTGGCTGGAGTTCGCGGCCCTGGAGATCGCGGCGCAGGCAGCGCCGGGGCAGTTCGTGATGGTCGGCTTCGGGGGGCGCGGGTGGGGGAGCCCCTTTCTGCCCCGGCCGAACAGTGTGGCGGCGGTGTGCGGGGAGCGTATCGGACTGCTCATACGTGCCTTCGGCGAGGGCTCGCGGCGACTGGCATCCCTGCAACCGGGAGACTCCGCGCTCTTGCTCGGGCCGCTGGGCAGCCGCTATCGGCTCGGCGATGCGCGGCGGATACTCTGCGTGGCGGGCGGTGTAGGGCTGGCGCCCTTCCTGTTCCTACGGCGCTGGGCGCAGCAGAGGGGTTGCGGGGGCGAGATTCGCTTGCTCTATGGGGAGCGGGACGCGCGGGCGGTCTTCGACCCGTCAAAGATCCGGGAGCTCTGCGGGCTAGAGGCGGAGATTTGGACGGAGGACGGGAGCCTCGGGAACCGTGGGCGGGTGACCGAGGGGATCGATCTGGACGGGGTGGATCTGGTCCTGGCTTGCGGCCCCACCCCGATGCTGAAGCTCGTTCGCAAGCAGGCGCTCCAGGCCGGGGTGCCCTGCCAGCTCGCGGTGGAAGAGCACATGGCCTGCGGTGTTGGCACGTGCATCGGCTGCGCGATCGAGACGGTCGATCCGGATACGGGTGAGCAGGGCTACGACCTGGCGTGCGTTGACGGGCCCGTCTTCCCGGCGGAGCGTCTGAGATGGTAGACCTCGCACAGACGGTCTTCGGCGTCACGTTCCAGAACCCGGTGCTGCTCGCCTCCGGTACCTGCGGCTATGGGGAGGAGTACGCCGATATCATCGACGTGGACCAGCTCGGCGGAATCGTGACCAAGGCCGTGACGCTGCGGCCACGGGTAGGCAATCCGCCCTGCCGTATCTCTGAGACGCCTGCTGGCATGATCAACTCGATCGGGCTGGCGAACGTCGGCCTCGAGGCCTTCAAGCGGGGAAAGTTGCCCTGGCTGCGGGAGAACCTACACAGGGCCCAGGTCTTGGTGAACGTGGCGGGCTGGAGCGTGGACGACTATGTGAAGGTCGTCGGCGGCCTGGATGACGAACATGGCTTCCTGGGTTACGAGATCAACGTTTCCTGCCCGAACGTCCAAGGCGGCACTCTGTTCGGCACGGACAAGGTTGCCCTGGCGGAGCTCGTGCGGGCGTTGCGTGCGGTGACCCAGCGGCCTCTCGTCATCAAGCTTACGCCGAACGTGGCCGACATCGGCGTCTTCGCTCAGATCTGCGAGGAGAACGGTGCCGATGGGCTGAGCAGTATCAACACGTTTCCCGGGATGCTGATTGACGTGGAGACACGCCGGCCGGTGATCGGCAGCACTACCGGTGGCATCAGCGGGCCGGCCATTCGGCCCATGGGGGTCTATGTCACGTGGAAGGTCGCGTCGCGGGTCAAGCTCCCCGTCATCGGGATCGGCGGTATCTGCACCGCCCGCGACGCCATGGAGTACATTCTGGCTGGCGCTGCACTCGTGCAGATTGGCACCGCCATGTTCGTGGATCCCTACTCGGCGCCCGATACCGTCCAGGGGTTGCATGAACTCTGCGAACGTCAGGGAGTTGGCAGGCTGTCTGAACTTGTCGGGGCCCTGGAGGTCTAATGAGTGACTTCCCGAAGGACCGCATCATCGTCGCGCTGGACGTGCCCGCGCGGAAACAGGCGCTCGAACTCGTAAACATGCTCGAGGAGGGCTCGTTCTTCAAGGTAGGTGCCCAGCTGTTCTCGGAAGCGGGGCCGAGCCTCCTCGATGAGCTGAGGAAACGGGACAAGCGTGTCTTCCTGGATCTCAAGTTCCACGACATCCCGAACACCGTCGCCGGCGCCGTGCGAGCCGCTACGCGCCGCGGCGTGCAGATGCTGACCGTTCACGCAGCAGGCGGCGAGGCGATGCTGAGGGCAGCGCGTGAGGCCGCCGGCCCGGAAGGGCCCGACGTGGTCGCTGTGACGCTGCTCACGTCGCTGGTCAGCGAAGATGTAGAGCGGGTCTTCGGCCGGTCTCCGGTGTCGCTGGTGGACGAGGTCGTGCGTCTGGCCGGCCTCGCGGTGGCCGCCCAGCTGCCCGGAGTCGTGGCGTCGCCCACCGAGGTCAAACCCATCAAGCGGAGCTACGGAGATGTGCTTAAGGTTGTGACGCCTGGTATCCGGCTGCCGGGCGACGATCCGGCGGACCAGAGCCGCTACGCGACGCCCGCCGACGCTGCCCGCGCGGGCGCCGACTTCATCGTGGTTGGCCGCTCGATCACCGCGGCCAAGGACCCCGCAGCGGCGTTCGAGGCGGTGGCGCAGTCGTTCGCCACCGGCCGGAACCCGGAAGCTTGACCGCTTCCGGGTGCCCGGATAGGCTTCGCGAGAAGCGGGTCACGACCAGGGTTTCGCAGTTCGATGGGCCTCCGACTCTACAACACCCTTTCGCGTCGCTTGGAAGAGTTCCAGCCTCTTGAGGAGGGGCGGGTCAGCACGTACACGTGCGGGCCCACCGTGTACGACCGTGCACACGTGGGCAACTTTCGCACCTTTCTGTGTGAGGACATCCTGCGGCGCTACCTGAAGTGGAAGGGTTACGAAGTCGTCCAGATCCGCAACCTGACCGACGTGGATGACCGTACGATCCACGCGGCCGTGCAGAGGGGCATCGGCCTCAGAGAGCTCACCCAGCCTTACATCCAAGCCTTCTTCGACGACCACGATCGGTTGGGGCTCGAGCGCGCCGAATACTATCCCCGCGCCACCGACTACGTGCCACAGATGATCGAGCTGGTCCAGAAGCTGGTGGAGCGCGGGCTCGCTTACGAGGCGGACGGCTCGGTGTACTTCGACATCTCGGAGTTCCCCAGCTACGGCAGGCTGGCGCAGATCGACATGTCCGCGCTGCGAGAGGGGGAGCGGGAGGCCGGCGACCAAGTCTATGACAGGGAAGACGCCCGCGACTTCGTGCTCTGGAAGGGCGGCGAGCGGCCAGAGGAGGGGGATGTGGCCGTGTGGGACTCGCCATGGGGACCCGGACGTCCGGGCTGGCACCTGGAGTGCTCCGTGCTCGCACTTACCCATCTGCCCCAGCCGTTCGACATTCATTCCGGTGGGGTCGATCTGATCTTCCCGCACCACACGAACGAGATCGCGCAGGCGGAGGGCGCGACCGGCAAGCCGTTCGCCCGCTTCTGGTTGCACGCCAAGCACGCGCTACTCGACGGGCGCAAGATGTCCAAGTCGGAGGGCAACTACCTGACCCTCGACGACCTTGTCGAGCACGGTTACCGCCCCTCGGCGATCCGGCGACTGCTCGTCTCCGGCCACTACCGGAGCGAGCTGAATTTCACCCTGGCCAGTCTCGACGATGCGGCCCGGTCAGTGGAACGCCTCATCGAGGTCTGCCGGCGCCTCGAGGTCAGCCGCAGCGAGGACGTTGAGGCGCCACGCACCCGCCTCGCCGAGTTGACGCAGCAAGCGCTGGCCGCATTCGAGGAGGCGATGGACGACGACCTGAACGTCGCCGAGGCCTGGGGCGCGCTATTCGTGCTGGTCCGGGAAGCGAACAGCGAGCTGGACCGCGCTGGGGACCGCGTCCCGGCTGTCGAGGCACAGGCCGCTCTCGACGCCGTGGCCTCGATGGACCGGGTGTTCGGGGTACTGGCGTTGGCCGAAGGGGAGGTCGCGGAGGTGTCGACTGAGAAGCGGAGCTGGATCGAGGCTCGGCTGACGGAGCGGGCCAGGGCGCGGGCGGCGGGCGATTACGCTCGGGCGGACGCGATCCGGGCCGCCCTGGCCGCGGAGGGGGTGGAGGTGGAGGATACGCCGTCAGGCAGCCGCTGGAAGCTGACGCGGTAGGTTGACACTGTCTCCTATCTTGTCTATACTTTTTGGCTTACATTATTCGCTGACGTAGCTCAATTGGCAGAGCGGCTGATTTGTAATCAGCAGGTTGCGGGTTCGACTCCCGCCGTCAGCTCCAGGCAGCAACATCTGGGCATGTTGGAGACTGGAGCGGGGGCGAGGTGGCCCGCTGCGCCTTGTGCGGTGGCTGCCGGTTGTCCCCGCGTGCGTTGCCGTCGGCCGGCGGCAACGTGGCCACCTGCGTAAGCCGGTGAGCTCAGGACCCCAACGGGCCCAGTGTTTATAGCATAGTCACTTCGAATGGTGGGGTGCCCGAGCGGCCAAAGGGAGCAGACTGTAAATCTGCCGGCTGATGCCTACGTAGGTTCGAATCCTACCCCCACCATCTTCTGTGTGCCCGCTCGTGCCCGTCCTCTCCGCTGGAGATGGGCCCGGGCGCAGGCCGGTTGGTCTACAGCCAGCGAGGAGAGAAGAGAGAATGGCGAAGGCGAAGTTTGAGCGGACGAAGCCGCACGTGAACGTGGGGACGATTGGCCACGTGGACCATGGGAAGACGACGTTGGTGGCGGCGG
>JBDHKG010000174.1:0-6010 GCA_039586495.1 Gemmatimonadota bacterium | reverse complement strand
TCTGGGCGTCGGCGCGGCCAGGCATGAGGGCGAGCGCGAGCGACAGGCAGAGGCTCCAGCGGAGGAACCGGTGCATGACGATCATCTGCGGCCTTCCTTGCTGAAGGTTCTGGGATATCGAGAGTATGTATCGATTGGAGTTGGGTTATCATACCGGCACAGGGCAAGTGCCGGACCAGGAGACGCCGGCGATCGTGGCCGGGATATCGACCGTGCAGAGGCGAGCATCTTCCTCCCTGAAGTCAGCCGACTCAGAATGTCACGCCAGAACGCGTCAGAATGAGGCATGATGAGCCCTAGTGTCCTATCCGCCCACCGATGGGGCTCCCCGGCGGCAGCTCGGATGTTGGTGTTGCTGGCGTCACCTCTTCCACACGTGTTTGCCAGCGGGCGATGTCCTCCAGCGCCAGCCGCTGGTGCGCAGTCGGTGAATCGAGCTCCCTCAGCCAGTCCACCAGGTTCGTGATCTCGGCGTTCAGTATCGCCCGTACCTGCGGCGTGTTTTCGGCGCTGCCCGCCTCAGCCAGCAGGCGATCCAGCAGAGCGCGGTCAGCGGCGTGGCGCATTTCCTGGAGGTATGGAGTCTCTTCCGGCGGCGCATACCACGTCGTCTCCAGCGTGCGCTCCACGACTTCCGCCAGACCAGGATACGCCTCATCCCGGGCATGGAACTCGACCAGCCGCGCCATGCGCTGCGGCTGGAAGATCAGGCGGAAGGTCAGATCGGCTGCGCTGGCGGCTGCGCCCAAAGGATCGAACGTGGGACTCGTCCACTTCGCGAACACCTCGCCCCGCGCCATCCCGAAGGCGCGCGGCGGGATGAGCTTCAGAATGCGCTCCGGTATCGCCAGAAACTCGGGCGCGACCGTGAGCAGCATCGCCTCGAGCGCCCGCCGCTGCCGATCGCCCGGCACGATCTCGATCGACGTCTGGCCGTCGCCACGCAGAGCGAAGCTGTAGTCCGCGCCGCCCAGCGAGTGGGCTGCCGCCTCCAGCTGGTAGCGATGGTGCAGGTAGAGCGGCACGAGCACCTCTTCCAGCGCCGCCAGCGGCTCGCCTGGCCGGATCGCCCCCGCGCCGAATTTCTCCAGCCCGATTCGCCGCACCTCGATCTCATGCTCCAGCATCGCGATGGGATCCGAGCCGTTGTCCCAGAGCGCCGCCAGCGGATGCGCGGCCCCGACCGGCCGCGCGTCCTGATCCGTGAGAAAGCGTATGCCGCGCCGCAGGCCATCCCGGATGATCGCTTCGAGAGCCGCGTCCTCATCGGTTCCCGGCGCGAACTCGCTGTAGAGCCACTTGATAACGAGCTTGTCGTACTCGCCGACAGCGACGGTGTAAGCATCGGAGAGGTCGAGCTGAGCCTGCTCGCCGATGCTGACGAGGGGCGCCGGGTAGTCCATCACGCTGGCACGGCCGAACGTGCTGGCGGCATAGTTATGGGCCAGCCCCAGGGTGTGCCCCACCTCGTGGGCCGAGAGCTGGCGGATGCGAGCCAGCGCCAGCTCCACGGCGTCCGTCCCCTCAGCGACTTCGGCCAGGTAATCGAACGTGGGCCCAGCGGCCAGGTCGCAGTCCCCCAGCGCCGCCCCGTAGGCAGGGACCAGACCCATCCCCAGCAGGTGGTCCTGGCGCAGGCGCAGGCTCCCCAGATTGACGTTGCCCTTGAGGATCTCGCCGCTGCGCGGATCGACCATAGTGCTGCCGTACGACCAGCCGCGCGTCGAGCGGTGCGTCCAGTGTATCATGTTGTATCGCAAGTCCATAGGCTCGGCGCCCTCAGGTAACATCTCAACTCGGAAGGCGTCGATGAACCCGGCCGCCTCGAACGCCTCGTTCCACCAAGACGCACCTTCCAGCAAGGCGCTGCGGATCGGCTCCGGGACCCCGCGATCCAGATAGTAGACGATCGGCTCCACCGGCTCGGAGCGCGCCGCATAGGGGTCTTGCTTCTTCAGCCGATGGCGCGCGGCCCAGCGGATCTCCAATGGCCGGTCGATGGGCGTCGCGTAGTCGTGAAAGCTCATGCCGAAGGCACCGACCCGGGGATCGACGGCGCGCGGCGTGTAGCCATCGTCCGGAAGCTGCACCAGCGAATGGTGCTGCCGCAGCGTAACCGTGCTACCGCTCGCCGCGGTGCCCTGCACCAGCGGACCCGGACGCTCGCTGGTGAAGGTCAGCCAGGTCTCGATCTCGGTGTTGAGCGGGAAGGCTCGGGTGCGGGGCAGATAGAACGTGCTGCGGCTACGGTCCAGCTTGAAGTCACCCTGCCCCGCCGCGGCGAGTCGCCGCGCCACGCCGTGAGCGTCGCGCAGGAAGAAGTCCGTGGCGTCGACGAGCACGCGGTCGCCGGTCTGCGCTTCCACCTGGAAGCCCCAGTGAGTGGATGGGGCAAAGGCCTCCTCGACGGCACGCACCTCGTCCGGGTTCTGGGAGCGCGCCCGGTAACCGTAGTTCGGCTCGATGAGCAGCACGGCGGGCCCCACGCGTCGCGCTCTCAAGATGTACGTATCGCCCAGCTGCCCGCGGTCCAGCCCCACAGGGTTGCTGCCCAGGCCGCTGGAAAGGGAGACCTGGTAGAGGAACTCGGTCTCCCAGCGATCGATGATCCAGTACAGCCGGCCTTCAGCCTCATCCCAGTAGAGGTCGAAGAAACCGTCCAGGCGCGTCATGCCCCGGGTTTTCCTCTCGATCGATGGGACCCTCTCCTGGAGGGCCGGTGCCGTGGCGCTGGCCGAGGCCCCAAACGCGAGGCCGAGCGCCAGAGCCAGACAAGTCGATAGCGGTAGCGAGAAGGTGGCTCTCATGGCTCTCCCAACTCCCTATTGCAGTAAACGTCCTGGGCGCGAATTGGGGGGTAAAGTAGTGAGCACGTCTGCCGCTCGCGAGGAAGAACGGGCCGAGCTAGGCCTCGCCCATGAAAGCGATCCTGAAGGGATATAAGTCTGCCCGCAGCACACCGTCGCGCACCGCGGGATCATTCTCGATGATGTCGCGTGCGGCATCCTCCGAGTCCCCGCTCAACACCACGATGCCGAACGCAGTCTCGTCGCTGTTTAGTGTCCTTCCGCCGAACGTCACGCTGTTCGATGACGGCCGCCTCTTCCAGCGTCGGACCCTCGCTGAGCATCTTGGGTCGCGTCGCTTCAAGTCGGTATAGGTAGTGCTCCGCCATACGCTCCTCCTGCTTGCTCGCTCACAACGGAAGCTCCGTCCCTGTACCCCTCTGCTTGGCCCGCTCGTAGATCAGGCTCGCCGTGGTCATGTCTTCCAGCGCCAGCCCGAGATTGATGCAGATCGCGCGCTCGTGCTCCGACTCACGACCGGGCTTCAGCCCGGAGACGATCTCCCCCAGATCGGCGTGGGGCTGCGGCGTCTCGCGGAAAAAGCCAACGCCACGGTAGTACTCCAACTGCCCGATATCGTCCGTGGCCAGCTTGTCGGCCTCGCGCAACGCCGCGCCCTGCCAGTAGGAATCGAAGTCCAGCGCGCAGGCGAAGGCGCCCGGGCTCAGCCAGCCGGCCTCGATGGGCGGGGTCGGCTCCTTTAGGATAGGCCCGCTCGTCACAACCAGATCGAGGCCCACCACGGCGTCCCGCGGATGAGCGACCACCTCGACCTCCACGCCGTACGTCTCGCTCATCTCCGCGGCGAACTGCTCCGCCGCCTCGGGCACGATATCGTAGGCCTTCACGCTCTTCAGGTCGAAGACGCAGGAGAGCGCCTCGAGGTTGCCGCGACCTTGCACTCCGCAGGCGATGATGCCTACTGTCTGACTGCCCTCGCGGGCGAGGTACTTCCCGGCGACCGCCGTCGCCGCGCCCGTGCGCATAGCCGTGATCCAGGTCGCGTCCATGACAGCGATGGGGACGCCCGTCGCCGGGTCGTTGAGGATCAGCAGACCTGATATGTACGGCAGTCCCACCTCGCGGTTCGACGGATAGCCGGACACCCACTTGATGCCCGCGGCAGCGAAACTCGGTATGAAGGCCGGCATGGCGTGGATGAACGCGTCCTTGCGCGGGTGAATGCCGGGCTTGGGCGGCATCTCGACCTCGCCTTTCCCTTTTTCTCGGAACATCCGCTCGAGCGCCTCGATGATCTCCGGCATCACCAGCCCGACCTCGGCGACATCCTGCGCGGAGAGATAAAGGAGCGTGTCGCCACTCATCGCCAGCCCCCTCGAGTGTCATGTGGCTTGCGGCTTTTCTGGATAACGGACTCAGGTGCCCATACTATTCACGGGCACATACTATTGTTGTGACCTTGCCGCAACCTCGGGGTTCCGCGCGAGATGGGCGATTACTACTCCAGCAAGCTCTCCGGGCAACGTCTGCGCCTCTGCTACGAGATCGCGCCACCCCGAGTGCAGCGCTATCTCCAAGCCGAGATCGCCTTCGTATTGGAGAGAATAAGTCCGTCCTTCCTCGTCCTGGAGTTGGGCTGCGGCTATGGCCGAGTCATGGAGCGCCTGGCGGGGAAGGCCCGCCGCGTCGTCGGCATCGACACTTCGCGGGACAGCCTGCGGATGGCGCAAGAATACGTCGGCCTCGGCAGTTCCTGCCAGTTCATCCAGATGAACGCCGCCGCGCTGGGCTTTCGTGATCGCTGCTTCGACGTCGTGGCCTGCATCCAGAACGGGATCTCCGCCTTCAACATCGACCGGCGAAACCTCATCCAAGAAGCGGTTCGCGTGACCCGACCGGGCGGCACAGTCCTCTTCTCCAGCTACTCGCAGCGCTTCTGGCCCCACCGACTCGAATGGTTTCGGACTCAGGCCCAACACGGCCTCATCGGCCCGATCGACGAGCAGGCCACCGGCGGCGGCGTGATCGTCTGCAAGGACGGCTTCCGGGCCACGACAGTCAGTCCCGACGAGTTCAGCTCGCTCCTGGCTGAGTATCCGCTGCCACCGAAGATCATCGAGGTTGATCGCTCCAGCCTGTTTTGTGAGATCGCGGTCGTGTGAGTGACGGCCCAGTGACTCGGTCGGTCACGCTGGTCCGTGTGCAGTCACGCCAAAGCTTGTGCAAAAGCTGTTCGAGTCACTATATAAGTAGCGATCGAGATACCGTGACACCGGCGTGGCATCGCTCGTGGTGGACCGAGCGCCGGCCACACGCGTGTTCGGTCGAAAGATCTCGAGCGTCTGAGATCGCTCCGAAGCAAGCCAACGCAACCAGGGAGGGCGCGGACGATGGCCAAGCTTACCACGATCGAGGGGGTCGGCGCGGTGCACGCGCGAAAGCTCAAGAAGGTCGGTGTGGGCAGCACTGACACTCTACTGGACTACTGCCGCACACCGAAGGCACGACAGAAGGTCGCTAAGGTGAGTGGCATCTCGTCGAAGCAGCTACTGAAGTTCGTGAACCATGCCGATCTCATGCGGATCAAGGGCATCGGCGGCGAGTACTCGGAGCTTCTCGAAGCGTCTGGCGTGGACACCGTTAAGGAGCTCAAGCACCGTGATGCGGGCGCCCTGTACCAGAAGATGGTGAGGACCAACAAGAGGAGGGCATTGGTCCGTCAGGTCCCTTCGGAGCGCATGGTCAAGAGATGGGTCGCGCAAGCTAAGCGCATCAAACCGATGGTGAAGTACTAGCGACCGCCTGGCGGCTGGTGACATGCTCGACAGCCGGTCGCCCCGGCCGCTTTGTAGAAGCCCCACCCGTCGTGTCGGGTGGGGCTTCGCTCCAGGTGAGCGGTAGTCGGCGCAGCCCGCCGGAACCGCAATTGATTTCTCGGACCTTAGGCCTAGCTTGTCGGTGGCGTCACCTCCGTGCGCCGGCGACATATCCCCGCGTCGGTTCGCAGAGCGACGTCGGTGTGTATGGAGCAGATGTCAGCAGACGAACGGCAACGCCGCTAACACTACTGACCTCTAGATGACGGTGCCATCCCTTCTGCGAGCCCTCTTCACCCTGGGCAAGGGCGTCATTAGAGGACTGTCCGAGGAGAAGGCTGGGCCTGATCCCCTAGCCCTCTTCGCCGAGTGGTTCAAGGACGCCAA
>JBDHKG010000005.1:0-60934 GCA_039586495.1 Gemmatimonadota bacterium | reverse complement strand
TTCTACGGGGCTTGATGGGCGGGGCACTTGACCCCGAACAAGTCCCGAAGTAGCTTGAGCACTGACCGCGAACCGTGCCACCCCATCAACGATACTGAGATGACGACCAACGCCGTCGTGGACCTGCGCAGCGACACCGTGACGCGCCCCTCGTCGGGGATGCGCCGCGCGATCGCCGAGGCGGAGGTCGGTGACGATGTGCTGGGCGACGACCCCACGGTGAAGCGCCTGCAAGAGCGGCTCGCGGCCCTGCTGGGCAAGGAGGACGCGCTCTTCTTCCCCAGCGGCACCCAGGCCAACCAGGTGGGCATCCTGCTCAACACGCAGCCGGGCACGGAGGCGATCTGCGAGGCGAACGCCCACATCTTCCACTACGAGTTCGCCGCGGCGGCCACCTGGTCGGGCGTTCAACTTCGTCCGGTACCGACCGATGACGGCCTGCTGACGGCTGAACAGGCGCGCCTCTACATCCGGCCGCCGAGCCCGCATCTGGCGCGCACCTCGCTGATCTGTGCTGAGAACACGCACAACATGGCAGGCGGCAAGGTGATGCCGCTGGAGGTGCTGCGTGGGCTGCGCGAGCTGGCGTCGGAGGACGGTTTACCGCTGCATCTCGATGGCGCGCGGCTGTGGAACGCGGCGGCGGCGACCGATGTAGCGCCGTCCGAGTACGCTGCTCAGGCGGATACCGTGATGGTCTGCTTTTCCAAGGGGCTGGGTGCGCCGATCGGCTCGGCACTGGCGGGCAGCGCTGAAGCGATGGCGCGAGCCTGGACGCTACGCAAGCGCCTAGGGGGCGGCATGCGGCAGGTCGGTATCCTGGCGGCGGCGGCGCTCTACGCGCTGGACCACAATCTGCGCAGGCTGCCAGAGGATCATGTCCGCGCCCGGCGGCTCACGGAGTTCGTCGATGGGCTTGAGGGTCTCGCGGTCGTGCCTCCGGACACGAACATCATTATGATCGACATCGAGCGGGATGATCTGAGGTCCGAGGACGCGGTGGGCTTGCTGGAGGAGCAGGGGGTGCGGGTGCTGGCGACAGGCCCTCGGCGGCTGCGGGCGGTAACCCACCTGGACGTGGACGACGCGGGCATCGAGCGCGCTTGCCAGGCGTTCCGGCCGTTGGCAGAGTCACGCGCCCGTTGATAATCGGTTGACTTTCGAGAGCTAGTGTCCGGCCGGCAGAGGATTGACGAGCGTTGGGCTCCCAGGGGCAGCGCTGTCAGGTATTGAAGGAGGGGACATGGCTGCGGAGCTGAGTGAGGAGAAGAGGAAGGCGCTGAGCGTCGCGATCTCCCTGGTCGAGCGCCAGCACGGAAAGGGCGCGATCATGCGCATGGGCGCTGAGGGTGCCCGAGTCAAGGTCGAGGCCATCCCGTCGGGTTCCATCGCTTTGGATGCCGTCACCGGGATCGGCGGCATCCCACGCGGTCGGGTGAGTGAGGTCTACGGGCCGGAGGCTTCCGGCAAGACCACGCTGACGCTTCACATCATCGCCAGCGCGCAGAAGACAGGCGGGGTGGCCGCCTTCATCGATGCCGAGCATGTCCTCGATGTCAATTACGCCGAGAAGCTGGGCGTCGACGTCGAGAACCTGCTGGTCTCGCAGCCGGACACCGGGGAGCAGGCGCTGGAGATCGCCGAGGTGCTCGTGCGGAGCGCTGCAGTGGACGTGGTGGTGATCGATTCCGTCGCCGCTCTCGTCCCGCGAGCGGAGATCGAGGGCGAGATGGGCGCCTCGCACGTGGGACTGCAGGCGCGGCTGATGTCGCAGGCGCTGCGCAAGGTGACGGGCGCGATCAGTCGCTCGAAGACGGCGCTCGTGTTCACGAACCAGATCCGCGAGAAAATCGGCGTGATGTTCGGCAACCCGGAGACGCAGCCGGGCGGCCGAGCGCTGAAGTTCTACGCCTCGCTGCGGCTCGACATCCGACGAATCGCCTCGATCAAGGACGGCAACGATCAGGTTGGGAACCGCACCCGGGTGAAGGTCGTCAAGAACAAGTGCGCGCCGCCGTTCCGGCAGTGCGAGTTCGACATCATGTTCGGCGAGGGGATCTCGCGGGCGGGGGAACTGGTTGATCTGGCCACTGAGCATGGCATCATCAAGAAGTCCGGCGCCTGGTTCTCCTACGGCGAGCAGCGAATCGGCCAGGGGCGCGAGAACGCCAAGGCCTTCCTCAAGGAGAACTCGGATGTCTGCGATGAGATCGAGGCAAGGGTCCGCGAGGCTCTAGGTATCGGCGCCGGGAAAGGCGAACCGGCGGACGAGGGTGAGTCCGACGATCACGAATAGAGCGCCAGGCTGGGCTGGCGCACGGGGCCGCCGGTGAGCGAGGAGACCGGGGAGGAAGGCAGGACCCTCGCTGGTGCGAGTGAAGTTGAGCGCCGCGCCGTGGACGCGGCGCTCAACTTTTTGTCCTACCGGCAGCGGACGGGCCAGGAGGTTCGACGCAAGCTGGCAGAACGCGGATTCAGCCCGGAGACCATCGAGTCGGCCATGGGGCGCCTGTGCGCTGTGGGTCTCGTGGACGACGAGGCCTTCGTCGCCGCCTACGTACGGGACCGCCTCGCCCATCGGCCCATGGGCGTGCGCCGGATGGCGCAGGAGCTCTACCTGAAGGGAATCCCCAGAGAGGTTGCCCAGCGAATCATCGAGCGCATGTTGCGGGAGGAAGGTGCCGACGAGTGGTCGCTGGCCCGCCGTGTCGTAGAGAAGAAGCGCCACACGCTGTCGTCGCGGGCCGGAGATCGAGGCGTAGCGCGCCGTCGGCTGCGCGACCACCTGATTCGCCGAGGATTCGAGAGCCGGGTGATCCGGGAGATCGTCGATGAACTGCTACCTCCGCAGGAGCACGGCGCTGAGCGGTAGTGGCAACCGGTGCGGGGGCGGCGAGTGGGGGGACTGAGGATCACGGGTTGTGAGGTCAGGTCCAGACGCGCCCGCGCTCAGGAGGCCGGCGTGCTTAGTGCACTCGCCGTCCGGTCCAAAGCGCACTGGGGCTACGACAGCGAGTTCCTGGAGGCGTGCCGTGGCGAGCTGACCCTCAGCCCGGCATTCGTCGACACAGCGCATGTCCACGTCCTGGAGGCCGCCGGTTGTGGGAAGACGCCGTGACACGGGCCAGGAACCTCGGGCGTGAGCAGCTGCTGATCGAAAGCGATCCGCACGCCGAAGGGTTCTACCTCAAGCTGGGCGCTGAGCGGATCGGCAAGGTCCCGTCGCAGGCCCGCCGCGGTCGGGTGTTGCCCCTGCTGCTGTTCCCGCTGACCGACGGCCGCTAGCGGTCGCCAGCGGGCCGGGCCAATCGCCCGGCCCGAACCGCGTCGGGAGTCTCAGCAGCGATCACGGCTGCTGCTCCTGCTCCTCCTGTTTCTCGGGATACAGCGAGACCTGGATGTAGTTGTCGGTACGCAGGTACAGCTCCGTACTGGTCGTGGGCCACTAGCTGGCCCAGCCAGAAGCTGTTCTCGCGCAGGTCCTCCTCGTATTGCCGGCGCTGCATCTCCTTCACCTTGTCGATGTTCTCTTGGGACGGGCCGAACTGCTGGAGGCTGTCGATCTGCAAGAACACGACCTCGGTCAGCTCCTCCAGGCGTTCAGGCGCGGTGCCGAAGCTGATGCGTATCTCGTACGCCTGTCTGGGATCGCGAGTAGCGAAGGCGCTGACCCCGACGCTGTAGGCACCGCCTAGGTCCTCCCGCAGGACCTCGCGCAGGCGAATCCGCATGACGTTCGCCAGGGAACGGAGGGCGTACCGGTTCACGCGCGTCCACTCGAACGGGCCGGTGAAGACGATCTGGGTCTGGCTCTTGGGCTCGATGCCCCGATAGACGGCCTTGCGGATGACGCCGGTGGGTGGCCTGATTCCCTCGTCGCGCCAGGTCTCTTCCCGTCCGCTGGAGGGCAACCCGCCCAGATAGGTCTGAATCAGCGGCATCAGGCTATCCGGATCGAGCGACCCGACGAAGACGAAGGTGAAGTCGCTGGCGTCGGCGAAGCGGTCACGATAGAAAGCGAAGGATTTGTCCAAATCCATCTCATCGTACAGCTCGACCGTCGGCGACCGGGCGCGGAAGTGGTACTGCGTCAGGGTGACCCGCAAGGTGTCGCTGAAGGCCGAGACCGGGTCGGCACTGCGGTTCGCCAGGGAAGCCTGAATGCGTGACCTGAACGAGAGGTACGCTTCCTCGTCGCGCCGCGGCGCAGTGAAATAGAGATAGATCAGCTGAAACAGCGTCTCCACGTCGTCAGGCGATACGCTGCCGGCGAAACCCTCAGAGAGCGAGGCGATGTACGGTGAGACTCGCACGGCTTCGCCGGCCAGCTGCTTCTGCAGATCGATCAGGTTGAATTCGCCCGCCCCGCCTCGGGTGACGACGCCGTCCGCGGTGGCTGCAGCGATGTAGTCTGCGTCGGCTGCCAGGGAGGTGCCGCCGGGGCTCCAAGCGCGAACGAGGATCTCGTCATCCTTGAAGTCGGTCGGCTTGAGCAGTACCCGCACACCGTTGGCCAGCGTCCAGCGCTGCACGCCGACCTCCTGTATCTCCTCGATCTCGATGATCTCCGCCGGCTGGGGCGGCTGGGCGACAAGTGGCGCCTCGCTGGCGGCCTCCTCGTAAGCCGCGATGTCCGCTGTCTCCACCGCGGCAAAGATCGCCAGCAACTCGTCTTCCGTGGGCGCCCGGACGTCTTCCTTCTCGGGCGCGCTGGCCAGGATCACACGATTCCGATCCGTAATCCACTCGCGGGCTAGGCGGTTGACCTCATGCAGCTGGACACCCGGGACTAGCTGCTGGTTTAGCTCGTACTCATGGGCGATACCGGGAATGGGCTCATCGTAGAGGAAGCTTCGCACGTACTCGCCGGCATAGGCGTCCGACTCTGTCTTCTCGCGCTCCGCATAGATCTGTTCGATGTTGCGGAGCAGCTCCCGCTTCTCGCGTTCCAGCTCCGACTCGGTGAAGCCGTGCCGCGCGACGCGTTCGGCTTCGGTGAGTAGAGTCTCGAGCCCGCGCTCGATCCCGTTGTTCTGCACGCCCGCGCCGAGGATGTAGACCTCTTTGGCTCCGATGAAGCGACCCTGCCCGGAGAAGGCACCGAGGTATGGCGGGTCCGCTTGCTGGGTCAGCTCGAACAGCCGCTGATTGAGCATCTGGTTGTAGAGCGACTCGACGATCGACTGGCGGTAGGCGCCGACGGTGCTTTCATCCCGCAACGGCTGCTTCCAGTAGACGTTTACCGAGGAGAACGTGGCCTCGGGGTCGGTGGCAATGGCGAACAGCGTCTCGTCGTGATCCGGGACAGGGAAGCCGGGTCGCTCGCGCGGGTTGTCCGGCATAGGCAGGCTGCCGAAATGCCCACGGATCAGATCCTCGATAGTCGCCAGCTCGAAGTCACCGACCGCGATCACCGCCATCAAGTCGGGCCGGTACCAATCGCGGTAGAACCTCTCGAGCGTTTCGTAGTCGAAGCTTTCGAGCACCTCCAGCCTTCCGATGGGGAGACGCTCGGCATAGCGGGAGCCCTTGAAGAGGACGGGGAACTGCTTGTCCTGTATCCTGGCAGCGGCGCCTCTTCGCAGCCGCCAGTCCTCGATCACGACCCCGCGCTCCTTGTCGATCTCCTCGTGATCGAAGGTTATCTGGTTAGCCCAGTCTTCGAGGATCTGGAAGGCGGTGGTGACGAGCTCCGCGCTGTCCGTTGGGACCTTGAGGACGTACACGGTCTCGTCGAAGAAGGTGTAGGCGTTCAGATCCGGCCCGAAGCGCATGCCGATGCCCTCCAGGTAGTCCGCGAGCTCCTGTTTGGCGAAGTTCTTGGTTCCGTTGAACGCCATGTGCTCTACGAAATGCGCAAGCCCGAGCTGATCGTCGTCCTCGAGCACGGAACCCGCTCTGACGACGAGACGGAGCTCCGCCCGCTCCTGCGGCTCCTTGTTCTGCCGGATGTAGAAGTGCACGCCGTTGGGCAGCGTGCCGACGGTGACCGCGGAGTCGACGGGCAGTCGCCGGCTCAGGTCCGCTGCGGGCTCCTGGGCCACAGCGGTCGTGGCGGCGGAGAAAAGCGCCGTGATCGCCAGGACTAGTGATGCGAGATACCGTTTCATCGTCCGTGCTCCTCGGTCAGCGGAACGGGGCCAGGCCCCGACGCCCAGAACTACGCGGAAAGGCCTACAGTCCCTATGATGCAGCGCCGCGCACCCGCAGACCAGACCTCCGCGAACTTGAGAACCCCCGGGGCTTCGGTCATATTGCATTGTTTCTTGGGAGTTAGTGACTGCGGCTAGGGGCACAACCTGCGGTTGGGGTTAATGAGATCTGCTGAGATCAGACAGCGGTTCATAGACTACTTCGTTCGCAACGGGCATACGCACGTGGCGTCCTCGTCGTTGGTGCCTGCCGACGACCCCACGCTCCTGTTCACGAACGCCGGGATGAACCAGTTCAAGGCGACGTTCCTGGGGCAGGAGCCGCGGCCGTACAAGCGGGCGACGACGGTGCAGAAGTGCGTGCGTGCGGGCGGCAAGCATAACGACCTGGAGCAAGTAGGACAGACGGTTCGGCATCATACGTTCTTCGAGATGCTGGGCAACTTCTCGTTCGGCGACTACTTCAAGCGGGACGCCATCCGATTCGGCTTCGAGTTCTGCACCCAGGAGCTGGGTTTCGAGCCGGAGCGCATCTGGGCCACCATCCACCACGGCGACGACGAAGCGTTCCAGCTCTGGCAGGAGGTCGCCGGACTGCCAGCGGGCCGCATCCTGCGCTTCGGTGACAAGGACAACTTCTGGCAGATGGCCGAGACCGGGCCCTGCGGCCCGTGCTCGGAGATCCATTATGACCGCCGACCGCAGGGGGCGAAGCAGGATCTGTCCCCGCAGGAGTTCGAGGCGCTCACCGAGGCGGGCGAGATCCTCGAGCTGTGGAACCTCGTCTTCATGCAGTACAACCGGGACGAGCAGGCGGTGCTGACGCCACTGCCGAAGCCGTCGATCGACACCGGGGCGGGGCTGGAGCGGATCGCGGCGGCCATGCAGGACGTGGACTCCAACTTCCACACCGACCTCTTCATGCCGCTGATCGAGCGGGCCGAGGAGGTTGTGGGGCGTGCCTACGAGCCGGACTCGGAGAGCGGAGTATCGTTTCGCGTCCTGGCGGACCATGCCCGGGCCGTCGCGTTCCTGATCGCCGATGGCGTGTTCCCTACGAACGAAGGTCGGGGCTACGTGCTGCGGCGGATCCTGCGGCGCGCCGGCCGCCATGCCTGGCTGCTGGGACGGCGCGAGCCGATGCTCTACGAGATCTGTGACGAAGTCGTCTCGGTGATGGCGGACGTATACCCGGAACTCAGAGATCGTCGCGATCACATCCTGCGAACGGCGCAGGCTGAAGAGGAGCGGTTCATGGCGACGATCGATGAGGGGATGCAGCGCTTCGAGGAGCTGGCACCGGCAAGCGGACACGGTACGGTGTCGGGTGAGGATGCCTTCAAACTGTACGACACCTTCGGCTTCCCACTCGATCTGACCGAGCTCATGGCGCGTGAGCGTGGCTACACGGTTGACATCGAGGGGTTCGAGCAGGCTCTTGAGGAGCAGCGACGCCGCTCACGCGAGGGACAGGAGGCGAAGCTTGGGGCTGCCGGAATCACGCTGAAGGCCGTGCCGCTAGACACGGTCTGGCAGAGCTTCGCGGACGCCCAGCAGGAGTGGGTGGGCTACGATCAGCTGATCGTCGATACGGAGGTGCTGGCCGTGGCTAGCGAGAACGGTCGCTACTTCCTGAAGCTGAGGGCGAATCCGTTCTACGCCGAGGCGGGCGGGCAAATCAGCGACCGAGGCTACGTGGAAGGTGATGGCTGGCGCCTGGAAGTGAAGGACGTGCTCCGCCACGAGGATGACGTCGTGGTCGTTGGGCCCATAGAGGGCCAGTTCAAGCCCGGCGATGTTCGTGCCGTTGTCGATGCAGCGCGCCGCGATACGCAGCGTAACCACACTGCCACGCACTTGTTGCACGCTGCGCTGCGCAGCGTGCTGGGCGAGCACGTGACCCAGGCGGGCTCCCTCGTCGCGCCGGACCGGCTGCGCTTCGACTTCACCCACAGCGGCCCGATGAGCGAAGGGGAGCTCGAGGAAGTCGAGCGGTTGGTGAACG
The DNA here is from genome assembly GCA_039586495.1 of Gemmatimonadota bacterium. Lineage (GTDB taxonomy): Bacteria > Gemmatimonadota > Gemmatimonadetes > Palauibacterales > KS3-K002. The sequence goes on along the minus strand of JBDHKG010000005.1, from coordinate 52,777 downwards.
AGCAGATCTGGGCTGACAAAGAGGTGACGAAACAGTTCGTGCCGTATCGCGATGCTATCGATCGTGGCGCCATGGCGCTTTTCGGCGAGAAGTATGGCGACAGGGTGCGCGTCGTCGAGGTGCCGGGGTTCAGCTTGGAGCTGTGCGGGGGCTGCCACGTGAAGACGACCGGCGAGATCGGCCTCTTCAAGATTGTGTCGGAGACGGGCTCGGCGGCCGGGGTGCGGCGGATCGAGGCGGTCAGCGGTCCCTACGCTTACGCACGGCATAAGGAGCAGGAGCGACTGCTGAATCAGGTTGGCAGCACGCTCAAAGTGCCACCGGACAGAATCCTGCAGCGAGTCGAGGCCATGCTGGAGGAACATCGAGGGCTGCGGGATCAGCTGCAGGTAACGGTCCAGCGAAGCGCGGCCAATCTGGCAGCCGATATGGTCGAAACCGCCGCAGAGGTAGACGGCGCCAAGGTGGCAACCGGCACCATCGAGACGGCCGATTCTGAGTCCCTGCGGTCGTTCGGCGACCAGCTGCGTGAGCGTTTGGGGAGCGGCATCGGCGTGGTCGCCGCCAAGATCGGCGATAGGCACTCGCTCCTGGCCGTGGTCACCGACGACCTGATCGGTAAAGGCGTGCGCGCCGACACGATCGTGCGGGAAGTCGCCAGACTGGCAGGAGGCAAGGGTGGAGGGCGCCCGCACATGGCACAGGCCAGCACGGCTGAACCAGAGCGGACCGCTGAGGCTCTCAAGAAGGTGACCGAGATCGTGCGTCCGATGCTCGAGCAGGCCAGAGCATGATGGCAGCCGACTGGCTGCGGAATAAGCTGGCGCAGTCACCGGAGCCGTTGCGGGGTCGCCTTGAGACCGCTGTCGGCCAGCTTGACGACCAAGCCGAACTCTGCGCGGCCTTGTTTGCAGCCGCCTGCCACCTGCTGGAGTCGACACGCGGCCGTCTGGACCGGCGCGAGGCGGCGTTTGACCTGCTGACCGCCGATGGCTTGCTGACCCTCGCCTGCGAGGCTGCGGCGTTTGACGATCCGGAGGGGCTGGCGCGACGCTGCCAGGCCATGGGCCCGGGCGGCGAGTTCGGACGCCTCGCCGAGCGCTGGGTGGGGAGGAGCTGACGGACATCGCGAGATCGCGCCGTAGGCAAGCAGAGCCACCGGAACTGACGGACCTCCACACTCACGTCATCCCCGGTGTGGATGACGGCGCGCCTGATCTGGAGAGCGCGCTCGCTGCGCTACGTATGCTCTTGGCTGACGGCGTGAGGGCCGTTGCCGCGACGCCCCACCTGAACGCTTCGGACCTAAATGGTACCCGGCGAGCGCGCGCCGAGGCGGGTTGGCAGCGGCTCGTCGAGGTCGCGAAAGCCAGCTTGCCAGGACTCGAGCTCTACCGCGGCTACGAGATCCAGCTCGACGTCCCGGAGCTCGATCTGAGCGATGCCGGCCTGCGCCTGGCCGGCAGCCGGTTCGTGCTGGTCGAGTTTCAGGCGTTCACGGTGCCCGAGCGATCGGCTGACGCGCTAGCGCGAATCGGAGAGGGAAGCTATGTGCCGATCATCGCGCACCCGGAACGCTACTGGGGTTATGACCGGCTCCACAGCGTAGTACCCGAATGGCGAGCTGCAGGCGCGTTGCTACAGGTGAACAGCGGTAGCCTGTTGGGAGAGTACGGTGAGCACGTCAGGATGGTAGCTCAGCGCTTTCTGAGTGAGGGGTGGATTGATGTCCTCGCATCTGACAACCACGCGCGGCCGAACCGCTCCCCCTCGCTGCGGCCGGCCTGGGACTATCTGGTGCGTCGGGGTCTCGAGCGGGAGGCCGGGCTCCTGCTCGCGACGAACCCGCAGCGCATCTTGGGAGACGAGATGCCGGTGACGGTGGGCCCTGTTGAAGCTGCGGGCGGGTTGTTCAAACGCGTTGCCCGCGCGCTGAGAGGTGGCCGCTGATGATGACCGAACGGCTTATCGATCTGAAAGGAAAGAAAGCGATCGTAACAGGTGGATCACGCGGCATCGGCCGGGCCACAGCGATCCTGCTCGCCCGTGCCGGCGCCCACGTGGGGATCGCGTACCGGGCGCGTGACGATCAGGCCGCTGACACGGTAGCCGAGTTGCGGCGGCTCGGCAGCAGTGCGTGGTCCGTCGCCGCCGACGTGGCTGAGCCGGAAGGCGTGGCGAAGCTTTTCGAGCGCTGCGACGGCGAGTTCGGCTGGCTGGACATCTTCGTCGCGAATGCAGGGATCTGGCCGCCCGAGTACGTCGCGCTTGTCGAGATGCCGGACGAGCAGTGGGGCGAGGTGATCAAGGCAAACCTGACCTCTGTCTTCCTCACTGCCCGCGAGGCGGCGCGCCGAATGGCGGATGGCGGCAAGATTGTCATTGTGAGTTCGACGGCCGGCCAGCGAGGCGAGGCGGGCCATAGCGACTATGCGGCCACGAAGGGCGCAATCATCTCGTTCGTGAAGTCGCTGGCTGTAGAGCTGGCTGCGCGGGACGTACAGGTCAACTCGGTAGCCCCAGGCTGGGTGGAGACTGATATGGCGGCGCCGGCACTTGAGGGCGAAGAGCGAGAGAAGGTGCTGGCAACGATTCCGCTCAGGCGCCTGGCGAGCCCCGAGGACATCGCAGGTCCGATCCTCTTCCTCTGCTCGAAGCTCGCGCGCCACGTGACGGGAGAGGTGCTCAACGTGAACGGCGGCAGCGTCCTCTGCGGCTAGAGGTGGAAGGTACGCGCAAGAGAAAGAGACTCGACGTCCCCGACGCTGTCTGCGAGATCGCGAAGCGGCTGGAAGACAGCGGCTACGAGACTTGGGCCGTCGGGGGCGCGGTGCGCGACGCATTGCTCGGCGGTTACCGGTCCGACTGGGATCTGGCGACCGCCGCTCGGCCCGGCACCGTGCGCAAGCTGTTTCGCCCGTCCTACCCCATCGGCATTCAATTCGGCACCGTCGGGGTGAGGGGAAGTGACGGTCGAGTGTACGAGGTGACCACTTTCCGTCGCGACATCGAGACGGATGGTCGCCATGCAGTGGTCGAATATGCCGCCACGATCGAGGAGGACCTGGCGCGCCGTGACTTCACGGTCAACGCTGTCGCCTACCACCCGCTGCACCACACTTTCCTCGATCCCTTCGCGGGGAGGGAGGATCTGGAACGCAGAGTGCTCCGGTGCGTAGGCGAGCCGGCACAGCGCTTCGCCGAAGACTATCTGCGCGTGCTGCGCGGCCTGCGCTTTGCCGGCCGCTATGGGCTGGAGATCGAGCCGGCGACGTGGGAGGCACTGACCGCAGCGATGCCAAATCTCCCACGACTCTCGGCGGAGCGGATCCGTGAGGAGATCCTGAAGTTGCTGGCGGCGCCTGGCGCATCGGCTGGCCTCGCGCTCTATCGCACGTCCGGGGCGCTGGCCGTCGTCGTGCCCGAGCTCGCCGATCTGGGTGACGGCGAGTGGGAGGAGATCCTCTACGCGATCGACGGACTACCGGCACATCGTGGCCATCTTAGGCTGGTCGCACTGCTGGCGCCGGCTCGCTCGAGGATCGAGGATCTGATGACGCGGCTCAGGTTCTCGAACGTCGAGATTCGTGACACTCTGGCGTTGCGGGATGCGCTGGCCGTGCCGGTGGGCGTCGCTGGCGGTGTTGTCGGCGCGCGCCGCTGGCTGCGAGACGTGCGGCCGGAACGGGCCCGTGACACACTGCGGCTCCATTTCGCCCGCGCGCGTGCGCGCCGTGCTGGGCCCGCGGAGCGGCGCGACCTCGCCTCGCGTGCGCGGCTCGTGCTCCAGGTGCTGCGGCGGGGCGACCCGGTCACGGTCGAGGATCTGGCGATCGATGGGCACGATCTCAAGGCGCTCGGACTGCAGCCGGGCCCCGAGTTCCGCCGCATCCTGGAACGCTGCCTGGAGGTCGTCATCGAGCAACCCGAGCTCAACCGTCGCGAGACGCTGCTCGACTACGTCCGTGAACAGCTCTGCCTTTGACGGTGCAGGAATGACGCGCCCACTCCTCTGCGGTGAAGCATGAACGAAGAACTGGACCTCTTTCCCGGTGCCAGCTCGGTGCGGCCGACGCGTCGCGGGATCGCCGACGAGTCCTCACCGGCGGCGCCGCTGGCGACCCGGATGCGCCCACGTTCACTGGACGAGTTCGTGGGACAGGCTCACCTGGTCGGGCCGGGCCGCGTGCTTCGCGAGATGATCGAGCGCGACGAGCTGCAGTCGCTGATCTTCTGGGGGCCGCCCGGCAGCGGCAAGACGACGCTCGCCCGGATCATCGCCGAGCGGACCAACGCGGCTTTCGTGCCGTTCAGCGCCGTGACCGAGGGGGTGCCACGTGTTCGGCAGATCATCGCCGAGGCGGAGGCGCGGCTACATAGGACCGGTCGCCGCACCATCCTGTTCTGCGACGAGATCCACCGCTTCAACCGTGCGCAGCAGGACGCCTTCTTGCCCCACGTCGAGGCGGGAACGGTCATCCTGATCGGCGCTACGACCGAGAACCCCAGCTTCGAGGTGAACAGCGCCCTGCTGAGTCGATCGCGGGTCCTCGTGCTCGATCAGCTTGAGGAGGCCGACCTGCGGACGATCTGCGAGCGGGCGCTGGCGGACGAGGAACGCGGTCTGGGCGCGCTGGGGCTCGTGGTGGACGACGACGCGCTGGAACTGCTGGCGTACGCGGCCGACGGTGATGCGCGAGGCGCGCTGGCAGCGCTGGAAGTTGCGGCGTCGATGGTCGGCGCCGGTGGGCACATCACCCGGGCGGTCGCGACCGAGGCGATACCGCGGCGCTATGCTCGCTACGACAAGTCGGGGGAAGAGCATTACAACCTGATCTCGGCGCTGCACAAGGCGGTTCGGGGCTCCGACCCGGATGCGGCCCTCTATTGGCTGGCGCGCATGCTCGATGGTGGGGAAGACCCCCTCTACGTCGCGCGCCGGCTCATCCGTATGGCCACCGAGGACATCGGGCTCGCCGACCCACGCGCTTTGTCCGTGACGGTGGCCGCCAAAGACGCGTACCACTTCCTGGGCTCACCTGAGGGCGACCTGGCGCTGGCCGAGGCGGCTGTCTATCTGGCCACGGCGCCGAAGTCGAACCGGGTGTATGAGGCGTTCGGCCGAGCCAAGGAGTCGGCGCGTGAAACGCCCGCCGAGCCGACACCCCTCCACGTGCGGAACGCGCCCACGGGGCTGATGAAGGAACTCGGCTACGGCGCGGGCTATCGCTACGATCACCACGAGCCCGACGCCTACGCGCCGCAGGAGTACCTACCCGAATCGCTCACGGGCCGGCGCTTCTACGAGCCGTCCGGTCGAGGGTTCGAAGCGGAGATCACGAAGCGGCTCGAGGTTTGGGCGGCGAAGCGACGGGCGGCGCGGGAGAAACAGGGCCGCAGAACCTGAAACCGCGTAGCTCTTGGCTGCGTATACCTCGACGGGTTCCCCCTCCATCCAATCGCCCCGTGCGGTGCTCCCGACGCAGCGCTGACCGCTGGCACTGGCACCTCGCATCCGTGGAGAGATCAGCGATGAAGGAGCGAAGAATCTCGGAACTGGTGTTCCTTCTCTCGGTCTACGCAGCCTGGATCGTCGTCTCGGAACTCACTCCGTATCTGAACCGCTTGGTCGAATTCGGGAGGCACAATACCTGGCTGCTGGCAGCCATTCGGATGACGCTGTTGTTGCTGGTCACCTTCGCGTACATCCGCGCTGTTGAGAAGAGGTCGTTCTGGTCCGGATTCAACCTCAGTTTTCAGCAGATACCGAAGAACATCCTCTGGGCCGTGGTGTTCTTTCTGGTGGCGGGCCTGATCCTGATGCCGTATCAGATGCTCATCGTCAGGCCACTGACCGAGGGCTTCGTGACGGCCTCGTCCGGCATCTCGCACGAAACCGCGCGGCCCTTCGGCAATCGACTGGTCGAGTACCTGTACATCGTGTACGAAGGAGTCGTCGAGGCTCTGATCTTCATCGGTTTCTTGCTAGACCGGTTGGCCAGGCGCTGGGGCTGGCTGGCGGCGATCGTGGTGAGCAACCTCGCGTTCGCCCTCTGGCACTATGACTACCTGGCGAGCGGGCTTCTAACGGGAAGCTTGATGATGATCCTGACCTTCTTGGCTGGTGTCCCGGAATCACTGAGCTACGTCAGGACCAAGAACAGCCTGAGCCCGATCATCTGCCATACCCTGATCGATTCACCCATGTCGATTAGAATCCTGCTCGGCATGGTCTGATCCCGGGCGAGAGACACGCGGACACGTATTCGCTGCGGTCCTGGCGGTCGTCACTGCTCGGAGAGCCGTGGCCGGAGAATCGTTCGCGGCGGCCGGGTGTATATCTTGACGGCGCCGCCATCATGATTGCACCGTTAGGTCAATCAGTTCGGCTGGAAGGAGTCAGGGGAGGAGATCGCTAACACGCTCATTGAGATAGAGGTACCGCAGGAGCGGGCTATGCTGCTGAGTGCGCCCAATCGGGGCGTCAGCAGGCAGGAGGCCCGTCATCATCTCACCGAGCTGGCGTCCCTGGCCGATACAGCCGGGGCGACCGTCGTGGCCACGGTTCAACAGGCACTCCAGGCTCCCCATCCTGCCTACTACATCGGTACTGGCAAGGTCGAGGAGCTGCGCTCGCTCGTCACCGAGAACGCGGCCAGCCTGGTCATCTTCGACGAAGATCTCTCGCCCATGCAGGGCCAGAAGTTGGAGGAGATACTGGGCGTGCGGGTGATGGACCGGACTGAGCTGATCATTGACATATTCGCGCTGCGTGCCCGGAGCGCTGAGGCGAAGATGCAGGTCGAGCTCGCGCAGCTTGAGTATCTCATGCCGCGGCTCCGGCGGATGTGGAGCCACCTGTCGCGGATCCGCGGGGGTATCGGACTGCGCGGCCCGGGCGAGATGCAGCTGGAGACGGACCGGCGGATGATCAGGCGCAGGATCCGGGAGCTCAAGAGGCGGTTGTGGAAGGTAGCGCAGCAGCGCGCCACGGAGCGTAAAGGCCGCGCAGGCGAGTTCCGGGTCGCGCTAGTCGGATATACGAACGCAGGCAAGTCGTCGATACTGGCAGCGCTCTCGCAGTCAGAGCTGTTCATAGAAGACCGGTTGTTCGCCACACTCGACTCCGCGACCCGGGCCGTCGATCTCGGCGAGGGCTTCCAGGCTTTGGTGACCGATACGGTCGGATTCATTCGCAAGCTGCCCCACCATCTCGTGGCATCTTTCCGGGCGACGCTGGAGGAGGCGAATGGGGTCGACTTGCTGTGTCACGTGGTGGACGTGGCGCACCCGCGTTGGGAGGACCAGTACGAGGTGGCAGAGGGTGTGGTGGCCGATCTGCAGTTCAATGTGAAGCGCAGGCTTGTCGTGTTCAACAAGGTCGACCGGCTGACTCACGTGGAACAGGCTGCGATCGAGGAGCGGGCGGAAGCGCTCCTGGGCTCGCACGTCTTCACCTCGACTGTGGAACCGGCTGGGTTGGACACGCTCCGCGCGATGCTGAGGGAGGCAATCCGCGACGGTTGGCGCACCGTGCTGCTGAGCATTCCGGCGAGCGCTGGCAGCGTTGTGGCGGAGGTGTACCGGGAAGGCGAAGTCCTCAGGCGTGAGGAGCGCGGCGTTTCCATCCAGATGACGGCCAGGCTGCCGATGGACGTGCTGGGTCGCCTGAGGTCACGGGGGGACGTGGCGATCTTCGAGGCGCCACCGGCGGCCTGATATGTCGCGGGCATATTGGATCGTCGGGTCGGGCCGGATGGGGCTATCGCTCGGCTCGGTACTTGCCACGTCGGAAGGCACCAGCGAGGTGCTGTTGGTGGGTCGGCGTGAGCGAGCGCCTGAGCACTCGGTGCTGCGGCAGCCGGTAGCCCGTTACACTCACGGATTCCCAGGTCCCCCGGCCCAGGGGACTCGAGTACTGCTGGCGGTCCCGGACCGTGCGATCGCCGAGGTCGCGGCTGGCGTAGCCGAATTGGGCGCGCCGGGTGAACGCTGTGTGGCGCTCCACCTCAGCGGTGCGCAGCCAGCCGGAATACTGGCGCCGCTGGCGGAGCGCGGCTACGCCATCGGGTCTCTTCACCCGCTGCAGACGGTTGCCGATCCTCAGAGCGGTGCGGAGCGGCTCCGCGATGCGTTCTTCACTTTCGAAGGCGATTCGGAGGCCCGGGGCGCAGCGGCGGAGATCGTCGAGGCGGCGGAGGGCCGTCTGCTGGAGCTTCGTGCGGCGGACAAACCTCGCTATCATGCAGCGTGTGTGTTCGCTTCCAATTATGTTGTTGCGTGTGCCGCCGTCGCGACGCGCCTGCTGGCGGAGGCGGTGAGTATCAGTCAGGAAGAGGCGGCCCGGGCGCTCCAGCCGCTGTGGCGTGGGGCGGTCCAGAACCTGGATCAGCTGGGGATCACACGGGCCTTGACGGGTCCCGTGGCTCGTGGGGATGTCGAGACCGTACGAGGTCACCTGGCAGCGCTTGACGCTGACACGCGTGAGCTGTACCGGCAACTGGCGCTGCGGGCTCTGGATCTGAGCCGGCAGTTGGGACTCGACGCCGCGGTCGCGGATGCGATCGAGGCGGAGCTTCGTGCCTGAAGACGGGAGAGTGCGGCCATGAGGTTGTACATCAATCTCGATCATGTCGCGACGGTTCGCGAGGCGCGCAAGACCGATGAACCCGATCCCGTGCGCGCGGCCGTGCTGGCCGAGCTGGGCGGTGCCCAAGCGATCACCGTGCATCTCCGTGAGGACCGCCGGCATATCAATGAGCGAGATGTGCTGCTCTTGCTGAAGACGGTCCGGACGGGTGTGAACCTCGAGCTGGCGGTCGAGGAAGAGGTGCTCAAGTTTGCGCTCGAGCACCGTCCTATGCAGGCGACGCTCGTGCCGGAGCGGCGTGAGGAGATCACGACCGAGGGTGGATTGGATCTCGGGGAGGCGAAGCGGCAGCGGCGTGTGGCTGACGCGGTGGGTCGGTTGCGTCAGGCAGGTATCCGGACGTCCCTGTTCATCAATCCCGTGGAGGCGACGATTCGGGTGGCGAAGGAGCTGGGCGCCGAGGCGATCGAGCTGCACACCGGTGAGTACGCCAACGCGGCGACGGACGCTCGCGAGGGGCAGTTGGTGCGCCTGCGGCGTGCCGCGTCGCTGGGTCGCGAGATGGGACTGGCGGTACATGCCGGGCACGGTCTGACCTACGAGAACGTGACCCCGGTGGCGGCGACCCCCGAGATCGAGGAGCTCAACATCGGGCACTCCGTTGTGAGTCGGGCGATATTTGTGGGAATGGAACGAGCCGTGCGGGAGATGCTGGAGCTCGTTCAGGCGGCGCGAGGCCGGTTGGGGGGTTAGGCGTATGCCCCGGACATTGCTGGAGTTCTTCGTCGACGAGGCGACCGAGTATCTGGATAAACTGCAGCAGACGCTCGGTGAAGCGGGCACGCCGGACGCGGACGAATTGAGACGCTGCGCACGCGCGCTACGTGGAAGCGCCCGTATGGCGGACCAGGAAGCCATCGCCCGAGTAGCGGGCGCGGTGCAGGCTCTGGCGACCGAGCTGACAGCGGGTGGGCGCCATTGGAGCACAGGGCTCCGTGAGAGCCTCGAGACGTCGCTGGCCGAGATGAGGGTGATGGTGAATTCGGTGAAGGAGCCGCCGGCTGACCTCGCAGCGCGTGCGGAAGCGCTAGCGCGCCGGCTGGGAGAGCCGACGGCGCCGCCGACGCCGCCACCGAAAGATGATGAGAGGTTCCGCCGCTACTTGGGCACGGAGCTGCGCGGCCTCGCCACGGATATCGGCGAGTCGCTGGGCGTGCTGGAGCGTGATCCCCGGAACCGGGAACCGCTGAAGAAGCTGCTGCGACGTATCCGGCCGCTGCGAGGCATCGAAGGCGTCGATGAGATTCCCGCCGTAGGTCCGGCGCTGGCTGCGGTGGAAGAGGTAATCCTGAAGATCGCTGACACCAGCTCTACAGTCGGGCCCGGACACCTGGCCCTCTTCCGGCGCGCCCGACAGTCTCTCGACGATGTCGCCACCGAGTTCATTCGCGGTGAGGCACCGAGCGCCACGGTGGCGCGCGGCTTGGAGATCGAGGATCTCAAGGAACAGGTTCTCGGCACCGCAGCCCAGCGCGAGATCACCTGGATCAGCGAGCTATTCCTCGATGAGGTGGGACCGCACATCGAGGCGTGCCCGATGGCGGAGCGTGGCGCCGGCTCTTGGGACGCCTTTTTCGCTCTGGAGGCGACGGCCAGCCTCGACACCATCGATCGCCTGCGCGAGGAGATCGCCCGCGACCCGGAGACGCGCAAGGCCGGTGAGCGGCTGACGTTCGCGTTCAGGCAGCTGCGGGAGCGCGCCGTCACCTTCGGTCACGCGGACCTCGGAAGGGTGGCGCGACGGGCGGGCGCGGCGCTGCGCGCTGCGCTCGACGGGCCGCCGTGGCGATTGCAGTCCATCGTCGTGGATCTCGCCACGACGGTTGCGGAGCTCCGCTCTTACCTTGAGACGACCGCGAAAGAGGATCGCATCGGTGCGGTGAGACGGGCCGAAGATTCGTTGGAGGCGGCGACACAACCTGATCGTGAGCCCCCGGTACCCATCGAATCCCTGACCTACAGCGCCGAGGACGCAGTGGCGCGCGCGAGGTCGCTGACCGACGAGATCGGGGGGATTCTGCAAGTACCACAGCCTGACGTCAGCCACGCGCACGTTCTGCTGGAGGAGGCGCTCGGTCTGCTCGAGCACGCCCTGGTTCAGACCGGTACGCAGCAATGACCGGCCGCTGGCAGACGGTCGTCGGAATCACCGTCAGCCTGCTCTTGCTCTACTGGGCTCTCCACGATGTGTCGCTGGCCGAGCTCTGGCACCACATGCGGACCGCGAACCTGTGGTTGCTGGCGCTTTCCGTCACGATACAGACGGCGGGCTTCCTCATCCGCGCCGCCCGCTGGAAGGTTTTTCTGAAGCCTGCTCTGGCCGACCCCGGTTACTACGCCCGCTTCGCCAGCACCTGCATTGGCTTCATGGCCAACAACCTGCTGCCCGCCCGCGTCGGGGAGTTTGCGCGAGCCTACGCTCTCAGCCGTAGCCAGCCGATCAGTGTGAGCGCGTCGTTCGGCTCGCTGGTCGTGGAGCGGCTGTTCGACGGACTGACCCTCGCTGCTTTCCTGGCTGCGCCCCTCTTTCTTCCGGGCTTTCGCGTGGCGCCGGGACTGGGAGACGAACTGATCGGTCGGGTGATTGGCGTGCTGGTGATCTTCGGCGGCGCCGGCGTGGCATTGCTTGTATTGATCTGGCGGCCCGACCTGGCGGGCCGCGTTTTTCGCGCGACACTGGGCCGCCTGCTCCCCAGACGGGCGGCCGACAAGATCGCCGAGATCATGAAGTCGTTCATCGCGGGGCTGGGTGCGATGCGCAGCCCAGGGCTGGTAATGGCCGGGTTTGCCTGGTCCTTCCTGCATTGGTTCTGGGGCGCGCTGGCCCTCTACGTGGGGATGCTCGCGTTTGGCATCACCGGGCCGGGCTATCTCGGCGCGATCTTCGTGCAAGCTGTGAACGCGTTCGGCGTCTCGATCCCCTCATCGCCAGGCTTCTTCGGACCGTTCGAAGCGAGCGTCAAGCTTGCCCTGTTGCCGTTCGGTGTGCCGGCGAGCCAGGCCGTTAGCTACGCGGCGGCCTTCCACGTCGGATCGTTCACCCCGGTCACAATCATCGGGATCTACTATCTGGGCCGGCTCGGCCTGTCGTGGGGCGAGGTCGGGCACAGCGAGGAGATCGTGGAGGAAAGCGCTTGAGTTGCGAGGCACAGGCGCGTTGGGGGATCGAGGGCCGTGGCTAGCGGCTGGTTGGAGACGGTGGCCCAGGCCAAGGTCAATCTCCGGCTGCGCATCCTTCCGCGTGGTCCGGACGGTTTCCATCCTATTGAGACGGTCTTCTGCCGGATCGATCTGGCCGACCGGCTACGACTGCGTCGCCGACGCGAGCCCGGAGTGGAGCTGCGCCTCACCGGCCCGGAGGGCGCACCCGAAGGGCTGGAGAATCTAGCGGCCCTGGCCGCAGCCCTCTTCCTCGAACGCGCCCGGGTTCCCGGCGGCGTGGAGATCGAGCTCGACAAGCGTGTCCCGCCGGGCTCTGGTCTGGGGGGTGGCTCGAGCGACGCGGCGGCGGTGCTCCGGCTGCTCTCACGGAGCGTCGAGTCACCGCCCGGGCTGGACGAGCTGCTGCACCTGGCAGCGGACCTCGGCGCCGATGTGCCGTACTTCGTGGCCGATCATCCGCTGGCCTTCGCCTGGGGTCGCGGGGATCGCCTCTTGGCCTATCCAGCCATCGCGGTGCGACCGATGTTGCTCGTTCTGCCTGAATTAGCCGTCTCGACGGCCGAGGCATACGCCCTCTGGGATAGGGCACGTGAGGGCACGGGGAAAGCCTCCTCGGTTGGGCCGACACTGACACACTGGCCTTCGCTCTCTACCTGGCAGGGCATCCGCGCTGGGGCCGTAAACGACTTCGAGCCCCTCATCTTCCACAGACACCCGGTGCTGGGTTCGCTCCGAGCGAAGCTGGCTGAGACGCAGCCACTGATCTCCCTGCTCTCCGGGAGTGGCGCGGCCCTGTTCGCCGTCTACGAGAGCGAGCGGGAGCGTGATGGGGCGGCGTCGCAACTGGCTGCTGAGCTGAAGGGCGTGCGGCTAGTCAGCGCTGGCGGGCCTGTGTGAGCGCACTGGCGCGCGGATCTTTCCAGAGTTGGGCCTGCACCAGCTGTCCGGGCGGTGGCAGCAGCAGGGCGATGTCTCTCGCGATGGAATCAACATCGCTGCGCTTCCAGTACGCATAAGTGAGCGGAGCACAGGAGACGACGCTCACCAGAGCACCATGCCGACGCTGGAAGTCGCTGATGTCGGTGCGCGACAGATAGCAGTTGCGGGCGTGCGCCTCGGGGCTCGCGCTGGCGAGGCTGAGACCTGACGCAGGGTGATTGTGCCAGGTGCCCACGGTGCGGCGATTCGGCTTGCAGCTTGCGGCCTGCACGCGCCCTGTCTCGGAGGTCAAGATATGGGGCATTCGGAAGTCGGTGATGTAGAGGTCTGCCCCGCGACGCTCCCCCTCCAGACAGAGCACGAGTTCCGTGTCGAAATTGCCGAACAACAGGGCGAGGTTATCGGCGACTGCAGGGGAGAGCACCACGTTCTGAAAACCGTCCACGCTGGCCGACGCCCGCGGGCCGAAGCTCGCAGGCTGGCCCATGCCCAGGGCCGTCAAGCAGATCAGCAGCCAGCAGATGCGTTTCACGTTGCCTACGTCCAGGTCTTGATCTGCCCGGTCCTGCCGATGAGATTGCGCAGTAGTCTCGCCGGACCGCTCTCGTTGGCCCGTCGTCTAAAGGCAGGACGCTGGACTTTGGATCCAGAAATGGTGGTTCGACTCCACCCGGGCCAATCCACAGCATGCCCTTTTGAGCCCAGCCTGGTGAGTAGCTGTTCGCGAGCGAGCCAATCCAGTCGCTCCTGATAGCTGAGTTCACTCTCGGTTTCCGGCTGAAGCTCCAGGCGAGCTTGGATCAACTGGTGGTGCGCGTTCGCGCTGGGGCCGGGTGTGCGCATGTGACTCCCTCCTCTCGAACTGTCCGCAGACCCCAGGCGGCAGGGACCGTGCCCGGGTCTGCCGCTGGCTCTAACTCTTTGTGCTATTTAGAGCTCCGACATTCCCACCGGGTCGCTGCACTGAGCGGGCGCGCGCGGATGCTACCGTATGGTAACCGGTACGGTGACGTGCATCGGAACGAGTGGCCGGCGACTGGACACGGCCGAGGCGCGGGGGCCGCCAGGTTCGAGCTTGGCGAACGCTTCTGGCGCTCGCGCGCTGCTGGACTGTTGCCGCGGGGTACGCCCCTGCGCTGTCAGGAAGGCAGAGCCAGCAGGATCACGAACGCGAAGTACGCAGTCACCAGTATGCCGCCCTCCAGGCGGGTCAGTCGGAGCGTTGTCCAGACGAAGGGGAGCACGAGGATGCTCACGGCGAGCATCACGGGCGCTTCGACGCGGATGACTGACACGGGAACGCCGAGGGGGCGTGCGAGGGTAGCGCAGCCGAGCACCGCCAGCAGGTTGAAGACGTTGGAGCCAACCACGTTCCCCACCAGGATGTCGCCTTCGTCCTGAATCGAGGCGGCGACCGAGGTAGCGAGCTCCGGGAGGGAAGTTCCGAGGGCTACGACCGTGAGGCCGACGGCGAGCTCGGAGATCCCCAGGAGGCGGGCCACTGTGGCGGCGCTGTTCACCACCAGGTGGGCACCGGCGAGGAGCGTGCCGAGCCCGATGACGGTGAGAAGTAGGTGGCCGAGCACGGTCCCCCCGGCTGGCACGAACTTCTGGTACTCGACCTCGATGGCGGGGGACTCGCGCCGCGCTCCCTCGAGGAGGTACAACGTGTAGGCGATGAAGCCGACGAACAAGGTGACCCCGTCCCAGCGGTTCAGGTCCCTGTCCAAGGCGAAGACGTAGAAGGCGACGGAGGCGAAGATCATGATGGGGACTTCCCGCGTCAGGAGCCGCATCTGGACGCGGATCGGGCGGATGAGGGCGGCGAACCCGAGGATCAGGGCGATATTGGCGACGTTCGAACCGACGACGTTGCCGATGGCGATGTCGCCGCTGTGGCGGACGGCGGCCACCACGCCGACCAGCAGCTCGGGCATGGAAGTACCCATAGCTACGACCGTGAGGCCGATGACCAGGGCGCTGACGCCGAGCTTGCGGGCCAGTCGTGAGGCTCCCCGGATCATCAAGTCGGCGCCCACGTAGAGCGCCACGAGGCCTAGGACGAAGATGACGAGTGGCGTTGTCATTGGCTGGGAAATGTGGAACGCAAGGGCCTCCGGGACAAGCCGGGCGGTGGGACCGGAAACGTGCAGCTGAGTTGACGCCTGGTCAGGCGCTGGATAACTTGCGAAGCTTTCGATTCCAGGGGCCTAAACCGTGACCGATACGTCAGACGTCGATCCCAAGAGCCACGAGATGATGCTGCTCTCGGGGTCCGCCAATCGGCCGCTTGCCGAGCGGATCGCCAAGGAGTTGGGCAGCACGCTCTGCGATGTGACGATCAAGCGCTTCGCCGACGGCGAGATCTTCGTCCGTATCGACGAGAACGTGCGGGGCCGCGACGTCTTCATCATTCAACCCACGGCTCCGCCCGCCGAGAACATCATAGAGCTGCTGCTGCTCCTCGATGCGGCGAGTCGTGCATCGGCGGCGCGCGTGACGGCGGTGATTCCCTACTATGGGTACGCGCGCCAGGATCGGAAGGATCAGCCGCGTGTGGCGATCGGGGCGAAGCTGCTGGCGAACCTGATCAGCACAGCCGGCGCGGACCGGGTCGTCGCGATCGACTTTCACCAGCACCAGCTGCAGGCGTTCTTCGATATTCCCGTCGATCACCTGTACGCACTCCCGGTCTTTGCCGAGCACTTCAAGCGCCTGGATCTGGAGCCGCTGGTGGTGGTGGCGAGCGATGTGGGTGCGGCCAAGATGGCGCGGGGATTCGCCCGACGCCTGGGCGGCGAGATCGCGATGATCGACAAGCGTCGCCCGGCTCACAACGTGGCTGAGGCGGTCAACGTGGTTGGTGATGTCGAGGGGAAGACCTGCCTCATCCCGGATGACATGATCGACACCGGCGGGACGGTGGCTGAAGCGGTTCGGGCGCTTCAGCAGCGCGGTGCGAAGAGGATCTTAGTGTGTGCCACACACGCGCTGCTGAGTGGGCCGGCGGTGGCGCGCTTGTCGGAGTTGCCAGTTACGGAGGTCGCGGTCACCGATACGATTTGCGTGCCGGAGGAGAAGCGCTTTGCAGGGCTGCAGATTCTGCCGGTGGCGAACCTTCTGGCCCGTGCCATCCGCTATATCCACGAGAACGAGAGCGTGAGCAGCCTATTCGAATAACGAGCTGCGCGGCTGGGGAGCATCTGGCCGACATTGCAGGGGATGTGATGTAATGACGACGCGAGTAACACTTGAGGCTCAGCTGAGAACGGAGACGGGGAAGGGCGCGGCGCGTTCGCTGCGGCGCCAAGGGTACGTGCCTGGCATCATCTACGGGCATGGCGAGGAGACACGTGCCTGCAAGATCAACACGAAGGAGCTCGAGCGACTGCTGACGTCGGGTTCGTACGAGAGCACGCTGATAGAGCTGAAGCTCGACAACGGTGACACGCCACGCGTGTTGATCCGCGAGGTTCAGATCCACCCCTACAGATCCGAGGTCTTGCACGTCGATTTCCTGGCCGTGCACAGGGGCGAGAAGGTCAGGCTCGAAGTGCCGGTCCGCTTGGATGGCGTCGCCCGCGGAGTGAAGGAAGGCGGCATCCTGGAGCACCTGCGGCACGAAGTCGAGATTCGCTGCGATCCTGATCAGATCCCGGAAGCGTTGGAGCTCGACATCTCGGAGCTCGGCATCGGGGACAGCGTGACGGTGGTCGATCTGTCAGCGCCGGCGGGCGTGGAGATCCTCAGCGATTCCTCGGTGGCGATCGCGGCCATCGTCCCGCCTGCCGCGCTCAAGGTCGAGGAGGTTGTTGAGGAGGTAGAGGCGGTCGAGGAGAAGGCCGAGCCCGAGGTCATCGGTCGCGGCAAGCCTGCCGAGGAGGAGGCCGAGGAACAGGAGCAGTAGCCCTGAAAGCCGTAATCGGACTGGGCAACCCGGGGGCCCGGTACGAGGCCACGCGCCACAACGTCGGCTGGTGGCTTCTCGATCTGCTCAAGCGACGCTGGTCCGCAACTCCGTTCCAAGAAGAGGATCTCTGGCTCCGCTCCACAGCCGAGCTGTCCGGGGTGGGCGAGCTCCGGCTGATCAAGCCGCTGGTCTACATGAATCACTCTGGGATAGCGGTACGGGCCCTGGTGGATTCCACCTCGCTGGATGTCCAGCGCGATCTGCTGATCGTGGTGGACGACGTGGCGCTTGATCCTGGTCGTCCGCGCTTCCGGGCGCGCGGCTCGGCGGGTAGTCACAACGGTCTTCAGTCGGTTGAGTACACTCTCGGCACTCGTGATTACCCTCGGCTTCGCATCGGCGTTGGTACAGCCCCGCCGGGCGTCGATCTGGCCGATTGGGTTCTGTCGGAGTTCGACGATCCGGCGGATGAGGATGCCGTACTAGACGTGCTCCCGCGCCTCGCGGACGGCGTCGCGGTGTGGGCGCGGGAAGGCATCGAGATGGCGATGAATCGCTACAACGTTCCATTGGATCGCGAGGAATGACGTTGCAGACCAAGGAGGGTCGGTGACGGGCATTGCGGTGACCTATGCGGCGCCCACGGGTCTGCTGGGCCTGGTGGTAGCGCTGCTTGTCTATCTGTACTTGAGGCGGCAGCCGGCCGGCACGGAGCTGATGGCCGGTCTGGCACAGCAGATCCAGGAGGGGTCCAGGGCGTTTCTGAAGCGCGAGTACTCGGTGCTCGTACCGTTCATCGTCGTCGTGGCGTGCCTGTTGTATCTGGCGCTGGGCTCGCTGCCGACTTCACTGGCCTACGTTGGCGGGGCGCTCTGTTCGCTGGCGGCTGGGTTCTTCGGTATGAACGCGGCGACTATCGCCAACGTGCGGACGTCCGAGGCAGCGCGCGAGGCTGGACAAGCGAAAGCGCTCCGTATCGCGTTCAACGGGGGTGCTGTGATGGGCCTGTCCGTGGCCAGTCTCGGCCTGCTTGGCATCGGGGTCGTGTTCGCGATCTACGCGGGCGGCCTCGGCGATGATTCGGCGTTCAAGACGTTCAGCGAGATCATAGCCGGCTTCGCGATGGGCGCTAGCTCGATCGCGCTGTTCGCACGTGTCGGTGGCGGCATCTACACGAAAGCGGCGGACGTCGGTGCGGATCTGGTCGGCAAGGTCGAGGCCGGGATCCCTGAAGACGACCCGCGCAACCCGGCGACGATCGCCGACAATGTGGGCGACAACGTCGGTGACGTGGCTGGGATGGGCGCCGACATCTTCGAGTCATATGTAGGATCTGTGATCGCCACCATCGCCATCGGCGCGACATCGGCACAGATCCTTACGACGCAGCGCATGGAGGCGGTGACCCTGCCGATCCTCTACGTGATGATCGGCCTGCTGGCCAGCTTTGCCGGGATCTTCTCGATGAAGCTGATGGAGCGTGCGAACCCGGCTGCGGCACTGCGTAACAGCACGTACATCGCCGCCGTCTTGTTCTGGGCCGTCGCCGGCTGGGTGACGTTGCGGCTCGACGTCTTCGAGGGTAACGGCAGCTACAGCGCGCTCGGGCCCTTCTGGGCGATGTTCGGCGGGTCGCTGGTGGGCATCTTCATCGGTCTCTCGACCGAATACTTCACGGCGGGGCGACCGATACGGAGAATCGCGGAGGCATCGCAGACCGGTGCGGCGACGAACATCATCGCGGGTCAGGCAGTGGGGATGATCTCCACGGCGCTTCCGGTTCTGCTCATCTGCGCTGCCATCTGGCTTGCCCACAAGTTCTCGGGTCTCTACGGCATCGGTATCGCGGCCGTGGGGATGCTGGCGACGGTGGGTGTGACCATGTCCGTGGACGCTTACGGACCGGTCGCTGACAATGCCGGCGGTATCAGCGAGATGAGCGGCCTGGGCCCAGGCGTCCGCAGCATCACCGACAGCCTGGACGCCATAGGCAACACGACCGCCGCCATCGGCAAGGGCTTCGCCATCGGCTCAGCCGCACTCACCGCGCTGGCCCTCTTCAGCGCCTACTCATCCGCTGTCGGACTTCAGGAGACAGGGCTCAATCTGGTCAGCCCGATGGTTGTGATTGGGGTCCTGATCGGTGGCACGCTGCCCTTCGTGATCGCGGCGTTGACGATGACTGCCGTCGGGCGGGCGGCATCAGGCATGGTGAACGAGGTCCGGCGGCAGTTCAAGGAGATCGCTGGCCTGATGGAGGGCAAGGCGAAGCCCGACAGCGCGCGCTGCGTCGATATCTCGACGCGGGCGGCGCTGCGCGAGATGATCTTGCCCGGCACGCTGGCAGTGATCGCACCAGTGCTGGTGGGCACGCTGTTGGGCGTGGAGGCGCTGGGTGGGTTGCTGGCGGGGGCCACCCTGACAGGTGTGCTTCTGGCCCTCTATATGGCGAACGCCGGCGGTGCCTGGGACAACGCGAAGAAGTACATCGAGGCTGGCGCGTACGGTGGCAAGGGCTCAGAGCCGCACAAGGCCGCAGTGGTTGGCGACACGGTTGGCGATCCGTTCAAGGACACGTCGGGACCCTCCATGAACATCCTCATCAAGCTGATGAGCGTGGTCAGCCTTGTGCTCGCGCCCTTCTTCGTTCGGCTGGCCTGATCGGTTCCGGCGCACCTAAATTGATGAAGCTCCGGGGGCCACCGGCGCCTCCGGAGCTTCACCGTAACGAGGCCCTAGCAGGGTGCGTTTCCGATGAGTCGCGTACTGAAAGCCGGCATTGTGGGATTGCCCAACGCGGGCAAGTCGACGCTGTTCAACGCACTCACCGCGGCGGGTGTTCCCGCCGAAGTCTATCCTTTCACGACAATCGATCCCAACCTTGGCGTGGTCGAGGTGCCGGATCCCAGGCTGGATCGCCTGTTCGAGATCGTTCAGCCGCCTCGAAAGGTGCCCGCGGTCGTCGAGTTCGTGGACATCGCCGGCCTCGTGGAGGGTGCGCACCGCGGCGAGGGTCTCGGCAATCGCTTTCTCGCTCATATCCGCGAGGTGGAAGCGCTGATCCACGTAGTCCGCTGCTTCGACGACCCGAACATCGCTCACCCGGCGGGCTCTGTAGATCCTGTGCGTGACGTCGGCACGGTGGAGACCGAGCTGCTGCTGGCTGACCTCGAGACCGTGGACAAGCGGTTCGACCGGGTGCAACGGACGGCACGGAGTGGTGATCGCGATGCGCAACGCGAGGTCGAGAGCCTGAGCCGCCTGCGAGAATGGCTGAATGCGGGCCGCCCGGCTCGCGACTTCGAGTGCGGGGAGGGGGAGGATGAGATCCTCAACTCGCTGTTTCTGCTGACGAGGAAACCCATCCTCTACGTGGCCAACGTCGCCGAGTCCAGCATCTCCGGCGAGGACGAGCCGGCAGCGGCACTCGCCGCCGCTGTCGGAGCCGACCAGGTTCTGGTCCTCTGCTGCCGGCTAGAGGCAGAGCTCCTGGACTTGGAGCCTGAGGAGCGGCGGGAGTACCTTAAGGCCGTGGGCCTCGAACGACCGGGCGTCGAGCGGCTGATTCAGGCCACCTACAGGCTGCTGGGCCTGATCACCTTCTTCACCTTCAACGAGAAGGAAGTGCGCGCCTGGACGATCCCGCGAGGGATGCTTGCGCCCCAGGCGGCTGGGGTCGTGCATTCCGACTTCGAGAAGGGCTTCATTCGCGCAGAGACGGTGAGCTACGCCGATTTCGAGCAAGTGGGATCGCTGAAAGCCGCCCGCGACCAGGGGCTCGTCCGGGCTGAGGGTCGGGGCCACGTCGTGGAGGACGGTGATATCCTGCTGTTCCGGGCTCATACCTGAGTAGCTCTGCCGGGGAGCTTGAGATTGGGTCCAACTTCGGGTAATATTGGCGCGTTCAGGAACTAGCCTGCCGTGACAACGTACCTGCTCCGTCCCGGTCACTGGACGGGGCCTAACGAGTTCAGACCTGCGAGCTCAGGCCAAAGGGAGGTGACGAATGCGCGACTACGAGATCGTCTACATCTTCGATTCCGCCCTCGATCGCTCAGTCATCGATGAGAAGCTGGAGCGGTTCAACCAGCTAATCGCTGGGGACGGCAAGGGCGAGATCGTGGCCCTGGAGCATTGGGGGAAGCGACAGCTCGCCTATCCCATCCACAAGCACGAGAACGGTTACTACGTGGTCGTCCAGCTCCGGACTGACCCGGAGAACCTTCCGGAGTTCGAGAGGGCTATCAAGCTGGACGAGGCCGTTCTGCGATACTTGGTCGTTCTCTCTGAAGGTGAGCTTCCGACGCCGCAGTCGGCGGTTAACACGAGACCGAAGTTCAGGTCGCAGGATGACGACGAAGACGAGCTGGATGAGAACGAAGGAGACTGAGGCCAGCGGGACGCTATCCTGGCTGGTGGCTGGAGGGGATGACTCTGAGACAACAGGGCGGTAGACCATGCGGAGAAGAAGACGAAAGCCGTGCTACCTTTGTGAGAACAAGATCACGGTGGTCGATTACAAGGACGAGCACCTGCTCTCGCGTTTCATCACCGAGCGTGGGAAGATCGTGCCGAGCCGCATAACGGGGACCTGTTCCCCGCACCAGCGGCAGTTGACGCGAGCCATCAAGCGGAGCCGCTATCTGGCGTTGATTCCCTACGTGGAAGACTACCGGCGATAGAACGAACGTGACGTCACCACGCGGCGAGCTGGGCCGGATGGTCGGCTTCGGGGCGGTGGCCCTGGCCTTCGCGGTGACCCAGCCGCTGGTCCTGATCGGTATTCCCCTAGCGGTTCTGTTGGTGGCATACGGGCCGCGCAGGGTGTGGTCGGCTATCGTAGTCGGCGCGGTCGTGGCCATGGCGGCCCCGGGTGAGCACTCAGGTCTTTGGTGGTTCGAGCGCGGCTGGCCACTGCTCTTGGCCGGAACTTACGTGTTGACTACAGCTTGGCGCCCGAGCTGGAGTTTCTCAGCACGAGCTCTGGCTGCGCTCGGCATCGGCGTGACGGCTGTCTCGTTGACCTTACTGGCGAGCCCTGGGGTATGGCGCGAGCTCGACGGCTCGATGACTGTGCGGGCCAGCCAGGCAGCGGCCGCCGCGACGGAGTTGCTGGGCGGGCGGGCCGATGGTTCGGTGCGGGCGCTGGTGGCTCGAGTCGCCAGCCTGCAGACGGCACTCTTCCCCGCTTTGCTCGGGGTGAGCTCGCTCGGTGCGCTCGGCGTAGCCGTGACCGCGCGCAAAAGGCTGGCGGGTGACGTGGGTCGTGAGGTTGGAGGGTTGCGAGGGTTCAGCTTCAACGACCACCTCGTCTGGCTCTGGCTGCTTGGCCTGGCCCTGATCGTGGCACCGGTCGGCGGGATAGCGGAGCGCGTCGGCGGCAACGCCGTGTTCTTCATGGGCTTGCTGTACGTTGTGAGGGGTGCCGCCGTGCTCCTGAGCCTGGTCGGCGGGATCTCGGTGATGACGGGAGTGGTAGGGGCGGTGGTGGCGCTGCTCATCTATCCCATTCTCGCCCTGTTTCTGGGCATAGCGCTGATCGTTGGCCTGAGTGACACGTGGTTGAACGTGCGTGGCCGCATCAAGGCACGCAGTGGCGGAGGCGGGCTATCGGGCTAAATATCTGTAGGAAGTCAGAATCGGAGCGTGAACGTGGCTAAGCACCTAGAGGTCATACTGAGAAGAAAGGTCGAGAATCTTGGCGATGTGGGCGACGTTGTGAGCGTGAGGCCAGGCTACGCGCGCAACTATCTTTTGCCCCAGGGACTCGCCTACGCCGCGACGGAGCAGAACCGCCGGCGCCTTGAGCAGGAACGGGCGGCTGCCCTGTTGGCTGAGGAGCGAGACCTGAGCAACGCTCGCGTGCTCGCCGAACGACTCGAAGGCGCATCGATCACCTTCTCGATGTTGGCAGGCGAGGAAGGTAGGCTCTACGGTTCGGTGGGGCCGCGGGACATCGCGGCACAGCTGAGCGAACAGGGCTTCGATGTGCATGGACGGCACGTCGTCATGAAGGAACCGATCAAGGCTCTCGGAGTCTATTCGGTGCCGATCCGGCTGTACCCGGAGGCGGAAGCCTCGATCAAGGTCTGGGTGGTCAAGCGAGAGGAGGAGTAGGACCTGGGAATCGCGTACTGCGACGGGCGTCGGCTCAGGCGGTTGTTTCTGGCGGGGACAGAGCACGTCTTCACCCACCGAGCCGAACTCGATCGCATCAACGTATTTCCGATACCTGACGGCGACACCGGCACGAACCTGGCCCTAACGCTTCGGGCGATGGCTGACGCCTTGAAGGGTGTTAGAGACCGCTCCGTGGCAGGCGTGGCGTCGCGGCTTGCGGAGGCGGGCGTCTTGGGCGCGAGGGGAAACTCGGGGATGATGCTGTCGCACTACTTCCTGGGTTTCGCAGAAGGACTCGACGGTCGGAACCGCGCCGGGCCGGAGGATCTCGCGGTCGCCATGGGCCGGGCCTCTGAGTCCATCTATCAGTCGGTCGATCGCCCCGTCGAGGGGACCATACTCACCGTCATCCGCGAATCCACCGAGGAGATCCATCACTTCGCGCGTCACGCGCCCGACCTCGCGGCACTCGCCTGGCGATTGCTCCGGGCGGCGCGCGCTTCGCTGGAGCGCACGCCGAAGCTGTTGCCTGCTCTGCGCGAGGCGAATGTCGTCGATGCGGGGGCCAAGGGGTTCGTGCGTTTCGTGGAGGGAGTGGTTGGCCTGGTCGAAGGTCGTGCCAGAGCCATGGCACCGTCGGCAACCGTGTTGGAGACACCCGACGCTGCCGCCCTCGCCGAGTTCCCGGATGACACAGATCGCGCGTTCCGGTACTGCTCCGAATTCGTTGTCCGGGGAAACCCGCTGCCGGGACGGGAGGCGATGGTCCAAGCCGTTCGGGGACTGGGGGGCTCGTTGGTCGTCACGCGTGCATCCTCCGTGGCCAAGATCCACGTCCACACGGACGAGCCGGATAGGGTCAAGCAGGCGTTGGCTGCGTTGGGCAGTGACGTGCAGTGCGTGAAGGCCGAGGATATGAGGGCTCAGCACCTCCGTCGACGCCGCAAGACGGCACGCCGTGTCGCCGTGGTAACGGACAGCACATGCGATCTGCCCCCGGAGTCGGTACTCGAGCACGATATCACGGTCGTGCCGCTCACCGTCATGTTCGGCGACGATGCCTTTCTGGATCACGTGGAGATCACACACGAGGAGTTCTTGCGACGGCTGGTCGATCCTGCGCAGCCCCTGCCAACGACCTCTCAGCCTTCGCCGGCGCACTTTGAGGAATCGTTCCGACGCGCCGCTGAACAGGCCGATAACGTGCTGGCCATCTTGCTGTCGGGGGCCCTCTCCGGGACCCTCGGCCAGGCACAAGCGGCTGCAGCACGCTTCACGGGCGCGAGTGTGCGTGTGTTTGACTCGCGCTCGTCGTCTCTCGGGCTCGGACTGCAGGTGATCCGGGCAGCGGAACTGGCTCGGGAGGGCTGGGAGTTGGAGAAGATCGTCGGCGAGCTGGAGCGGACGCGCGAGCGTTCTGGCTTGTACCTCACAGTTGATGACCTGCGGTACCTGCAGCGCTCGGGGCGGTTGGGAAAAGCGCGGGCCTTCGTCGGCAGCCTTCTCGATCTTAAGCCGATACTCAGCGTGGATTCGCAAGGTGCGGTTGTTCCAGTGGACCGGGTTCGGGGCCGTGAGGTGCTTGTCCAGCGTGTGCTGGAGCTGTTGAGACGGCAAGTGCCCAGGGAGCGAGCGCGGCTGCGGATGGGAGTGGTGCACGTTGATTGCCCTGATGTCGCTGATCTGCTTGCGAGCCTGCTACAGAGGGAGTTCATGCCGGACGGGCTTCTGATCCGTCCGGCCGCTGCGACGCTGTCCGCCCATACCGGGCCGGGTGCCTGGGCGGTGTTCTATCAGGCGGAGTAGACGTCGGTCGCGGCTCGGCAGGCTGAGGCTTCCTTAGGTCAGCCGAGAGATGAGTCGAGCAAGGTCAGAGCGATCTCACATATCCAGGCGGGAACCCGCGGTAGCTACTTCGGGGCGAGTCAGGTTCAGCGACCTTCCTTCGCAGGTCCGGCGAGCTGTCGAGCTCTGCCAGGACCGCAAGGCCCGACAGCTTATGGTCCTCGACTTGCGCGGCCTGTCGGACGCGACCGATTTCTTTCTCATCGGCTCCGGTGACTCGGAGGTACACGTGCGTGCTATATTCGAGCACACGGTGGAAGGGCTTGCTGGCGCCGGCATACGACCAGCCGGGATCGAGGGCGAGCGAGCCGGGCGCTGGGTGCTCGTCGACTACATAGATCTTGTCGTGCACGTATTCCACCCAGCCGTGCGCGAGTTCTACCAGCTGGAGCGGCTGTGGGGTGACGCGCCGACGATGCTGGTGGAGGAACCGGATACGTGATTCGACGGATTAGACTGAGGCTGCCGGCCGGGCGAGCGCTGTCACGGCTTGCCTGGTGCGCTACCGTGATGCTCGCCTCGATCAGCGAACCGGCACACGGCCAGTTCGGTCGCAACAAGCTCCAGCACCGGGTCTTCGATTTCCAGGTCATCCGCACAGCCCACTTCGACGTTTACTACTATCCGCAAGAGCATGAGGCAGCCATCGACGCTGCGCGGATGGCGGAGCGTTCCTACAACAGGTTGAGCCGCGTCCTCGGACACGAGTTCGACGAGCGCAAACCGATCGTCCTCTACGCCTCCCACAGCCAATTCCAACAGACGAACGCCTTGCGGGGCTTTATCTCGGAGGGCACGGGCGGCGTCACGGAGTTTGCGAAGCGCCGGGTGATCCTACCGTTCACTGGCTCGTACGCCGGTTTCGAGCACGTGCTGACGCACGAGCTGGTGCATGCCTTCCAATACGACATCATCGCGCGCGGATTGGCCAGCCAGTTAGATCCACTCGGCTTCCAACTACCGCTCTGGTTCTTGGAGGGCATGGCCGAGTATCTGGCGATCGGCAAGGTGGACACCCACACGCACGCCTGGCTCAGGGACGCGGTGCTCTCGGGCTACCTGCGGACCATTCCGGAGATGTCACTGTACAGCGACTATCTGTCGTATCGTTTCGGCCAGTCGGTGATGGGCTTCGTTGGCGCGAAGTTCGGTGACGAGACGATCGGCTTGCTACTCCAGCGCGCGATGCGGCTTGGAGTCGAGACGGCGTTCGAGATTACGCTGGGCATCTCCCTGCAACAGCTGTCTGAGGAGTGGATTGAATCTGTCCGAACGACCTACCTACCGGAGACTGCCAGGTTCGCAGCTGCCGGCGAGATCGGCGAGCGGCTGACGGGCCACGCGTTCAGGCCGGGCTCGGGGAAGTTCGCCTCCTACCTGTCACCGGCACTCGCGCCGGATGGGCACGAGATCGTCTATCTCTCGGATCGCGGTAACAGGCTGTACGCCTTCTACGATCTCTGGTTGGCCTCAGCAGAGGACGGCAGGCCAGTCAGCCGTCTGATCAAGGCGGCGCGGAGCCCTGATTTTGAGTCATTGCGGTTTCTGAATTCCTCGGCTGCCTGGTCCGCAGATGGTCGTTATCTCGCGTTCGTTGCCCAGGTCGGTGGCTGTGATGCGCTCTACATCTATGATGTCCGCAAGCGCAGAGTGGCGCACAAGATCGACCTCGATCTCGATGGCGCGCAGAACCCGACGTTTTCGCCGGACGGCATGCGCGTCGCCTTCACAGGGCTGCGCGGTGGGATCAGCGATCTGTACGTCGTGGACGTGAACGGCCAGCACGTTCGGCAGCTGACGGACGACAAGTACGCCGACCTGCATCCGTGTTGGTCTCCGGATGGCCGCTACATAGCGATCGCCACGGATCGCGGGGAGGACACGGATTTTGGGGAACTCGTCTTCGGCAACTACCGCATCGCCCTTTACAGCGTGGGCCAAGGCGACCTGGAGGTGCTGCCGCGGCAGGAAGAGGGCAAGAACGTCAACCCGGTGTGGTCGCCTGATGGTGACGCGATCGCCTTCGTGTCGGACCGCACGGGGGTGAACAACGTGTTCATCTGGTCGCTGGTGGAGAGTCGACTCTACCAGGTGACGGACCTGCTGTCGGGTATCACCGGCATCACACCTCTGAGCCCGGCGATCTCGTGGGCCGCGCAGGCGGACCGATTGGCCGTGACCTACTTCGAGGGCGCGGGCTACAACGTTTACGTCATCGACGATCCCAGGGGTTTGGCGTGGCCGGTCAGTGACTCACGTGCGCCGGTTCTCGTGGCCGAGGTCGAGGAGAGCCACGATGACAGCCTGGGCGGTGCGGAAGGAGGCCCGGCGCTTGCCGACCGCGGGCTCGTCGGCCAGTCATACTACAGAGTGCTGGGTGGCTTCCGACCTTCAGCCGCGAGGCCGGCTGAGGGCGAGGTCGTCGTGGGGCGGGAGTTGACGGTGGCGAGTCTGCTCGAGGACGCGCGCTTAGGCCTGCCCGATACGTCGGCTTTCCAGCAGCGAGAGTATAGGCCGAAGCTCACGCCTGACGTCGTAGGGCAGCCGGTCATCGGCGCTCAGGTCGGTGGCTTCTTCGGCAACGGCATCTACGGAGGCTCCTACGTCCTCCTGTCGGACGTGTTGGGCGACCACAACGTTCTGCTGTGGGGCCAGATCGCGGGTTCGTTCGACGATGCCTATATCCTGACCCAGTACACATACCTGCGTGAGCGCGCGAACGTGTCGATGGCCTACCAGCAGTTCCCACTCTATCGTTTCCGCGGAACGGTGCCCTCGGTGGACCCGACGGGCCAGCAGGTATTTGAGGACCGGTTCCTGCGCGACGTCTACAGGATGCTCAGCACGGAACTCCACTATCCCTTCAACGCGTTCCAGCGGCTAGAGCTCTCGGGCGTCGGCTTCTTCATCAGCCGCGACAGCGTGGTGGACAGGGTTGGTGTGGGTATCCCGGGCGGCAGCGATCGGGAGACCCTGCGGCTGGAGAACCTGGTGTTCGTGGGTCCCTCAGTCGCCCTGGTGTGGGACAATGCGCTCTACGGGTTCACTGGTCCGATCGCAGGCCGCCGCTATCGGATCGGGCTGGGGCGCTACTTCGGCGACGTCGGGATAACCGATCTGACGCTGGATATCCGTAACTACTGGAACCTGGGTGGGCAGTTCGTGCTGGCGACTCGAATAACGAGCTTCTCGCGGTCTGGACCCGGCGAGCAGGAGTTCCGCATCTACTGGGGCGGCCCGTACTTCATCCGGGGCTACGATGGAAGCTCCTTCAACGCTGCGGAGTGTGCGGAGTCGGGTAAGAGAGTCCGCGATCTGCTCACCACCCTGTGCCCGGTGCGAGACCAGCTCATCGGCAGCAGCGTTGCGCTGGCAAGCGCCGAATTCCGCTTCCCGGTCTTCAACTTCCTCGATCTCGGTTTTGTGCCGCTCGGCCTGCCCCCGGTCGATGGCGCGTTTTTCTTCGACGTGGGCGTGGCCTTCAACTCATTAGATCAGCTGGCCTGGTCACGGGGGCCAGGCGTCGACCCCGTCGATGTGCGTACGCCGATGGCTGCCTTCGGGGCAGGTCTCAGGGTGAACCTTCTTCAGAACGTGTTACGGGTCGACTACGCCGTGCCGCTGGACCGTCCCGACCACAAGTCCGGGGTCTGGTCTCTGTCGTTCGGACCGACTTTCTAGCTCCGATCCCGTATTCTCCTGTCCTGCCTTGCGTTGGCGCATCCAGCCCGGCTATCTTCTTCTAAGCCCACGAACTCCAGCCTTTCCCGATGACCGGTCCGAGGACCGCAGAAACCGATCTGAAGCTGCACCTGTCGAAGCGAACGATAATCCTCGTCGGCGCAGCGCTGCTCTGGCCAGCGCTGAGCTCCTGTGACTCCGGGCAGGAGTCAGCCCGGGCAAGTGGTGGCCGCCTGGACCGGGTCGCGTGGCTCGGCAGCTCCGAAGGCTGGGGCCTGCTGGGGCTGCCGCTGGCCGGTGGTCCGCTGACATATCGCAGCGCTGAGAACCTGGAGTCGCCGACCTGGGCGCCACCTGAGTTCGGGGGATTCACCAAAGTGTGGCCGGGCGACGGTGCGATCTGGGTTCAGTTCAGCGACTCACGCATCGGGCTCTACGACTATGCGACCGGCCACTTGCTCAGTTATGAGGGTTTCGCCGCGACGGAGACTGCGGTCGCCCTGCCGGGTCAAGCGGCGCTGGTGATCGCCCCGGGCGGACGGGCGCTGGAGCTCGTTTCCGAGTCTGAGCCGTGGCGCTTCGAACTCGAGGGCCACCTGCTGCGGCTGGTAGGCGTGGGAGAGGGACAGGTCGTCGCCGTCGCGGGCGGCGGCGAGTCGGAGGGTGAGCTTCTGGTCCTGCAGCCGCCTGAGCAGGAGCCACTCGGTCGACGCGGCGTGCCGGGTGTGCGCGATTTCACCATCACGGCTTGGGGTGAGAGGCTGTACTATCTCGCGGCGGACTCGGGGGACCTGGCTCTGCACGGGCTCAGCCTGCCGAGTCTCGAGGTCGTGGAGGAAGTCGCGCTCCCGCAACCCGGCCGCGCCGTGGCGGCGACACCGTCGAGCCACCGTCTCTACGTTGCAGCAGGCCGGAGCCTCTACGTCTTTGATCGTCTCCGCGGCGAGCTGATGCGTGAGATGGCGCTGCCGGCACCGGCGTCAGCGCTGCGCTTCAGTCCCAACGGTGCGAACCTGCTGGCTCGCCTGGAGGGCGTCGGTGAGGTGGCGGTTCTTCGGGTCGGCGTAGACTCGGTGCTCGGCGTTATCCAATGCGGGTGGGACGAGAATCTGCCGATGGCATTACCGGGCGGCCGTCTCGTCGCTGCGCAGGGTACGGATCTCGTGCTTTACGACCTGCTCCGTTTGGGGGAGATCGCACGTGTCCAGGCTGGCGATCAGCGGGTGTGGTTGACCGTCGAGTGGCAGCCGCCGCGGCCACGCACTGAGCTGACCCAGCGGAGCGCGCGCCGGACAGAGCCAGGCGGTCAGGCGAGCGCGGTGCCTGGTGAGGAGGGATCCGAGGAGGAGGCGGAATCTGCGGTCGGCGAAGAAGCTCCGGCGCCGGGGTACTACGCTGTTGTGCTCGCTGCACGTGCGCGCCCTGGGGTGGACGACCTCGTGACTTGGCTGCAAGGCCTCGGCTATCCTGCGACCGTCGATCTCCACGAGGACCCGATGGGTGTGCTCTGGTTCCGGGCGATGGTGGGGCCGTACGCACGACGCCCGCTGGCGGAAGCGGCAGCCCGTTCGCTCAACGCCCGCTACGGCTACAAGCCGTGGATCCTGTCGATCGAAGGTAGTGGAAGGGAGCAAGGCAACCCGGCGGACTCGGCCGGCGCTGGCGGAGAACCTCCAGCGGCCGACGCGTGAGCCGGCGAGGCCTGGAGGGATCTGAGGTGAGGAGTACGGGAGGTGGGGCAGGTGGACGTGTCGGCGCCCAGGACTGATGTAGCCTGGCCGCATGCCGCGACTCTCGTCCTGGCTGCTGAGAGCACTCGCCAGCGGCGCTGGGCAGTCGCTACGACGATAGAGATCGTCCGCAAGTTGGCGTTGCAGCGGCCGAAGGTGGTGCTCGCCGACCTGCAGACGCGCACCCCCTCATCGCTAGCCGCGGTCCTCGGAATCAGTGAGGCGCCCGGGATGGTCGACGTGCTCTTCCGTGCAGCGACCTTCTCCGTGGTGGTGCGCAGGCCGGAAGCGGAGACCTTCTACTTTCTTCCGATCGGTGAGGCTCCTCCACCCCTCCAGGTGCTCTACCAGCACCCCCGTTGGAGCAAGATCGCGACGCGACTCGCGC
Organism: Gemmatimonadota bacterium; assembly: GCA_039586495.1. Taxonomy (GTDB): domain Bacteria; phylum Gemmatimonadota; class Gemmatimonadetes; order Palauibacterales; family KS3-K002. The sequence continues at coordinate 22,352 of JBDHKG010000005.1, read as the reverse complement.
AGACCGACGCCCATCTCTTGCTTTGCGTGTCGCCCCAAGACTGGTTAGAGGCAGGGCCGATCGCGGGATTCGAGGCCTGCATCGTACTGAACGCTGTAGGCCTCGAAGTGGAGCTGCCGGACAAGGCGCGACGCCTGGCGGAGTTCCTGGCGCCGCCGGAGATCCGAGAAGAGCAAACGAGCGGGCTTGAGCTGCCCTGGTACGCCGCGGCCGAGCCGGAGACACAGCCGATGTCGGGTTCGACGCCGCGACCGGCGCGCGATTCACAAGCGGGACCGGTCTCGCAGGCGGAGCCTGGCCCGGAGGGTGCACCGCCGGGGGCGGCGGTGGGAAAACGCGGCGCGGGGCAGCCGGTCTTAGCTGGACCTAGGTCCGGCTGGAAGGCTGGAGTGCCAGCTGGTCGCGACCGCGGCAAGGGCCGGGTGCGCCGTGGCATCATGCCGGTGGCCGCTTTTGCTGCAGCGGCGGTCCTGCTTGTCACGTTCTATGTGACCATTGGTAGCCGGCAGGTTCCGGAGGATCCTGGATACCTGGAAGCGGCCGCCGAGACCGGGCAGGCGATACCGAGCGCGGCTGCAGCCGAAGAGCGGGAACGGGAGAGGGCTCGACTGCAGGAAGTCAGCCTGCCATATTCGGTCCTCATCGCGTCCTTCAGTTCGTATGAGGATGCCCTGGCACGCCAGCGGGAGTGGACGCGAGCGGATCTCCCGTTCTACGTCGCGCCGACCCCGGTCCGGGGCGTCGTCTACTATCGCGTCTTCGCCGGCATGTTGGCCGGGCGCGAGCGTGCTGAGGAACTGATGACCCAGCTGGTGCGCCAGAGGATCAAGGACACTGCCAGAGATTGGGATGTGAGACCGGCCCGCCTCGCGTTCAGCTTTGGCGTCTACTCCAGCTCTCGGGAGGCCCGCGCCACTCTCGAGACGCTGTTCGGTCAGGGAGTGCCCGCGTACATCGTGCCGGCAGCTGCTGACGGCGAAATCGCTTATCATGTCTACGCAGGCGGCTATGAGAGGCCGGAGGACGCGCGACCACTCGAAGAGCAGATCGCGCGCGCCGGATTGGATGTCGAACTTGTGGAAAGGGTGGGGTTAGTGTTGCAATGAAGCTTGTCGGCATCGAGTTCCACGGCTTCAAGTCTTTCGCTGATTCGTCCCAGATCCGCTTCCACGACGGGATCACGGCCATCGTCGGTCCCAACGGCTGCGGCAAATCGAACATCTCGGATGGCTTGCGCTGGGTGCTAGGCGAGCAGCGGCCGACCGCCATCCGCGGCTCGCGCATGGAAGAAGCGATCTTCCAGGGCACGGAACGACGCAAGCCGATTCACCGGGCTGAGGTCACGCTCCGGCTCTCCAACGAGGACCATCTGCTGCCCGTCCCCTACACCGAGGTGGAGATCAGTCGAACGGTCTACACGGGTGGCGAGAGCGAGTACCGGCTCAACGGGTCTTTCTGCCGCCTGCGAGATATCCAGGATCTCTGTCGGGACACCGGTCTCGGCGCGAACGCCTACGCGATTATCGAGGGTCGCATGGTCGACGCGATCCTCAGCGATCGGGCGGAAGAGCGCCGCGCCATGTTCGAGGAAGCGGCGGGGATCGGCCGCTACAAAGACCGGCGCCGAGTCGCCGCACGCCGGCTTGATGAGGCCGATGCCGATCTCGCTCGGGTCGACGACCTGATCTCCGAGGTCCAGACGAAAGTGCGTAGCCTCGCACGCCAGCGCGGTCGTGCGCGCCGCTACCTCGAGTTGCGGGAGCGCAAGCTCGCCGTCGAGCTGGCCCTGGCGCAGAAGGAGCTGGCGCGGCTGGACGCGCGACATCGTGAGATCGATAGGGAGCTGCGCTCGCTGGAAGAGGCTCGCGTGCACGATGCCGCGCAGCTGCGAGCGGGCGAGGCAGAGTACGAGGCGGTGCGGACGCGCCTGGCTGACCTGGAGCGAGAGCGTGCCGACAACGCCAGGAAGTTAATGGCCGTCCGCGACCGGTTGGGGGAGCGAGAGCGGCAGAGGTTGCTGGCTGAGGAGCGCGCGCGGCACGCAAGCGCCAGGCTGGGGCAGTTGGCGGCGGAGCGTCGCGAGCTGGAGGAGCAGACGCACACGCTGAGCGAGGAGATCGAGCGTCTGCATGAGCTGGTGGTGGAGCAGCGATCTGCTCTGGGCGAGCTTCGGGAGGGCCTCCATAGACAGCAGGTCGAGCTGACAGCGGTCGCTGAGCGGCGACAGGCGCTGGAGGCAGCGGAGGCGGCCGTTGAGTCAGAACGGCGGGCCTATCGCGAGGAGCGGGCGCGGCTTCAGGCGCGCAGCCAGGCGGCGCGAGCCGAGGCGGCCGAGCTGGCGCGGCGTCTGGGAGATGCGGAGCGCAGGCAGGCCACGATCTCCGCAGCTGTTGAGGAGGCGGCTCGCGCTGAAGAGCAGGCACGCCGGGAGGCGGAGCTGGCAGAGGACCGCTGGCGACAGGTCAGCGGGGAACTGCACGCTGAGCGTGCTCGGCTGAGTGAGTTCCAGGCGGGACACGAAGAGCTGCGTGGCCGGCAGGCGGCGTTGGGTGAGCGGCTGCAGGCGATCGCCGCGCGTATCGAGGCTCTCCTGCCGCTGACCTCTGGGGAAGAGGGCTTCAATCCGGCGGTCCAGGCGGCGTTGGCGCGAGCCGATGGACTGGGTATCCGGGGCATCCTGGCGCGAAGCATCGATGTGCCTGAGGCCTTCGCGGACGGCGTCGAAGCCTACCTCGGAGCCTACTTGGAGGGTCTGGTGGTGGACGATGCTGCCGCTGTCATGCGTGTCCGCCGCTGGTTCCTCGAAGAATACGACGGTCCCGGTGGCCTTGTCGTTCTGCCGCTCGATCGGGTGAGCAGGGACGAAGACAAGCAAGCGCCCCTGCCTGGTGCGGTTCGCGTCAGCGGGCCGGGGGCGCCCTGGGTGAGGCGCCTGCTCAAGGAGGTCGAGTTCGGAGTTGAGGAACCGGGAACCGGCCCGGCGTGGATCGGCCGGCGCGAGAGCCTGGACGCACAGGGTGTGTACCGCTTCGGCCGACCGTACGCCGGAGGCGGAGCCCTGGCCCGCAGGGCCGAGCTGGAGCGCTTGCGTGGCCTGGAAACCGAGCTGGCGGCGGAAGCTGACCGCCTGGCCGAGTCGGTGCGGGCCAGCGAGGCGCGGGTCGCGGGTCAATCCGCGCAGGTCGAGCGGCTGGAAACGGCGCGTCGAGGGGCGGAAGAGGAAGCAGGGCGCCTGGCGGCACGGGCAGAGGCAGCAGCGGAGCGCCTGGAGGGGGCGCGTGAAGAGCTGGTGATCGTGCGCGACACCGTGGCCAGGCTCGAGGAGGAGCGGGCGGCGGCGCAGCAGCGCGAAGCTGCCGACACGGAGGCGCTGCGGACGTTGCGACCGGTCGGGGCAGAAGCGGCCCCGGACCCCGACGAGCTCGCGGCCGTGCGGGCGAAGTGGGAGGCGCTGCGCGACCAGCTGACGGAGATGCAGCTGGACGAAGCGAGGGCGGCAGCTGCGCTCGACCGTGCAGAACGCGAGCTCAAGGCGCAGCAGCAGGCGGAGACCAGCGCGCGGGAGCGGACGGAGCGTCTTGCTCGCGAGGCGAACGAGCTTGAGGTCGGTCGTGCGCGTGTCGAAGCGGAATCGGAGGGCGCCGCGGGTGACCTGGAGGGCCTCTTCGAGGAGCAGGAGCGTCTGGAGCGTGGGTCGAGGGAGCTGGATGAGCGTGCCGAGGAGCTGCGGCGGAAGGTCGCGGATCTGGAGAAGCTGCTTCGCCGGGTGCAGCAGGAAGAGCGGAGCCACGCCGAGCGGCGGCACGAGCTGGAGCTGGAACGGACACAGATCGATGCCGACCTCAAGCGCACGAGTGAGCGTCTTGAGGACGAGTGGGGCCGGCCATTCGAGAAGCTGTCCCAGGAGGTCGAACCGGCCGCCGGTGAGTACGCCGAGCTGCGTGAGCAGCTCACGGAGCTCTCCGAGCGTCTGGGCGGGATCGGCCTGGTCAACATGCTCGCGGAGCAGGAGTACCAGGAGGAGAGAGAGCGGCTTGAGTTTCTGGAGGCGCAACGAGCCGACCTTGCCAAGGCACGTGAGGATCTGCGTGACACGATCCGGCAGATCAACGAGACCGCATCGGCGGCGTTCCTCGAAACGCTGGAGCAGATCAGGGCCAACTTCAGGCGCACGTTCGCGACGTTGTTCGAAGGCGGGGTTTGCGACGTCTGGCTGGACGACCCCGAGGATCCCCTCGACTCCCCCGTCGAGATATCAGCGAGCCCAGGCGGCAAGCGCACGCAGCGCATTCATATGTTGTCCGGCGGGGAGCGGGCGCTCACCGCACTCGCGCTGCTCTTCGCGATCTACCTGGTCAAGCCCAGCCCGTTCTGTGTGCTCGATGAGGTTGACGCCCCACTCGACGAAACCAACATCCGGCGATTCGTCGCGATGCTCGAGGGGTTCAAGGAGGGTGTCCAGTTCGTCGTGATCACGCACAACCCCGTGACGATCGAGGCCGCCGACTGGATCTACGGCGTCACGATGGAGGAGCCAGGCGTGTCCAAGATCGTGGGTGTCGAGTTCAGCGAGTACGCCCGCGGGGCCGTGGCCTGAGCAGCGATGCGGCTGGTCACTGTGGGGACGGGCACCGTGGTGCCCGACCCCGAACGTGCTTCGTCGTGCTACTGGGTGGAGCACGGGAATACGCGGATCGTCATCGATTGCGGCGCCGGCGCGCTTCAAGGTCTGGCGCGGGCGGCCTTACCCTGGGGAGAGCTTGACCACCTCGTCATCAGCCACTTCCACGCCGACCATATCGGCGAGATCCCCTCACTGATCTTCGCGTTGCGGCACGGGCTGAAAGTCTCCCGAACCATGCCGCTGGCGGTGTGGGGTCCGGAGGGCACGCAGCGGCTTTTCGCGGCCTGGGCCACCGCCTACGGCCCCTGGGTGATCGAGCCCGGCTTCGGGATCTCCATGCACGAGTTGCTGCCCGGTACCCAGGGTCAGATTGGCGAACTGCTGCTGCGCGTCACGCAGACCCCGCACACGGAAGAGAGCCTGGGATTGCGGCTGGAGGCAGCTGCATCCGCGCTGGGCTACACAGGGGACACCGGCCCGAGTGAGGCGCTCGGCGAGTTCTTCCAGGGGGTCGATCTGCTCCTGGCCGAGTGCTCGCTGCCCGACGAGCTCGTGGGGAAGGATCACCTATCGCCCGCCCGTCTCGCCCGCCTGGCCAGGGAGGCCGGCGTCCGCCGGCTGGCCGTCAGCCACGTCTATCCGCAGCTGCGGCGTCTCGACGTCCCGGCTTTGCTCCGCGCCGCCGGGTACGACGGCGAGATCGTCATGGCGCGGGATGGCCTCGAGCTTCAGATCTGAGCGTGCTTCCGTTTGACGTTTCTTTGACGGAGGGAGCCTACTCCTAGCCGCGTGCGCCATTGCTAGGGGAGGATCAGCTGGGCACAGCGCACGATCTGGGTGTGCTCGGGGAGCGACTGGCCGCCCGTCACCTCGAAGAACGCGGCTACGTGATCCTCAAGCGCAACTTCCGTTTCGGCCACCGTGAGATCGATCTCATCGTACGTCGCGGTGACCTCGTGGCGTTTGTGGAGGTGAAGACTCGGGCGGGACACGGGTACGGTCATCCTCTGGAGGCGATCACGGCGCTCAAGCGTCGCGAGGTGGAACGTGTCGCGCGCCACTGGCTCCAGCGCTACGGTCGCACCGGTCTCCGTTACCGCTTCGACGCCGTGGGTGTCGCCTTGCAGCGCGGCGCCGAGCCGCTTATCGAGCACATCCCCAACGCTTGGCTGCTCGGTGAGTGAGTCGAGGCGTGCGGCAGCACCCGGTTGGGAGCGACAGCGTTGTTGGCGGTGGCAGGGTGGCCTAGATTGCGACGGGTCGTTCGTCTCCCCGGTGCCAGCCTGCAACCCGTCGAGGTGATGACCGTGCTCAGCGTTAACCGGCCGAACGTAGTCGTGTCCGTCGTGCTGTGCGCTCTCCTGCTCGGTTCCGCGCGATACCTTGAGGCCCAGGCGGGAGCGTCCATCCTGAGCCTGCTGGAGCCAAAAGGGCAGCTCAGCGTGGGCGGGGAGGTGCGGGGTGCGCTTTCCAGTTCCGATCACCGGTCAGCCCGCGACGCCTACATGGAGGCTTGGGCCCTCGAGGGACAGGCCGGCGAGTCGGTGACGGTCGACCTGATCTCGGACGACTTCGACGCCTACCTCTACGTCGTGGGGCCCGGGATGGATCAAACGCTCTCGGACGATGACTCGGGGGGAGCCTGCCACGCGCGTATCACGTTCACCTTCCTGGAGGACGGGACCTTCCGGGTGGTGGCGAGCTCGACCGGGCCCCGGCAGACGGGGATCTACAGCTTGCGCGTGTCGGATAGGCCAGGACTGACCGCGGCATATTCGTGCGGCGGGATCAACCCGGCCTTGCTCAGCGACCTGCCGATCGATGGCCGCACTCTGCGCGTGGGAGAGGTGGCGTCGGGTGCACTGACGGCAAGCAGCCCGAGGCCCAGTGGTGGGGCGGGAGCCGAGGCTTGGGCGCTGGAAGGCCGCGCCGGGGAGTCGGTGACGGTAGTGCTGGAGTCAGATGCCTTCGACGCCTACCTCCTTGTCAGCGGACCGGGTCTGAGTGACGTACTCACGGACGACGATGGGGCCGGCGACCTGAATTCCCAGATCACGTTGACCTTCCCGGCCGACGGGACATACGTGGTGGTGGCGAGCAGCGTAGCTGAGAGCGCTGTCGGGCCATATACGCTCCGGGTGACGGAGCCGCTGGACCTCAACGAGCTGCCCACGGCTGAGCGGATCATCGAGGTCGGTGGGACGATGAAGGGCTGGCTGAGTTCGGCCGACCCGATCATCGGTGAGGGGCGGCGCGGGGAGGCGTGGGCGCTGATGGGCCGCGCCGGGAAGGTCTACACTATCGATCTCGAGTCCTCGGAGTTCGACTGCTACCTCATGGTCGTCGGGCCAGGTTTCGGAGAGCCGCTCGTGGACGACGACAGCGGCGGCGATCTGGACTCGAGGATCAGGATCACGCTGCCCGAGGACGGGACCTACCGGGTGATCGTGAGTTCGGCCGGTTCAGGGGAAACGGGCGAGTACAGCCTACGAGTCGAGGAAGCGGAAGGCTAGTCGGCCGGGCGGAACTCAGCCGGGGCCTCCGTTGCTCGCCTGCCGCTGCCCAGCTAGATTGCGGGACGCGGCCCCCGAGTGTTGGCTTCGGGGCGGCAGGTGGGAGGGGGCTCATCCCTGCAAACAGACGTCTGACCTCATCAACCCACTAGGATGCATCGTCCCGCACTCGCACGGCTTTATCGTCCGCGCCGCTTCTCGGAGATAGTCGGCCAGGACCACGTGTCGGCCACGCTGCGAACCGGCGTGGAGCGGGGCCGGATCGCGCATGCCTACCTCTTCTGTGGACCGCGCGGCATCGGGAAGACGACGGCTGCCCGGGTTCTCGCGATGGCACTCAACTGCCAGAACCGGGAGAACGGGGAGCCGTGCGGGGTGTGCGAGAGCTGCGAGCGAATCTGGTCGGGGCGCACATCGCTGGATGTAGTGGAGATCGACGCGGCCTCCAACCGCGGTGTGGATGATGCCCGCGACTTGCGTGAGCGGGCGATGTACGCGCCGTCGGAGGCGTCTCGTTACAAGGTCTACATTATCGATGAGGCCCACATGCTCACGCGGGAGGCGTGGAACGCATTCCTCAAGATCCTGGAGGAGCCGCCGCCGCGGGTCATCTTCGTCCTCGCCACGACGGAGCCGGGAAAGATCTTCCAGACGGCCCCGCCGATCCTGTCACGCTGCCAGCGGTTCGACTTCCACCGCATCTCGACCGAGCTGATCCGCAAGCGACTGCGCGAGGTCTTGCAGGCGGAGAAGGTCGAGGCGGAAGAGCTGGCCCTCATCCCGATCGTCCGCAAGGCCGACGGCGCCTTGCGCGACGCGTTGTCGGCGCTCGATCAGGTCCTTGCTTTCAGCGGCGAGCGGATCACGGCTGCCGACGTCCGCCAGGTTCTGGGGCTCGTGGAGGAGGATCTCTATTTCGGACTGTTCGAGATTCTGCACGAAGGTCGCGCCGCGGACGTCTTCGGCTACGTCGAGAAGCTCATCGACGGCGGGTACGATTTGGAGGAGTTCTACAAAGGTCTGGGCGATGCGCTGCGTGTCCTGTTGAGGATTCGCCTCGAGGGCGCGGATTCAGGACTGTCGGCCACCCTTGAGACCGCGGATGGCCGCTTCCGCAAGAGCGAGCAGCAGCGGATTCTCATCGAGGTGTTGCTGCTCAAGTTCGCCATGCTGGATCGCACGGTCGAACTGGAGGAACTCATGGAGGCGGTTGGGGGCGCCTCGAGCTCACCGGCCGGTCCGGGCCGCAGCGGAGGTGCACAGCCGGCAGAGAGTACGGGTAGCGGACGCGAGGCAAAGGCGCGCGGTGCCCGGGGTCAGGTCGAGGAGCGGTCCCAGAACGATCCTGGTGGGCCACGCAGCGGGGCTGGAGGCCCGCTGGAGGCGGCGCGCGCGGCTTGGCAGGAGATGATTGCAGAGGGTCGTGTTCTCCGTCCGGGTCAGGGGATCGCCCTTCGGGCCGCTCAGCTCCTTGAGTTGCGAGCTGATGGCGGGCTGCGAGTGTCAGTCCCTCGGGGAACGCCGAGCGCTGAGGTCCTGGGGGACCCCGTCGGGCGGCGACGGATCGAGGAGGAACTTACGAAGCGTCTCGGGCGTGCCATACGCCTGGAAGGCACCGGAGAGGAAGAGCCGCTGCCTCCGCGGATCAGCCCGGAGAGGGCACGGGCGCAGCGGCTGGCCCGGCTGGTTGAGGGTGACCAGGGCCTCCAGGGCCTCGTGGACAAGCTCGACCTCGAGCTGATCGAGTGAGGTGGTCGGACGGCGCCACAGGCCCGGATTAGCCGAGAAAGGCTGGCCTTGCGTCGCTTTTGGGTATGAGTCAACTTTGAGCGGTGTCGATGGGTGAGCGGGAGTCGCCAGGATGAACAATCTTCACCAGTTGTTCCAGCTGGTCCAGCAGGGCCAGGCTCGACTGACCGAAATTCAGACGCAACTGGCAGCGAAGACGGTCACGGCCAGCAGTGGTGGGGGGTTGGTGAAGGTGGTGGCGGATGGCCAGGGCCGCATCCGCGAGATCAAGATCGATCCGTCCGTGGTTAGTCCCACCGACGTGGAGATGTTGGAGGACCTGGTGCAGGCGGCTGTGTCCGATGCCCAGGCTCGCGCCCGCCAGCTGTACGAGGAGGAGATCAATCGTATAGCCGGTGGGCTGGCCCCGTTCAACCTGGGCAATCTCTTCGGAGGCTCGTAGGGCCCAGGCATGTCGGTCATCGACGATCTGGCCAGCGAGTTTTCGCGCAAGACCGCCTATCGGCTCACACATTACTTGTTGAAGATCCCGCCGGAGGAGGCGTGCCGACTAGCGCGGGCCATCGAGGCGATGGCCGAGCGGGTGAGGCACTGCTCGATCTGCCACAACTTGAGCGAGTCTGACCCCTGCGAGTACTGTACGAATCCGAACCGGGATCAGGCGACAATCTGCGTGGTCGAGGAGGCTTCGGATATCGCGGCGATCGACGGCTCTGGCGGTTATCGAGGTCTCTACCACGTTCTCGGGGGTTGTCTCTCACCCCTGGACGGTATCGGGCCCGAAGAGCTGAACGTGGATTCGTTGCTCGCCCGTTTGAACAGCGAGATACGCGAGGTGATCGTCGCGACGAACCCTAGCGTGGAGGGCGAGGCGACCGCCACCTACCTGCACAAAGTGGTGGCAGCGCGAGGGCTGAAGGTGACACGCCTGGCCCGGGGACTGCCGGTGGGTGGCGATCTGGAGTATGCCGACGGTGTTACCATCGCCCAGGCGCTGGCTGGGCGTAGGGGGATGTAGATGCGTCTGAAGAGGAGTAAGGGGTCAATCGTCACAACCAGACTGCTACGGACGGTCGGTCTGGCGCTCGCTGGTGCGGTGGCCGTCAGTGCGCTGGGCGTACTGCTAATCCGTGACCAGGTGAACCGGCACCGTCGCGATCTGTTTAGCCCACGGCCGTTGCGTCGCTTGGCAGCCCTGACGTATATCGGACGTCACCCGCACATCGAGAACGCGCATCTGCTGCGTGATTTTCTGGGCTGGGAGACGGAGCCGATGCTGAGGCGGAGGGCGGCCTCGATTCTGGAGCGCATGGAACGGGCTCTAGCGGCCGGTTCCGATGGGGGGGCGGCGCTACCGGCAACGGACTAGTGAAGGAATGAAGCCTGGCGGAGCACCCAGCTGGTCCTTCGGGGCGAGCGACTCGGAGCGAATCGAGGAGATCCTGAACAATCTCCTCTACGAATCCAACGCCCGCTGTGCGTTGCTCGTCGACCGCACCGGCCAGCTCGTGACGACAGTTGGCGAGCAGCCCGATTTCGACTCGGCCGCCTTCGCCAGCCTGACGGCGGCTGACTTCTCCGCCAACGACCAGCTCGCTGCGCTCATAGGAGAGGAGGAATTCAACTCACTGTTCCATCAGGGGCGCAGGGAGTCGATGTATCTGGCCGACGTGGGCAAACGCCTGATCCTGGTCGTGCTGTTCAACCAGCAAACGACCCTGGGCCTTGTGCGGATAAAGATCAAGGACGCTGTGGAGGGCCTCAACAGAGCGTTCGAGGAGGTATTCGGAAGGGCTGAGGGAGAGGAGAGCCCGGCTCTTGAGCGGGGCTTCGTAAACGAAGCGGAGGACGAAATTGACCGACTGTTCCGGGAATAGGGGATCTCGACGATGTCGATGATCAACTATGCTTCCCGGGAGATCAACTGCAAGATCGTGTACTACGGGCCCGGGCTCGGCGGCAAGACGACGAACCTGGAGTACATATACAACAAGGTGGCGCCCAGCACCCGCGGTAAGCTGATCAGCCTAGCCACGGAGACGGAGCGCACGCTTTTCTTCGACTTCTTGCCGGTTGACCTGGGTACGATTCGAGGCTTCAAGACTCGTTTCCATCTGTACACGGTCCCTGGACAGGTCTACTACAACGCCAGCCGGAAGCTGATTCTGAAGGGCGTGGACGGGGTCGTGTTTGTCGCCGACAGCCAGATCGAGCGGCTCGATGCGAATATCGAGTCGATGCACAATCTGTACGAGAATCTCGCCGAATATGGCTACGACTTGCGGCAGATCCCGTTCGTGATCCAGTACAACAAGCGCGACCTCCCGAACGTGTCGAGTGTAGAGGAGCTGGAACGCCACCTCAACCCTGACCGGGTTCCGGCCTACGAGGGCGTCGCGACCAAGGGGGTCGGCGTGTTTGACACGCTCAAGGCCGTTGCGAAGCTGGTGATCAAGTCCCTCGGCTGAGCGGGGATCCATCCCGTGAACCTGCCAAACGGTATAACGGTCGCGCGCTTCGTTGCGGCGCCCGTGATCTTCGCGCTCATCCTCAGCGGAGGGTTCGGTCAACTCCTGCTGGCTTTCCTCCTCTTCCTAGGCGCGGCGATATCCGATATTTGGGATGGCTACCTGGCGCGTCGTCGCGGCCAGATCACCGACTTCGGGAAATTGGCTGACCCGATAGCCGACAAACTCCTGGTTCTCGCTACCTTCATCCCGTTCTACATCGTCTCGCTGCGCGTCGGGACCAGCAGCGTTCCAGTGGTGCCCTACTGGGGTATCCTGCCGCTCTGGGTGTTGATCGTTGTGTTGGGTCGCGAATCCCTGGTCACCCTGTTCCGGGGCTTCGCCAAGCGGCAGGGTGTCGTGATCCCGGCTGGGAAAGAGGGCAAGTACAAAGCATTGTTTCAGAACCTCTTCATCGGCGGCGAGATATTCTGGTTGGCCTTGCGCGCCCGTGCGCTGGAGCGCGGCTGGGATAGTCCGTTCTGGTCGTTCTGGGAGGTGTTCCACGGCTCTTTCGTGGCGATTACCCTCACGGTCGCCGTGCTGCTGACGGCCTATTCGCTGGTCGCCTACGTGTGGAAGTACCGCGCGCTGGTGGCTCGTATGTCGTAGGGCATGAAGCGCGAGCTGACGGCCATCGAGATCGTCACGATTGGAGAGGAGCTGCTCAGCGGAGCCACGCTCGACTCGAATGCGGCTACGATCGCCCAGGCACTCGAGCCGCTCGGCCTGCGTGTGGTCCGCAGGACTACGGTTGGCGACGAGGCGGGCGGCATCGCCGACGCTGTGGCTTCGGCACTGGCGCGAACCGGTGCCGTCATCACCACGGGCGGGCTGGGCCCCACGGACGACGATACCACCAAGGCGGCCGTGGCAGGCGTTCTTGGCCGCCCACTGGAGTTCCGGGAGGATGTCTGGGCGCGGCTCAAGGAGCGCTGGGCCCGCCGCGGGAGAATCCCGGAGACGAACCGCCGGCAAGCCGAAGTGCCGGCCGGGGCTGAGGTCTTCCCCAATCCACGTGGTACGGCGCCGGGCCTTGCCGTGGAGGACGAGCGCTTGGGCCTATGTGTTCTGCTGCCCGGTCCGCCCGCGGAGGTGGAGAGCCTCGTGCAGGACGCGATCGTCGCGTTCCTAGGACAGCGGGTGAGCGGTGACGTGACGCGGCCCTATCGATGTCAGCTGCGGACGACTGGCGTGGCCGAGTCGGCGATAGCAGAACGGGTTGGCGGTCGCCTCGACGACTTGTTACTGGACGTTGCCTACCTGCCTGAGGTGGACGGCGTCGATATCCGGCTGACCGGCTGGGCGAGGGACGAGGCGGAGGTCGCCGAGCGGTTGGACGAGGCGGCAAGGCGCCTGCGTGAGACCCTCGGGTTGCACATCTACGCTGAGGGGCCGGCGGACCTGGCGCAGGTCGTGGGAGATCTGCTGCGGGAGCGGGGCCTCACGGTGACGGTCGCGGAGAGCTGCACTGCCGGTCTCATCGCCCGGCGCCTAACGGAGTTCGCAGGCTCGTCCGACTACTTCTGGGGCGGTATGATCGTCTACGACGATCGAGCGAAGGTCGAGCTGCTCGGCGTATCCGAGGAGACGCTTCGGCGACACGGCGCTGTGTCGGAGGAGACGGCGCGGGAGATGGCTGAAGGTGCCTGCCGCCGTTCCGGTAGCGCTGCCGCGATAGCGGTGACCGGCATCGCTGGACCGACAGGCGGAACGGAAGAGAAGCCGGTCGGCACAGTGTGGCTGGCCGTGAGACTCAACGACGAGACCGTGGCGAAGCGACGGTACTACCCGGGCACACGTGACATGGTGCGTGCGCGAGCCGCCCAGGGTGGCCTGGACTTGCTGCGGCGAACTCTGTTGCAGGCAGGACTGTGAGAGGAGCTCACGCCTACTTCGCCGGATCGGGCGGGATCCGGCTGCACTATCGCTGCTGGGACGTGACGTCACCCCGGGCGGTTGTCATCGTCTGTCACGGGCTGGGAGAGCATTCGGGCCGCTATGAAGCGCTGGCCCAGGATTTCGCCAGGGCCGGTCTGAGCACGTACGCGCTGGATCACCGCGGGCACGGGCGGTCGGACGGGCGCAGGGGGCATGTGCGGCGGTTCATCCGCTACGTTCACGACCTGGAGAAGTTCCGGCGGCGCGTGTGTGGTTCTGTGGGCTTGGAGTTACCGCTCATCTTCCTCGGTCAATCGCTGGGTGGCCTGATCCTCATCCGCTATCTCCAGGAGTACCGGGGTGTCGCTGCGCGCGGCGCTGTCCTTTCGGCACCTTTGCTGGGCGTGGCGATGGATATCCCGCGCTGGCAGGAGCAACTGGCGCGGCTCCTCTATTATGTCGTGCCGGCGCTTCCGCTGAGCACCGGTTTGCCGCCTGAGTACCTGAGTCACGACCTGCAAGTAGTGGCAGCCTTCAAGCGCGACCCTCTGGTCCATGACCGAATCACCCCCCGTCTGTACGGCGAGGTCCTCCGGGAGATTGAACGTGCCCACCGCAAGGCATCCCAGCTGCGTTTGCCGCTGCTCTTCCTGGTGCCCAGCGAGGACAAGCTGGTGCGTCCGGACCTCGTGCAACGCTTCGCAGCGGCCGCGGGGCATCGGCCGCGCGTGCGGGTCGACACGCTGGCCGGCCTTTATCACGAGGCGTTGAATGAGACGACCCGGTCGAGTGTGGTTGCCGGCGTACTCGGGTGGATCGAGCGGCAGATCACGGTGTATTCCCCACCGCGAAGTGACGCGAAACCGGCAGAGTAGGACAACCGTGGGGCTTGACTGCCGACGCCAAAGCGATGAGTCTGAGATGGACACGCAGGTGACCTAAACGCGCAGAGCGACATGGTTTCTCGGAAGAAGGTGAAAAAGCAAGAAGACGATACCGTGAACCAGCGGTCAGCGGAGGCTGTGGAGCCAGACGCTGCGGAGGAGTTGGCAGAAGCTGGGGAGCTCAGCGAGCTGGAGCCGGAGGATGTCCTTGAGACCCTGGAGGCAGCCGAGCCAGTAACTGAGGACGCCCCGGAGGCCGAGATTCTGACTCCTGAGGAGATCATCGGGGCCTTGAGCGAGGCGCTTGCCGAGTTCGAGGACCGTCACCTGAGGCTGGTGGCCGAGTTTGACAACTTCCGCAAGCGCACCATTCGGGAGCGGGCTCAGGACACTCAGCGAGCGCAGGCGGAGTTGGTTAAGCAGCTGCTGGAGTCGCTGGACGATCTGGCCCGTGTCTCTGAGCACGGCTCGACGGACCATGATGCGGCAGCCATACTCGAGGGTGTGCAGCTGGTCGAGCGCAAGCTCCTGCGTGCCCTGGAGGTTTTCGGGCTCAGGCGCATCGAGGCCGTCGGGCAGCGGTTCGACCCGGAGGTGCACGAGGCGCTATTGACCGTTCCCACCGAGCACCCGGAAGAGGATGACCTGGTCTCGCAGGAGATGGGGCGAGGATACCTGTTCAGGGACAGTCTGCTGAGGCCTTCGCTGGTCGGGGTGAAGAAGTACAAGGCGCCTGAGGAGGGCGAGGGCGCCGATCAGGAGTAGTGCGTGGATAAGGAGTAGACCGAGGGCGGGTCCTGACGTATGGCGCGGGCGACGACCAAAGACTATTACCAGATTCTGGGCGTCTCGGAGGACGCGTCTGCCGAGACGATCAAGAAGGCCTACCGCAAGCTGGCCAAGGAGTACCACCCCGACGCCAACCCTGACAACCCGGCGGCGGCCGAGCGCTTCAAGGAGGTCTCCCAGGCGTACTCCGTGCTGTCCGATCCCGAGAAGCGCGAGCAGTACGATCGCATGAGGAGGTTCACACCGTTTGAGGAGTTTGCGGGCGCCGCGGGCGACACGGAACGCGCGCGCGGCTTCTCCTTCGATGACCTCGGCGGTCTCGGCGACATCTTCAGCTCGATTCTCGACTTCGGCCGCGGCCGCAAGCGCCCAGCGCCGCAGCGAGGCCGTGACGTCGAGCACACTGTGGAGGTGTCTTTCCAGACGGCGGCGCGGGGCGGCCACGTGACGGCTGGCGTGCCCGTCACCGAGGAGTGCGCGACCTGCGAGGGGAGTGGGGCGCGGCCGGGCACAGCGACCACGCGCTGTCCGGAGTGCGGGGGCAGCGGCCAAAAGAGCTTCGGCCAGGGCGGTTTCGCCATCAATCGCCCATGTCCGGCCTGCTATGGGCGGGGCGAAATCGCGACCGATCCCTGTCCGAGCTGCCGAGGTAACGGTCAGGTCACCACACAGCGGCGCGTGAATCTGCGCGTGCCTTCCGGCGTGGAGACCGGTTCGCGGGTCCGTATGTCCGGGCTTGGGGAACGTGGCCCGGGCGGCGGGCCGCCGGGCGACCTGATCGTTCGCTTCGAGGTCAAGCCGGACCGCTTCTTCCGCCGGCGGGGACTAGACATCTACTGCACGGTTCCCATCAACATCGCGCAGGCGACTCTCGGCTCCAAGCTCCGAGTGCGCACGGTGGACGGAAAGCACGTTGTCCTGCGCATCCCGCCTGGGACTCATAGCGGGACGAAGTTCAGGGTGCCCAAGATGGGCATCGAGAAGGATGGTCGGATCGGTGATCAGTATGTCGAGGTGAAGATCGTCGTCCCCGAGAAGCTGGATGAGCGCGGTAAGGAGCTGATCAAAGAGCTCGCCGAGGCGGAAGGCATCAAGTACTGACCTCCGAGCACGAACTCCCGCCGACAATTCGACCACCACCCAGCAACACATCGTCCTCATAGATCGCCGCCGACTGGCCCGGCGTGACGGCGCGCTGCGCTTGGGACAAGTGGATGGCGACACGCTCCGCTGTGAGCGCGGTAATCCGGCCGGCGACCTCGGGCGCGCGATGGCGGACCTGCAGGCTCACCTCGGCCCCCACGTCAGGCGGCTCCCCGAGCCAGTTCAACTCGCCGACGCTCACGAGGCTGGACTCCAGAGCACTGGCCGGCCCAATGACCACCGTGCGTGTCTCAGGCTCGATCTTCACCACGTAGATGGGCTCGGGAAAGCCTCCCGGTAGTCGCTTGCGCTGGCCGACCGTGTAGCGGCAGTAGCCCTCATGGCTGCCGACGCGCCGGCCGTCTGGGGTGACGATCGGACCGGGCTGGAAGGCGGCGTGCTCTTGGTTCAGACGTGTGGCGAGGAAACCCGCGTAGTCTCCGCCGGGCACGAAGCAGATATCGAAGCTCTCCGGCTTGTCCGCTGTCTCCAGCCCCAGCTCCCGGGCCCGCTTCCGAACCTGCTGCTTGGTCAGCTTGCCCAGGGGGAGCTCCAGGCGATCCAGCACTTCACGGTCGATGGCCCAAAGGAAGTAGGTCTGGTCCTTCGAGCGGTCGGCGGCGCGCCGCAGCCGCGTACGTCCGTCGGAGCGCTCTATCTGCGCATAGTGACCGGTGGCGATGCGATCGCAGCCCAACATGCGGGCACGGCGCAGGAGGTCCCGGAACTTGGTGTAGGAATTACAGCGCACGCAGGGGTTCGGTGTGCGCCCCTGGGCGTACTCAGCCACGAAGTCATCGATCACGTCGCGGGCGAATTCTTCCTCGAGGTCGAAGACGTAGTGGGGGATGCCGAGCCGTTGCGCCACGGCGCGGGCGTCGACGATCCCTTCCAGCCCGCAGCAGGTCTTCGAGGTGCCAGGAGACTCCCCGTAGCAAAAGGTCTTCACGGTGGCGCCCACGACATCGAAACCGCGCGCACTGAGGAGCGCTGCGGCCAGCGACGAGTCCACGCCTCCGCTCATCGCGACGAGAACCCTCGTCGGAACCCCGTTTGGCTCCTTCGATGACACCGGTCAGCCCGCAGTAGGATCCTGATCAGGACGGCGCCGTGAACTCCCGCACCCGTTGCACCAGCCTGGGAAACTTCTCCAGCACGTACTCGATGTCGGCAGCCTTAGTTCCCCAACCGATGCTCAGACGGATCGTGTTCCGGGCGAAGTCACCCTCCCGACCCATGGCCTTGATCACGTGCGACGGCTCCACACTGCCGGTCGTGCAGGCGGAGCCTGAGGACACACAGATGCCTTCCAGGTCCAGGGAGGTGAGGAGTCCCTCGATGTCGACATCAGGGACTGAGATGTTGAGCACGTTGGGCAACCTTTCCGGCGCGTCCCCTCCATTGACGGCGATCTCGGGAAGCGCAGCACACAGTCCTGCTTCCAGCCGATCGCGGAGCGAGCACCATGCTGCTGCCTCTTCGTCCAGCTCGGCCGCAGCGATAGTCGCCGCCTCGGCGAAGCCGACGATGCCCGCCACGTTCTCCGTACCAGCGCGGAGCCCTCCCTCCTGGCCTCCGCCGTAGATGAGGGGCTCGAGCTCGATATCCCCGCGCACGAGCAGCGCACCGACACCTTTGGGGCCGCCGAGCTTGTGGGCGGACAGGGATAGGAGACCGATCTGCAGTTCGTCCAACTGGAATGGCAGCTTGCCGAGAACCTGGATCGCGTCGGAATGGAAGACCGCTCGGTGCTGCCGGCAGAGCGCCGCCACCTGGCCCACGGGCTGGATCACGCCGGTCTCGTTGTTCGCCCACATCACCGATACCAGAGTCGGCCGGTCGTCCCCGGGCAGAAGCCCGGGCAGCGCCTCTGAATCCAGCACGCCGCGGCTGTCCACGGGCGCCACGCGAACGTCGTAACCGCCCGCGCCCAATGCGCCGGTTGCCTCCGTCACTGCCTTGTGCTCGATGCTTGACCGCACCACACAGCCGTCGGGGTGCCGCCGCGCAAAGCCGAGTATGGCCAGATTGTCCGCCTCGCTGCCAGAGCCGGTGAAGATCAACCGGCCCGTGCTTGCGCTCAGTGCTTCCAGCACACGGCGACGTGCGGTCTCCACAGCCACGTGCGCAGCACGGCCGTGGGAGTGGATGCTCGATGGGTTGCCGAATTCAGCGCCGAGGTATGGCGCCATCGCTTCACGCACCTGCGGGCGCAAGGGAGTCGTGGCGGCGTAGTCGAGATAGACACTCTTACTCATCAGCGCACACTGATCAGCTGGTTCCGCGTTTCTGAGCGAGGCGGCCGAGGAATGAGGTCAACGCACGAAAACTATGCGCGGAGGTCGTCCTGGGAAGCCGCGGGCGCCCAAGCGCGGGCTTCACAACGACTAGAAGGTGCTTACCGGCAGGCTCACGACGTCATCGACCTGCATCGTCTCGCGCGTGTAGAAAGGCTCTCCGTAGGCCGTGCGTATCAGAGATCCGTAGTGGGCATTCTGGATTCGGACGAGCTCGTACAGGCTGACATCCGCCGGATAGAGCTCGCCCAGCGCCTTGACGTCGTCGAACTGCGAGCCGTAGCAGCGGATCGCTTCGAGCTTGCGCTCGAAGACATCGCTGATGTCCACGACGAACGTAGGCTTCACGGTATGTTCGCGATAGGCGAGTGCGTAGAGGACTTTCACCGGCCGGTGAGGCTTACCAGACGCTGGATAGTGCTTCAGGCCGGCGAGGTAGCAGGCATCGTACGCCAGCTGCGAGGCGACCCGGTGGTCGGGATGCCGTCCCTCGAAGTAGGGGAGGATGACCGTGCGTGGGTGGAGTTCACGGATCGCCTCCACCAGGCAGGCGCGGCTCTCCTCATCGTTCTGGATCCGGGCGTCGAGGAGGCCGAGGTTGCGCCGCGCTGCCAGTCCGAGGATCTCGGCCGCTCGCTGCGACTCGATCTCCCGCTGCTGAGGCATGCCCCGCGACCCCAGCTCGCCGGCGGTCAAATCCAGGATGCCGGTCCGGTGTCCGAGGTCGGCGGCGCGGATGAGGGTGCCGCCGCACAGGAGCTCGGCATCGTCTGGGTGCGGTACGATAGCAAGCAAATCGACCATGGTGCAGTTCACACTCCGCTCTCGCCTACGGCCTGGCGCCGTGGGCGCCTGACGGACTTTGAGGCACGTAGTCTAGAGGTTAGCGCTGTCGGATGCCAGGACGAGTATGAGGCTTGAGACGTGGATCAAACGGGGGCCCGGCTCGGATCGCTGCCCTGCGGTCCGGGCCGTCCGGCAGGCGGTTACTCGTAGCGCAGCGAGGCGACCGGGTCGAGGCGCGCCGCGCGGATCGCCGGGAAGAGGCCGAACACGATCCCGGTGAACGCAGCGGCAGCGATGGCGACGACGATCGACCAGAGGGGGATCACTGCCGGTACGGGCGTGAACCTGGCGAGGGCCCAGGCGATGAGCCCACCGGCGGCGAGCCCGCAGATACCGCCCACGGTGGTAAGAGTTGCTGCCTCCACCAGGAATTGCCACATGATGTCGCGCCGGGTGGCGCCGAGCGCCTTGCGGACACCGATCTCGCGGGTACGCTCCGTCACCGAGACCACCATCACGGCGATCACTCCGATGCCCCCGACCATGAGGCCGACGCTGGAGAGTGCGAACATCACGGCGAAGAGGGCTGCCGTGAGCTGGTTCCAGAGGTCCATCATCTCGTCCTGCGTGACGATATCGAAGTTGTTCTCGTCGCCAGGCGCCAGGCCTCGGAGACCGCGCAGGCGCCCCGTGGCCTGATCGATGGCGCTGGACAGTCGGATCACCGGCCTGGCGACGACGGTAAGCCAGACGAGCTCGTCGAAACTGATCCAGCGGATATCCTTCAGCAGGTACTTCTTGCCAGTGTTGAAGGGCACAAAGATCCGGTTGCCGCCCAGGGTAGCGAAGAGGTTGGGCGGGTGCTTGTAGACGCCGACCACCTGGAAGCTCTGGTCCCCGATCCGGAAGTGCCTCCCTACGGCGTCGAGCGGCGCGAAAAGGTCGCGCGCCGTCGCGCTGTCGATCACGGCCACCGGCCGGCCGGCTTCCTCCTCCGGTTTCGTGTAGAAACGTCCCGCGATGATATCGCCGGCGTCGGTCTGCATGTAGTCGGAGGGCACCGCCAGGATGCTGGCCTCCGTCTCGTTCCCGCCCGCGCTCAGCGTCCTGGAGAGCCATGACAGGTCGGCCGACGCATAGCTGTTCTCAATCGCGGAGAGAGCCTCCAGCGCTCGAGCGAAGCGCACCGGTATCGGGGGGCGCCGGCGCCAGGTCGGATCCTCCTCCTCCAGCCCGGTGCTCATCTCGACGCCGTAGGAGCGAACGACGTAGAAGGTGTTGGCCCCGGACGCCTCGACCAGCACGTCAAAGCTGCGGTTGACCCCCTGGATCACCGCCGCCATCAGCACGACGACCAGCACGCCGATCCCGACGCCGAGGATGCCCGTGCGGACTTTGCTTTGCCTGAGCGCCTGCAGCGCGATGGTTACGCCTTCCTGTAGTGCCCTGACGGTCATGGCTGCCTCGCGGTTACTCGTATCTCAGGGCCACGATCGGATCGAGTCGTGAGGCGCGGACGGCTGGGTAGACGCCGAACACGAGCCCCACGAACATCCCGAGGGTTACACCCACTACGATCGACCACAGCGGTACCGAGGCGGGTAGCGGCGTCGCCACATCGACCAGCTTGGCCAACACGATCCCTATGACCATGCCAACGCCGGCGCCGACACTGGAGAGGGTGGCCGATTCGGCCAGGAACTGTCGGGTGATGTCGATGCGTCTTGCTCCCAGCGCCTTGCGCACGCCGATCTCGCGCGTTCGCTCCAGAACCGACATCAGCATGATGTTCATGATCACGATGCCGCCTACGACGAGCGCGACCGCGACGAGGCCTGGCCCGGCTGCGAGCAGCACGTTCTTCACGGCGTTCCAAGCGTCAAGTACTTCACTTGCCGTCTCGATGGAGAAGTCGTTCCCCTCGCCCGGGCGCAACCGATGCCGAGCTCGCAAGATCTCCTCGGTTGCCTCCTGGCCCGCGACCATCGCCTCGCTCGTCCTGAACCTGATCTGGATCTGGTCGACTACATCGCGGCGGCGCGAGAAGTCGGCCTGGTACGCGCCCCAGGGGATGACGACCGACGCGTCCCGGATGTTGCCGATCAAGCCGCCCTGACGCTCGAGCACACCGACCACGCGATAGCGGAACGGGCCCAGACGGATATCCTGTCCTACGGGCGAGTCGTCCGGGTAGAGCTTCTTGGCGATGGCGTCGCCGATCACCGCCACCCGGATCGCGCGCGTATCGTCGATGCGCGTAAGCCCACGGCCTTCGATCACATCCCAGCCCTGTAGGGCGAGGTACTGGTCGGTTACGCCGATCAGCCGCACGTTCTTGCGCTTGTTACCCCCGCTGCGGACCTCTGGCATGAAGCGGTCGACGTTGTAGGCCATGTACCAGATGTCGGGTACATTCCCCTGCAGCAGTTCCGCGTCGCCGGTCTTGATCCACGGGTTGCGCGACCGCTGTCGGCGCGTGCGGGCGTCCTCGCGACCGCCCCGACGGGAGTACACGCGTTCGATCGTGATCGTGTTGATTCCGAAGATGGAGCTGGCGAAATCTTCTTCGACGTAGCGGTTCATCCCCTCGACCACGGCGATGACCGAGATCAGGAACATGACACCGACGATCACGCCTAGAAGCGTGAAGAAGGACTTCAGCTTCTGGGTCCAGACCTGTCGCAGGGCCAGGATGATGGCGTCGAAAACGTTCACGGTACCGGCGCGCCGATCATATGGCGCTCGTCGGTCTCGATCATGCCGTCCTTCAGGGTGATCAGCCGGTTCGAGTAAGCCGCGATGTGCCGCTCGTGCGTGACGAGCAGGATGGTCTCACCCCGCTCGTGCAGTTGCACCAGGATCTCCATGATCTCCTCGGAGGTCACGGAGTCCAGGTTACCGGTCGGCTCGTCCGCCAGCAGCAGCGAAGGCTGGTTGACCAGGGCCCGGGCCATGGCGACGCGCTGGCGCTCGCCGCCCGACAGCTCGCTCGGCTGGTGCGTCATGCGGTCGGCCAGCCCCACCGCGTCCAGGGCCCCCTTCGCTCGCTCATGACGCTCACGTGCCGGCATGCCGGCATAGATCAGCGGTAGCTCGACGTTGTGCAGCGCCGTCGTCCGCGGCAGCAGGTTGAACGTCTGGAACACGAAGCCGACCTGACGGTTGCGGATTCGGGCCAG
>JBDHKG010000173.1:0-3154 GCA_039586495.1 Gemmatimonadota bacterium | reverse complement strand
CTCGCGGTCCTGCTCTACGCACTGGCTACTGAAGAGGACCATCCTGACGTAGCGGCCGGCGTGCGGCGGGCCGCAGACGGCTGGGGCAGCGTCGCGAGCTTCATCGGCGACGAGACAGCGATCGACTACGTGGACGAGGCCCGCTTCGAGGTGTTTCGGGAGAACCTCCGGCGCTTCGCCGGGGAGGTCCTGATCCTCAAGTCCCAGCTCTTCCCGTCGCCGGAGTTGGACGAGGCGACCGACCGGCTGTTCGACGAGTTCTTCTGATGGCGGTCTCGACGCGACCTCCTGGACCCCTTTCCCGATCCAAGCACTCGCCGCACTCGCCTAGCAGAGACGCGGCCGTGACCAGACCGACTCCCGGCATCGAGAGCAAACAGGCCCCGTAAGGAATCCGCTTGAGCCACCTGTCCCTTCGCGCTTGCACCGCACGGATCTCGCTCTCTGACCGAACCTGCGTGCTGTCCACTTACCGCAAGCCTGTCCCGCTCACCAGCCAGGTACGACTCCTCACCGCAAACGTCTGTCTGTCCTCCCAGTCATGCCCTGACATTTGAGTTTGAATCGGACTCGTACCGCTGTTAGTATGGACGAGCGGCTTCACTCCGTCGCCGTGTCTTGCAGAGGAGTACTTGCACGATTCCTCTTGCGATCTTGACAGCGCGCGGTGTCGATTCCGCAGGCCCCAGCTTGTCAGCGACTGGTCCCCAGCGGCGGTGAATTGCGCTCATTCGGTGCAGGGTAAAGCGACTTGTGAGGGCTTCGCGGCGCCCTTTCTTCTCAGTTATCGAATCGCGGAACGCTTTTGCCGCGACACGGATCCGGTTCTGTGACACGTTTGGGGGATCGGCCGGTGTTTGCTAACTCGCTACCTTCGTATCTGCGGCAACTGGACCGTCGGCGGGGAGCGCTCTCGATAGGCGCTATGGCAGTGACGGCTTTGGCAGCCTTGAGCCTGGCCTCGGCGGGGGTCCTCTACCTGGGCACGGTTGGGTCTAGCAGGCCCGCTTCTCTCGGAGAAGCCCTGGTCATGGGCATGTCCGACTGGCTTGTCTGGCCCGCCCTCATACCGGCCGTCGTCTGGCTCTCACGCGAGTTCCCGATCGGGCGCTCCCGTTGGGCCTCCGGTTTCCTCGTCCATTTGACGGCCAGCACGGTGGTCGCTTTGGCGGCAATCGCCGTGACGTTGGGGATCTGCGCTATCGGCGGACTGCCCTATCGCAGCTCGGCGCTCTGGGACACGAAGCTCAACGCCATCGCGGAGTGGTTCCACTTCGGATTCCTGGTGTACTGGGTAATCGTTGCCGGGGTTCACGCGGTGGACTACCATCGAGGACTGCGATACAGGGAGGTGGAGGCGGCCCAAGTTCAGACCCAGCTCGCACGCGCCCAGCTCCAGGCGCTGCGTATGCAGCTCCATCCGCATTTCCTGTTCAACACTCTACATACGGTCGCGACGTACGTGCGTGACCGGCGAGCTGATGAGGCGGTTGACATGATCGCGAACCTTGGGGACTTGCTCCGCACGTCCCTGGAGCGCGGTGAGCGTCAGGAGGTATCGCTACAGGAGGAAGTCGACTTCGTTCAGAGATACCTGGAGATCGAGCGGGTTCGCTTCACCGACAGGATGCGCGTCGAGGTCCGGATTCCGCCCGAGACGAGGGCCGCGCGAGTTCCAGCAATGATCCTCCAGCCCCTTGTCGAGAACGCCGTCCGTCACGGCGTTGCTCGCTCTCCCTCGGCTGGCCTGATCGAGATCAGCGCTTGGCGCCAAGCCGGGATGCTTCGCCTGCGGGTGCGTGACGACGGTCCCGGGTTCGGAGTCTTGGACGAGAGCCCGCCGGGTTCGCAGGTGGGCCTCAGAAACACGGTTTTGAGACTGGAACGGCTCTACGGCGACGGAGAGCGGCTGCAAGTGGAGAATCACCAAGATGGAGGGGCAGTTGTTACGCTTACGATCCCCTGGCACACAGAGCCGCTGTCCGGCGCTCGGAGCCGCGAGGGGGGCTGATGACGAGAAGGATACGCACGCTCATCGTCGATGACGAAGCCGCGGCGCGGAGATGCCTCCGAGTTCTGCTCGACGACGATCCTGACATCGAGATAGTCGGCGAATGCCGCAATGGTCCGGACGCGGTGGCAGCCGTTAAGAGCCTCGCTCCGGATCTTGTGTTCCTCGACGTGCAGATGCCCGGCATGAACGGATTCGACGTGCTCACGAACGTCGGTGCCGAACGTATGCCCGTCGTCGTATTCGTCACTGCTTACGACCGGTATGCGTTACGCGCCTTTGAAGCTCATGCGCTGGACTACGTATTGAAGCCCTTCACGGACCGGCGCTTCAACACTGCTCTGCAGCGGGCGAAGACTCACCTTGAGCAGTCTGAACTGGCAGCTCTCACCAGTCGTATCTTTGAGTTCCTCACGGAGCACGGCGGAACTCGCGGCAGCTCGGCAGCGCGTCCGCAGCCCGAGTATCGCGAGCGGATCGGGGTGAGATCGGATGAGCGTGTGTTTCTGCTGGAGGTGGCACTGATCGACTGGATCGAGGCAAGCGGCGACTACCTCGTACTGCATGTAGGCAAGCAGCGCTTCACTGTGCGCGGTAGGATGAAGGACATGGAGACCAAGCTCGATCCCCGGCGCTTTGTGCGCATTCACCGTTCGGCGATCGTAAACATCGAGCGGGTGAAAGAACTGCAACCCTACTTCCACGGCGACTACATGGTGATCATGAACGACGGCACGAGGCTACGGCTATCGCGCCGCCGTTGTGAGGCGTTCGAGCGTCTCCTTGCACAGCCACTGTGAATGCGTAGTGGGGTGACAGGAGCGGCCTTGCTACCCGCCGTGAGTCCTGTAGCTCTCAATCGATGATGGCCGCGAGTTCTGCGCCTGCCGCGGATAAGCCAGCAGACGGCAGAGCGCGCGTTACGCCACCGGGCCGTCGAAGCGTTCGACCTTCTTGAGGGTGGACCGGTCGCAAGGCGAGCACGTCATCCCCAACGCCAGTCACAAGTCCCCGCTGGCGCGCGTGCAGTAGCCAAGAACGACTATCAATAGCCGTTCACGCGCCGACCAGCTATCGCGCCGCTGTCCCGCCCAACACTCAGGTGCAACCGCTGACCGCAAGGTCTTTGTCGCTCGGCGTAGC
>JBDHKG010000172.1:0-9460 GCA_039586495.1 Gemmatimonadota bacterium | reverse complement strand
GCTCGGTCTCCTGGTGCTGGCGGTATCTGCCGTTCCCGCCCAGGAGCAGGCCGCGCCGGCGGCAGGCGCTCAGCTCGCCGTCGCCGAGGCCGTCATCGCCACCGGCGTTCAGGATCGCCAGCCGGTGGACAACGTGACCACGGTGCCCACTGACGTCGGCACGGTCTACTGCTGGACGCGGATCACCGGCGCGGAAGGCGAGATCCAGCTCGAGCACGTCTGGTACAAGGGCGACGTCGAGATGGCGCGCGTGTCGCTGCGCGTGGCCGGCAGCAACTGGCGCACCTGGACCTCGAAGAACATCGAGCCGATCTGGACGGGCGACTGGCACGTGGACATCGTCGGGCCGGACGGGACGGTGCTCGATTCCGTCTCCTTCACGGTGGGCTAACGACGCGCTACGCCCAAACGACAGCGGCGGGCGGCCCCGCGCTGGGACTGCCCGCCGCGTTGGTTCTCCCCCGTCTTTGACACCCCAGCTATCAGGCTAAGGGCGGGACGTTCCGTCTCAGCCGGCAGCCTTTAGATGACGAAGTCCCTGTGGGCCCGCCACGATCACATCGCTCGCAAGCCCGAGGAAGAGCCCGTGGCAGACCATCGCCGCCCGGGCGTCCAGTTTCGCCGCGAGGGCCGCCGGATTCTCGATCGGCCCGAAATCGGCATCGAGGATCAGGTTCCCCTGATCGGTCTCGAACGGTCTGCCCCCGTTCCCAACGCGCAGCTCGACCTCGCCGCCCAGCGCCGCCAGGAACTTCATCTCCGGGCTCCAGCCGAACGGCACGACCTCCACCGGGACCGCGAACCGCGTACCCAGCTTCGGCGACAGCTTCGACTCGTCCACCACGATGATCTCGCGCCTGCTGGCCTGGGCCACGATCTTCTCCCGCAACAGCGAGCCGCCGCCGCCCTTGATCAGGTCGAAGTTGGGCGCCACCTCGTCCGCGCCGTCGATGGTGAGATCGACATCCGGGTGTACCTCCAGGTCGGTGAGCGGGATGCCCAAGCGCTCCGCCTCCGCCCCGATAAACTTCGAGCACGGTACGCCCACGATGTCCTTCAGCCGCGCCTCGTGGACAAGTTCGCCGATACGCCGCACGGCGAACAGCGCGGTACTCCCGTGCCCCAGCCCCACCACCATACCCGACTCCACGAACTCCGCCGCACGTTCAGCGGCTTGCTTCTTGTATGCCTCGGCGTCCGCGCCCATTACAACTCCGCCCGTTGAGATTAGAAACTCGCTCCGACGATCGTCACCGGACCCAGTATGTCGTTATCAGGATCCACGCGGACCCGGCGCGGCTCTCCGGGAAGCGTCCACGCGTGGCGGCTATCAGCGCCCTCGATCCAGAAGGTCCGGCGGTGGCTGCTGCCCTCTCCTTCTACCTCAATCTCCAGGGGAAAGAGGAACGGTGGCCAGAATTGCACTTGCGTGACGCGCAGCTCCAGTGTTCCGTCTTGCGGATTCCATGCCTGTCGCACGGCCACCTGCGGGTAGCCGGGGCGCGCTAGCCACTGCTCGAAGAACCAGTCGAGCTCGCTGCCCGAAACCTCCTCCATGATGCGCTGTAGGTCCTCCGTGAGCGCCGTACCGTGGCGATATTCGGCGTAGTAGCGGCGGATGCCGGCGAAGAAGGCTTCATCGCCCAGCAGTCCCCGGAGCATGTGCAAGACCCAGGCGCCCTTATCATAGTTGTTCGCGTTCAGCAGTTCCATCAGGTCCGCTGGCAGCGAGTCGATGACCGGCCGCCCTACGTCCCGCAGCGACGCCAGATAGCTCGCCTCGGCCCGCGCTCGCAATCGCTCCGCGAGCGCCTCGTCACCGTGAAACTCGTAGAACACGCTGGCGAAGTAGGTGGCGAACCCTTCCGACAGCCAGAGGTGCGGCCACTCGCGCTCGGTGACGGCGTCGCCGAACCACTGGTGCGCGATCTCGTGTGCGACCACCACATCGCCACGCCCGCGCCGCACCACGCCCTCGCCGAAGAAGATCGCGCTCGCGTTCTCCATCCCGCCATAACGCGTGGACGACTGCACCAGCGCCAGCTTCTCGTACGGGAACGGCCCGATCAGGCTGTCGAAGAAAGCGACGATCTCTGGGGCACGACGGAACAACTCGCGCGCGTGCTCCTCGTCCTCGCGGTAGACCCACTGCGTGATCCGCACGCAGCGATCCGAGCCGACCTCGCAGCCCAGGGAGCCGAGTTCCTCGACCGACATGTCCGCGGCCCCGAACACCATCGTGTAGACCGGTATCGGATGCTCCGTCGCCCAGACCGTGAGCTTCGTGCCCGCTTCCGACTCCTCTTCCTTGAGCAACCGACCGCTGGCCACGACCTCCCAGTCGGCAGGTGCCCGAACCCTGAACTCGACCGTCGCTTTGTCCCGCGGATGATCGATGCTGGGGAACCAGTAGCGTGCCCGGTCCGGCCAGTTGTCGGCGAAGACCGCCGGCCGGCCGTAGGCGTTGCGCCGGAAGATGAGCCCGTCCTCGGGAGTACCGTGGTAGAACACCGCGACCACGACCGTATCGCCCGGCGCAGCCCGGCGTCCGAACTCGACTTGCAGGCTCCGGGCGTCCCGGCTGAACGCAGCATGAGCCCCGCCCACCTTCACGGAGTCCACCGCCAGGCCCACAAACTCGAAGTCCACACGGTCCGTCCCTGCCTTCATGACGAGCAGGACAATCTCGGCGTTCGCGGCAAACGTTGACGCCTCCGGATCCAAATGGAGGCAGATCCGGTAGGCGACGGCGTCCACCTGCTGTCCCGGACTGCCTCCCACCCGAACCGCGGCGAGCGCGAAAAAGACAAGGCCAGCCACACCAATCCTCATTCGTTCCACACCACTGTGTCGTTAGAAACCTTGCTCGATTGACCCTGTCAATTCATGAGAACGCTGAAAGCCGACAACAGAACGGCGAGCGCAGCCAGTGTTTCGACTCCAGCTTCATCTTCCCGGCTCTCACTCCGCTGAGGAGCATCGTCACAGGGTCTCCGACAAGCTGTCCGCGGCTACGCGGCATCGCAAGCGGTGGCCACCGACACTGCCCGATCGGGGGACCTCAAAAAGGTGATAGTTCCAGACACCCGGTGTGCCGGCTATATTTCAGGTTGCGATAGCCTTTCGATGGTGGTAGCTGGTGAGGTCGGTATGAGGGTGTGCCGGCTATATTTCAGGTTGCGATAGCCTTTCGATGGTGGTAGCTGGTGAGGTCGGTATGAGGGCGCTTCTAGGCCGTATTGTTAGTACTGCCCGCCTCGCGGGAACACGCCCCTCCCGATCTCTCCTCTACAGCCTGGGTGGTTACCTCCTTCTCCTGCTGCTTGCGGCGTGTGAGCACGCGACCACCCTGATCGATCCCACCACTCCGGCTGACACCACGGTTGACGACGGTACGGTGCAGAAGGCGACCCTCACCATCACGGTCGTCATGACGGGGGCGGACTCTGCTCTGGCGAGCCGCGTGGGCTGCGAGGGCGGTCTGCTGCGGGACGCCGAGGTCACGATCGAGCGTTCCGGCACGCCCGGCAGCCTGCAGTCCGCCACGACGGACGCGGCGGGCAGGGTTCGCTTCGAGCGGCTCTTGCCGGGAACCTATGCGGTCTCGGTGATCCGCGTGCTGACGCCGGAGGACGCCGGAGGAGGTCGCGCAGTTACCAGGTGAAGACGCCGACGTCAATGCGTTTGGCGGCGCGGCTCGCACCGGGGTGTTGGCACCCAGCACCGACATGGTCGTGCAGGCGGTGGCTGGCCGCCGCGGATCCTTAGTGATCAGCGAGCTGTCCCTGCCGCTTCCGTGGCTGCCTGCCGGCTACGAGTATCGCTATGGGCAGTTCATCGAGCTCTACAACAACTCCGACACGACGATCTACCTGGACGGTAAGGTCCTCGTCCGCGGCCTCACTCATGGAGTGCGGGACTGCGACCACTACCCGTGTGACGAGATGGAGGAGTGGCAGGCGGACCCCGATGGAATCTGGACGAAGCTCATTGAGGCGTTCCCGGGGTCGGGCCGAACCTACCCGCTTGCGCCGGGAAGAACAGCCGTTGTGGCTACGGACGCCATCGACCATCGGGAGATCCATCCGGGGCTCCAGGACCTGTCCCGTGCGGAGTTCGAGTTCATCGGCTCGGCCGATGTCGATAATCCGAGCGCGGCGAACATGCGAACACTGGGAAAGCCGTATGGTGGCGGCATTCTGACTCACGGGCTGGACTTTGGCTTGACCGATGTCGTCACGGTCCTGGCGGAACCCGTGGATGTCAGTTCGCTGCCTCAGGGAAACGTTCCCCATATGGCGAGCCCTGAACACTGGCGAATACCCGGGGAGAAGATTCTGGATGTCTTGACCGCGTCGCCCACACCCGAACAAGAGGCAAACCAGACCTTCCTGTCCCCGCAATGTCCCCGGTACATCCACGAGAACTTCGACCGCCAGCGCGCGGCCGTGCTCGATCACAAGAAGCTTGACGGCGTGCAGCGCCGCGTGTTCGCCACCCTGCCCGACGGCCGCAAGATCCTGCTGCGCACCAAGACGAGTTCCAGCGACTTTGTCGCCCGCTACCCCGCCACGCCGGGTTTCATCCCCGAGTGATTCCTGCAGGGACTGCCCTTTTGCGACGCGTTCACGCCGCTCCGGGGCGAGGATGCGGAGCAGCGGAACTCTCGACATAGAGACGGGGAGCTTGTTGACGCCGGCAGATTCCAACACGTGCGATGGCGCCGCCCTGGGTGGCCGGCCCAGGCGGCGCTGATCCCGGTTTCGAATCCGGCTCGCGCCGCGCTACTCAAGTGACCATCACAATGTGCTGCGGTGTAACACTGCTGCTACCATTTTATACAGAAGCAGGCAGGCGGATAGCAAATGCCGTCGTCCGCATCCATCTCCTCAATGCAACATTTGCGGCATTCTGGCGTCGTTTCACAAGGCTGGCAGTCGGTCTCGACGCTGCCAGCGGAAGCGAATACCTGCTGCCCGCCGAACCCTAGCGCAACGGCTACCACAGCACCGAAGGCAACCCGTCCCGCCCAGGCGATCATCCTACGCATACAACCCTCCTGACAACGTACAACCTGTGACTTCTACTTCGACTCCCTGAGTACCCCTGCATTGCTCGATGGCCAGCACCTCCACTCCATAAGCGTCTACTGCACAGCCGTCCTCGCCGGTAGGGCGGCCTGGCGGACTGCGGCAATCACTGAGTCGATCGACCCCCGGTCCCTCAGCCGCATTCAGAGATCCGCTCTCGGAGCACGCGTTTTGTGCGCCAGGACGACAACGAGAAGCGTCGCTACTGCCAGCACAGCGAAAGGTACAACTCGACCACCGAGGGAAGTCATCGCGGCCTGAATACTCCTCGGGCATACTTCCAGGAGCTTTAGAAACATCTACGGTCCCCCCCCTTTCGCTTGTCAAGGCCAATGAGGTACGAGAGATGTTGGTCTAGAGTGCAGCCGGCTGGGTACCACTACGCGCTCAGACGGTCATCCCCCTAGCCTCTGACCGTGGCGGGTGGATTCACAGCGGGGGGCGAAACTTCTCGACGCCTGGTCTGCCAGCTATATTTCAAGCTGCGATAGCCCTTCGATGGTAGTAGGCGCTGAGGTTGTTATGAGCGCGCTTCCAGGCCGTATTCGCAGTACTCGCCGCCTCGCGGGAACACGCCCCTCCCGATCCCTCCTCTACAGCCTGGGTGGTTGCCTCCTCCTCCTGCTGCTTGCGGCGTGTGAGCACGCGACCACCCTGATCGATCCCACCACTCCGGCTGACAGCACGGTCGACGACGGTACGGTGCAGAAGGCGACCCTCACCATCACGGTCGTCATGACGGGGGCGGACTCCGCCCTGGCGAGCCTCGTGGGCTGCGAGGGCGGTGTGCTGCGGGACGCCGAGGTCACGATCGAGCGTTCCGGCACGCCCGGCAGCCTGCAGTCCGCCACGACGGACGCGGCGGGCAGGGTTCGCTTCGAGCGACTCTTGCCGGGGACCTATGCCGTCTCGGTGATCCGCGTACTGACACCCGACGAGGTTGCGCAGTTTCCAGGTGAGGACGCCGACGTCAATGCGTTTGGCGGCGCGGCTCGCACCGGGGTGTCGGCACCCAGCACCGACATGGCCCTGCAGGCGGTTGCCGGCCGCCGCGGATCCCTGGTCATCAGCGAGCTCTCCGTGACCGTGGCGCGATTGGCGTCTGGTGAGGATTATCTCTACGGAGACTTCATCGAACTGTACAACAACTCCGACACGACGATCTACCTCGACGGTAAGGTCCTCGTCCGCGGCTTCATTCATGGGGCACGAGGCTCCGACGCTTCCCCGTGCGATGTGCATGAGCCGTGGCAGAATGACCCCGACGGGATTTGGACACGTCTGTCGTGGCCCTCGACGCCATCGACCACCGGGAGTTCCACCTCGACCTCCAGGACCTCTCCCGTGCGGATTTCGAGTTCATCGGCCCAGCCGACGTCGATAATCCCAGGGCGGTGAACATGCGGACGCTGGGAAAGGAGTGGGGCGGCGGCATTCTGACTCACGGGCTGGAGTTTGGCTTGACCGATGTCGTCACGGTCCTGGCCGAACCCGTGGATGTCGGTTCCCTACCCCAGGAGAACATTCCCCTTCTTCAGAGCCCTGAACACTGGCGCATACCCGGGGAGAAGATTCTGGACGTATTGAGCGCGTCGCCGACGCCCGAGCAGGAGGCAAACATGACCTTCCTCTCGCCCCAATGTCCTCGATACACCCACGAGAACTTCGACCGCCAGCACGGCGCACTACTCGATCCCAACAAGCTCGGCGGGGTGCAGCGCCGCCTCTTCACCACGCTGCCCGACGGCCGCAAGATCCTCCTGCGCACCAAGACCACTTCTCGCGATTTCGTCACGCGCTGCCCGGCCACGCCGGACTTCATCCCCGAGTGATTCCTGCAAGCAGTGCCGCCTGTGAGGCGTTCAGGCTGCTCCGCCGCGAGGATCCGGAAGGGCTGAACTCCCGACAAGGAGAAAGCGAAGCCCTCGACGCGGCCAGGAATGGTGCACAAGCGAAAACGCCGCCGTGGGGGGCCGGCCCAGGCGGCGCGCTTTCGGCTTCCGCACTCGGCTCGGGCTGCCGTGGTCTCAAACAGCTTTGAGGGCGGTTACCGGCGATTCACCAATACTAATCGATGCAGAAGCAGGCACCCGTTTCAATGACGCAGTAGCCACTCTGCGCGTGCATCTCCTCAATGCAACAGTCAATACACTCCTGCTGGCTGTAACAGGGTTGGCAGTCGGTCTCGACGCTGCGGGCGGAAGCGAATACCTGCTGCCCGCCGAACCCCAGCGCAAGGACTACCACAGCACCGAAGGCAACCCGACCCGCCCAGGCGATCATCCTACGCATACAACCCTCCCGACAACGTACAACCTGTGACTTCTACTTCGACTCCCTGAGTACCCCTGCATTGCTCGATGGCCAGCACCTCCACTGAATCAGCGTCTACTGCGTAGCCGTCCTCGCCGGTACGGCGGCCTGGCGGACTGCCGCAATCACTGAGTCGATCGACCCCCGGTCCCTCAGCGCTCCCATCCGCACGTGCACCATTTCCCCATTGTGGTCGAGCACGACCGTCAGCGGAACGCCCTCCGCGCGGTACAGCTTGGCAAGTCTCGGATCGGGAAAGCACAGGATGGGGAACGCGAGACCGTGATCGAGAACGTATCGACGCGTTTCGTCCTCGGAGTCGAGGGAGATACCGTACACGGCGTTCTCAGGCCTCCCTAGAGCATTAAGCTCGGTGAAGACCGTCTTCCAGGCAGGGAGCGTTTCCAGACAGAATCCACAGGTGGTGTTCAATACGAAGAGCACCTGATGTCCACCCGGTTTCGTCTCGCCGATGGTTACGCTGTCCCCAGCCAGGGTCGTCGCGCGAAACGCCGGCACGACCATGCCGACATGCGGGAAGGTCGCCCGCCCGCGCCATTCAGCTATCCGCTCTCGGAGTTCGCGGTTCTGGTGCGCCAGAACGACGAGGAGAACCGTCGCTACTGCCAGCACAGCGAAAGGTAGAACTCGACCACCGAGGGAAATCATAGCGGCCTGAATACTCCTCAGGCATACTTCCAGGAGCTTTAGAAACATCTACGGTCCCCCCCTTTCGCTTGTCAAGGTCAATGAAGGAAGTACGAGAGATGTTGGCATACAGCGCAGCCGC
Source organism: Gemmatimonadota bacterium (assembly GCA_039586495.1). Lineage (GTDB taxonomy): Bacteria > Gemmatimonadota > Gemmatimonadetes > Palauibacterales > KS3-K002. The sequence goes on along the minus strand of JBDHKG010000172.1, from coordinate 1,267 downwards.
CTCGGTAGGACTACGCGGTGAGACTGTCCTCCGCCCATCCCCGAACCGTCCCCGGTGGATTCATGCTGTCGTTCTGCCCCACCCCAGCCAAGGCGACGACGGCGAGCCTCTGCGTGCAGCAACAGCTCCGCGCCCGCCGAGAGTCGCTTGCGCACCAGGACTCAAAGCCGTCAGTCGCGTTTGCGCCGACCGGAGAGCGAACCCTCTGGAACCTCTCCTTGTCACTTCTCCCAGGGCAGCGGCAGATCTCACCAGCCTCGCAGAGACTGCCCTGGGCCGATACGCACCCGGGCTCACGGATCAGTCAGGGATCAAGCCAGGCGTGGCCGGGTAGCGGGCGACGAAGTCGCGGGCACTGGTCTTCGTGCGCAGGAGGATCTTCCGACCGTCGGGCAGGGTGGTAAACACGCGGCGCTGGATCCCGTCAAGCTTGGAGTGATCGACTACGGCCGCACGCTGGCGGTCGAAGTTCTCGTGCGTGTACCGAGGGCATTGGGGATCTAAGAAGGTCATGTTTGCCTCCTGCGCGGGTGTGGGCGCCGCACTCAAGACATCCAGCACCTTGTCACGGGGAATCCGCCAATGTTCCGGGCTGGCCACACCCGGAAGGTTCTCCTGGGGTAGGGAACCGACATCCACGGGGTCGGCAACCACTGTAACGACATCGGTCAAGCCAAAATCCAGCCCGTGAGTCAGAATGCCGCCACCCCACACCTCTCCCAGTGTCCGCATGTTCGCCGCGCTCGGATTGTCGACATCGGCCGGGCCGATGAACTCGAACTCCGCACGGGACAGGTCCTGGAGTCCCGGATGGAACTCCCGGTGGTCGACGGCGTCTGTGGCCACGACGACTGTTCTTCCCGGCGCAAGCGGGTAGGTTCGCCCCGACCCCGGGAACGCCTCAATGTACTTCGTCCAGATCCCATCGGGGTCCGCCTGCCATTCCTGCATGTCGTCACAAGGGAACCGAGGGACGCGATCCCGCACGCCGAATATCTGTCCCCGCACGACCACTTTCCCATCCAGGTAGATCGTGGTGTCGGAGTTGTTGTAGAGCTCGATGAACTGGCCATAGCGATAGTCCTCACCAGACGCCAATCGCGCCAGAGGCAAGGACAGCTCACTGATCACCAGGGATCCGCGGCGGCCGGCAACCGCCTGCACGACCATGTCGGTGCTGGGTGCCAACACCCCGGTGCGAGCCGCGCCGCCAAACGCATTGACGTCGGCGTCTTCACCTGGTAACTGCGCGACCTCCTCCGGCGTC
>JBDHKG010000083.1:0-13099 GCA_039586495.1 Gemmatimonadota bacterium | reverse complement strand
GTGGGTGGACTCGCTGTCCAACTGGGGGGAGACCGATGGGCTATGCCTGGGACTGCTCGCGCCGCTCCTCAAGCAGCATCCCGCGCTCGTCAAGCGATTACGTGCCTGGACGCGCAGCCCCAACCGCTGGCGACGCCGCGCCGCCGCAGTCGCCCTGGTCGCGCAGGCACGCCACGGCGAGCAGCATGAGGCAGCCTTCGGTATCTGCGATCGCCTGGCCGAGGACCGCGACGACATGGTGGAGAAAGCGATCGGCTGGCTGCTGAAGGAGGTCTCGCGGACGCAGCCGCAGGCCGTGGCCGACTACCTGCTGGCTAACGTTGAGCGGCTCTCCCGCACCACCGTCCGCTACGCCTGCGAGAAGCTGCCCGCGCGGCTGCGCAACCGCGTGATGTCAGCCTGAATTCGGCGATGACTGCCTGAGGTCGCTGCTCGCGGTTCGCTCAGCCCGTCCGCTGATACACGACCGCGCCCTCGACCATCGTCAGATCGACCTTCACGCTCTCGATCTGTGTCGGATCGATCGTGAAGATGTCATCCGACAGCACGACGAGGTCGGCGTACTTGCCTGGCTTCAGCTCCCCGAGCACGTCCTCCATGAAGCACGCATAGGCCGCAGCGCTGGTGTAGCCGGCAACCGCCTCGGCCACACCGATCTTCTGCTCCGGCACCCAGCCGTCCGGATTCGCACCGTCGATCGTGCGGCGCGTGACCGCGCCGTAGATCCCCAGCAACGGATCGATGGGTGCGACGGTCCAGTCACTCCCGAAAGCGACCTTGGCCCCTGCATCCAAGAGGCTGCGGAACGCGTAGGTCGTCTTGATCCGCTCGGGCCCGATCCGCTTCTCCGCCCAGCGTCCGTCGTCGATGGCGTGATACGGCTGCATCGACGCGACGACAGCGTCCCGAGCGATGCGCGGAATCGCCTCGCGGCTCAAGTGCTGTGTGTGCTCGATCCGGAAACGCCGATCGCGCGAGCCGTTCGCAGCGCGAGCCTTCTGATAGGCATCCAGCAGCCAGTCGATGGCGCGGTCGCCGATAGCATGGATGATGATCTGCAGGCCGACGGAGTCACCGACGATGATGCCGCGCTCGAGATCCAACGTATCGGTGACAACCAACCCCGTTGTGCCCGGCTCGTCCTCATACGGGTCGTAGAACCAGGCCGTGGTCGAGCCCAGCGAGCCGTCCACGAATCCCTTCAGCCCGCCCCAGAACAGGCGGTGATCGCCGCGACCCTCGCTAGCCACGAACTCCGTCAGGCGCTCCCACGTAGCAATCGGCACCACGCTGTACACGCGGATGGCCAGCTCACCGCGAGCACGGGCACGGCGATACGCCTCCAGATTCGCCCACGTGCCCATGTCCGTGATCATGGTCACGCCCCGCGCCGCAGCATGCTCGACCGCCGCCTGCAGCGCGCGGTCCCGCGCTTCCTCGGATGGCGGCGGCATGACTCGGGATACCAGGGATTGCGCGGCGTCCTTGAGGATCCCGGTCGGCCGGCCATCGGGGTAGCGCACGATCGTACCACCCGGTGGGTCAGGGGTTTCCGCCGTGACCCCGGCGAGCTCCAATGTGCGACTGTTGGCCAGGCCCATGTGGCCATCCAGGCGGCTGACGAACACGGGGCTCTCCGGCGTGAGCGAGTCGATCCAGTCGCGCCGCGGCAGCTCGCCGCCCCACAGCTCGTGGTCCCACTGACCGCCGATCACCCAATCACCCGGATGCGCGGCCGCGAACTCGCCGATTCGCCCGGCGAACTCGTCCGGCGTCGCCGCGTCACGGAGCTGGACCCCGGCGAGCTCGAACCCTCCGGCGACGAAGTGGGTGTGACTATCGATGAAGCCGGGGACGACGCGGCGCCCCGCAAGAGCGATACGCTCGGTTGACGGACCGGCCAGCGACTCGATCTCCGCATCGCTTCCCACGGCCAGCACCTTGCCGTCCGCGACAGCAATTGCTGTGGGGGCTTCCGCACCGGTCACAGGTGCCTCGGGCCCGTACCAGATCCTGCCGCCCGTGAGTATGACGTCCGCCTCCTGACCCGCTCGTTCGCAGCCGGCTGTAACCACTAGAGCAGCCACCAGAGAAAGCACACTCGCATGCACGATCCACGACATGATGACCTCCCGGCCGTTCCGGCGCACCGCGTCAGCGATGCCAAGACTTCGATGGCACAACCCAAAGGAGTAGCAGACAGTAACTTGTCCCTCCTGCCCCCGAGCGGCAATCACCAGCTCCGTAGCGCACCCGTCTGTGGCCCGCGCCAAACCCCTCAGGAACCCGACCCTTCTGGACGGTGCCCTCCGCCGGCAGCACCGCTTGACCCCGACTTGACTACCCCTGGGCATACTACCGCCAGAGGATCGACGGAGGATTACATGCGAGACGTGGCTTCTGTGGATTGGGAATCGAGAACACGGACACCCGGCCAGCTGTCGGACGGCGATAGTGGAACTGGTGTGCCAGCTAACCATCCGGGGCCCTACGTGCTCCTCGCTAACCCCCGGGCGCGGAGCGTTGGTCGAGCGTCGATCGGGCGCGTCGCAGAGCGCCTCGGGCTCGAAGGCAGAGCGATTCGCGAGATCGGCCCCGACCGTAGCGCCCGCGCTCTGGCGGCCGAGGTGGTCCGCGCCAGGCTGCCGTACCTGCTCGTCGCGGGCGGTGATGGGACACTGCACGAGGTCGTGCAGGAGGTCGCGGGCACGGAGACGGCGCTGGGCTTGATCCCGCTCGGCACGGCCAACGACCTGGCCAGGCGGCTCACGATCCCCCTCGATCTAGACGTTGCGTGCGCGCTGCTCGCCGCTCCACGCACGGCTACCGTGGATCTGCTACGGATCGGTGAGCGCCGTGTCGCCACCGTCGGCGGCTTCGGCCTCGCCGCGGACATCGTGGCGTTCTCGAACCGGATCCGCGCGCGCCCGCCACTGCGCCAGCTCCTGGCCCCGCTGGGTAGCATCATCTACCCGGCTGTCGCAGCGGCCACGATCATCGCCCGGCGGCCGCGGCCCGTAAGGTTGGCGTTGCAGGCCAACACCAGCCGGCCGCACGCGCTCCGTGCTTCGGCCATCCTGGTCGGCGTGGCGAGCCGATTCGGCAGCAGCCTACAGCTCGTGCCCGGGGGACACATCCGGTCAGGGACGTTCAGCGCTGTGGTTATCTCGGCCACCACACGTCGCTCGCTCCTGGCCGCGCTCCGTCGCCTGCGCTCCGGTCACACCGCAGGTCGACACCTCCGCAGCTACAGCGGCCTGACGCACCTCGATATCCAGTCGAGCCATCCAGTCGGAGCATTTGGGGATGGTGAATGGCTGGGGCTCTATCAGCGGACGCGAGTCGAGCTCGAACGGGCGGCGCTCAAGGTGATCGTGCCACCGACGTTCGCTGCCGCTTCCACATGGACACCTGTCCTGCAGGAGGCGATCTGATGCTGCTGCGCGTGCTGGCCATCGTGGTAACCTGCTTCGCCGTCGGGGCGCTGCTCATGCTGGCGCAGCGCCGCGGGGCACGGCGCAGCTCGCCGACCGCGTGGTTCAAGTACATCACCTATTTGCTGTTCGTCACGGCCGTGCTCGTGATCGCCGAAGCCGGCCGCACTCCCTTCGCCATAGCCGTCTTCCTGTTGCTGGCCGCGGCCCTGGCCGAATTCTACCGCGCGGCCGGGCTGCCACCTGGGGCCCGCATCGCGCTGGTCTCGGTCGGTACCCTCGTCGCCGCCGCCGCCCTGATCGGCGGCGCTCCGGCCCTGTACCCGGCCGTGGTGGTGGCCGCCCTGGCCATTTTGGCCGTCGGCGCGCTGGGAGGGGAACCCCGCTCCGCCGCCAGAGCCGCCCACTGGGGTGTGCTCGGTCTGATCGCGGTGGCGACCCCAGGCGCTCACTTGTTGCTGATCGCCGCCCACGCCCAGCGGTTCGCTCTGTTCGCCTTCCTGTTCTTGGTCGTCTGCGGCTCCGACGCCTTCGCCGAGTTGGTGGGCCGCGGCTGGCCGATCGGCCGTGGCATCCTGCCGGCGAGCCCCGGCAAGACGGCAGCCGGTCTGCTGGGAGGCGTGGTGGCGGCCGTCGCTATCGCCGTCGTCCTGGGCTCAGCGCTGGCGATCTGGCCCAGCGGAAAGGCGCTGGCCTATGGGCTCGTGCTGGCGCTGACCGGAAGCCTGGGCGATCTCGTCGCCTCGAGCATGAAGCGGGCACTCGGCATCAAGGATTTCGGCGCGGCGCTGCCCGGCCACGGCGGCGTGCTCGACCGCTTCGACAGCCTGATCTTCGCCGCCGCGCCGTTCTACTGGCTGGTAGGAGGTTGATCGCAGATGTCTACGGCTACGGCTCCAACAATATCCAGCGCGAAGGCGTTCTCGGCAGCGGCTAAGCCGGAGATCCTCGAGCGGCCCGTGTTCGCGCGCCTGCTCTTCACTCAGTGCTGGGAGGACCCGCGCATGGACTACGAGGCGCTCCAGGTCCAGCCCCATCACACGCTGCTGTCGGTGACCTCCGGGGGGTGCAACACACTCTCGCTGGCAGCGCTGGCTCCGGCGCGGGTGATCGCAGTCGATCTCAACCCGACGCAGAGCTGGCTGTTGGAGCTCAAGATCGCCGGCATACGCAGGCTCACCCACGGCGAGTACCTCGAGCTGTTGGGTGTGCGCGACTCGCGCTCGCGCTGGGAGCTCTATCACGCTGTCCGTGATGAGCTCACGTCCGATGCCCGCGCCTATTGGGACACTCAGCGTTCAGCGATCGAGTCAGGCCTGCTCGGTGCTGGGCGGTATGAACGCTATCTGGCCGCGTTTCGCAGGCTGCTGCACCTGATCGAGGGGCGGAGTAACATCAAACGGCTATTGGCCTGCCAGTCGCTGGACGAGCAACGCCGCTTCTACGAGGAGACGTGGGACTCGTTTCTCTGGCGGCTCTTCTTCCGCGTCTTCTTCTCCCGCTCGGTGCTCGGGCTAGGGGGTCTCGATCCCCGGTTCTTCACGTATGTGAACGGCATGGACAGCTTCGGCCACCACTTCCGCAGGCTGACGCGCCATGCGCTGGTCGACCTGCCGGTCCGTGATAACTACTTCGTTGCCCAGATTGCCCTCGGACGCTACCTCGACGAGCGCGCCACGCCGCCTTACCTGCTGGCCGAGAACTTCGAGACGCTGCGCCAGATGGTGGACCGCATCGAGATCGTGACGGACGAGCTCGGCGCCGTCCTCAAGAGTCTCCCCTCCAACAGCGTCGACGCGTTCAACTTCTCGAACGTTTTCGAGTGGGTGCCGCCTGAAACGTTCGAGGCGATGCTGCGGGACACACACCGCGTCGCCCGGCCCGGCGCCCGGCTCTGCTATCGCAACTTGCTGGTCCGGCGCGAGCATCTCCCGTCGCTCGATCACCTGTTCACGCCACACGACGAGTTGGCGGCCCGGTTGCTCTATCACGATCGCTCGTTCGTCTACTCCAACTTCGAGGTCGCGTCGGTCAGGAAGCCGGCGCAGGAGCGTGATTCATGAACATGTACCTGCGACCGACTTTCCTGATTCACCTGTGGACGCTGGCCGGTCTGGGGTTCGCGATGCTGGCGGCGCAACAGCTGCTGGAAGGGAACATCGAAGCCGCCGCGCGCTGGCTGCTGCTCGTGCTCTTCGTCGATCACACCGATGGCACCCTGGCGCGCAAGTTCAACGTGCGGCAGCGCGTCCCCGAGGTCTCGGGTGAGACCATCGACATCATCACCGACGTCATCGGTCTCACCTTCGTGCCGATGCTCTTCTACTGGCAGGCAGGCGTCTTCTTGCCCGGCTGGGGGGCGCCGCTGGCCGTCGCGGCAGCAGCGACCTGCAGCCTCAAGTATTCGATGAAGACGCGCCTGCTGGAGGAAGGTGCGAGCCGTGGTGCGCCGCCCGCCTTCTTCTCGATCTTGCTGTTCTGGTTCCTCGAACTGCCGCCGGTTTGGGCCACGGTCTATGCCGTCGCCTTGATCGCCCTGTGCTGGTCACCGGTCCGTTACCCGATCACCAGCCTGATGACCACGCATTGGAAGTTCGGCTTCGCGAGCATGATCAACTACCTGTCGTTCGCCGCGATGATACCGGCGCTTATCTGGCTCCAGGATGCGCCCGCCCTGTTCTTCTGGCCCATCCTGGTGCTGATGCTGTTTCACCTGTTCGGCTCGCCGATCCTGCTCGCGCTGGGCGTGATCCAGCCGGGCCTACGGCGCGTCTACTAACGGAGGTTCGCGATGGTCAGCATGAACGGTCGTCCGGAATCCCTGCAGCACTGGTCGGAGCAGGCGCGGAGTGAGCGACTCAGAATGCTCCGTCGCCACACCGGACTCGCGCTGGCGAACCTCGCGCTGCCGCTGGAGCAGCCGGAAGCTCTCCACGGCCAGATCGAGAACTGCGTGGGTGTCGTGCGTGTGCCCGTCGGGATCGCTGGCCCGCTCGCCGTTCGCGGCACGGCAGCGGACGGTGCTTTCTACGTGCCGCTGGCTACCACCGAGGGTACGCTCGTCCTGAGCGTGAGCCGCGGCGCCGAGGCGATTACCGCTGCGGGTGGCGCCATTGTGCACGCGTCTGATCCTGAGGTCGTTCGCGCTCCGCTCTTCGTGTTCGCGGACGGCAACCGCGCACGCGCAGCGGCGCACTGGGTGTCGGAGCACATCGAGTCCATCCGGCCCGAGGCCGAGTCCACAACCCGGCACGGGCGTCTGCTCTCCATCGAGCCCGTCCTCTTCGGACGCCGGCTCGTCTTGCGCTTCGTCTATTCCACCGGCGACGCGGCCGGCCAGAACCTGGTGACGTTGGCTACGCACGCCGCTTGCCGCTGGCTGCGCCGGCAACCGCCGTTCGCTGATGTGGAGCTCTACACGATCGAGTCCAACCTGTCGCATGACAAGAAGCTCGCCACCATCAGCGTCGCCGGGCGCCGCGGTCGTCGGGTGGAGGCCGAGGTGACGATCCCACGTGCCGAGGTGCTCCGCGTCCTGCGCGCCGCGCCCGAGGATATGGCGCGGGTCGCCCGCGAGGGTGTCTACGCCTGCGCGATCTCCGGGGCCGTCGGCGCGCAGGCTCAGTTCGCGAACGTGCTCGCGGCACTCTTCCTGGCCACCGGACAGGACGTCGCCTCGGTCGTCGAGAGCGGCTCCGGGCTCACCATCATCGAGGCGACCCGGGGCAGCAACCTCTACGCCAGCACGACGATTCCCAACCTCATCGTCGGCAGCGTGGGCGGCGGCACACGGCTACCCAGCCAGCACGACTGCCTGAGCATCCTCGGCTGCGCGGGCTCCGGACACGCCCGGAAGCTGGCCGAGATCGCCGGCGTGGCCGTGCTCGCCGGTGAGCTCTCGCTCGTGGCCGCCCTCGCTGCCGACACCTTCACGTCCGCTCACGCCGCGTTCGGCCGCCCGGCCGAGGCATCCTAACAGGATGGCCGGATCGTCGCGGCGCAGGCGGAGGAGGCGGTCGCATGAGTCTCAGAGTTGAGGACTGGGGTTTCGAGGCCGGCGAAGACGGTGCACTCGTGATCGGTGGGTTACGCGCCGAGTCTCTAGCCCGCGAGTTCGGCACACCGCTCCACGTCGTGGACGTGTCGGGCCTGAGGCGTCGTGCGTCGCGTCTGCGGGATGCGTTCGAGTCGGCATACGCTGGCCAGGTTACCGCCTACTACGCGCTGAAGTGCAACAACACCCCGAGGATCGTCCGCATGATTCTGGACGAGGGGCTCCAACCCGAGGTGGGTACGCCTTACGAGTGGTGTTTGGCGCGGCGCCTCGGTGCCCAACCGGGCGAGATCATGATCAATGGTCCGAACAAGGGCGCGCTTCTGCGTACCGCAGTTGTGGAGGGCGCCGGCCTCATCGTGGTGGACGGGCCTCAGGAGCTGGATGACCTGGAGGCGCTCTGCCGAAGCACAGCGCGCCGCGCCCGTATTCTCATGCGCGTCAACCCGAACTCGGTGCCCAAGGGGATGAACCGCGCCTCGGCGACCGGGTCGCGCAAAGCGAGCGTATTCGGGTTCGATCTGATCTCCGGCGAGGTGTCGCAAGCGCTCGAGCGGATCGCGGGGTCACCGTCTCTGCAGTTCGCGGGGCTTCACTCCCACGTGGGCACTGGTGTCAGACGGGCGCGCGACTACCAACGGCCGTTAAAGATCCTCGTAAACTGCGCCGCAGAGGCCTGGCGCTACGGTCTGAAGGTCGACGTCATCAACGTGGGAGGCGGCTTCGGCGTGCCCACGAGCCGCGAGCTCGATACCCTCGAGTTTCTGCTGTATCAGGGGATCGGGCGTCTGCCAAAGCCTCCGGACCCGAGACGCTTTCCACCGATCGAGAACTTCGCAGCGCCGGTGGCAGACACGATTCAGGCGGGCTGCGAGCGCCACGGCCTCCCACTCCCACGCCTGGTCGTCGAGCCCGGTCGTGCCATCGTCAGCGGTGCCGGCGTCTTGCTGCTGAGCGTCGGCGCCGTCAAGGAAAGGCCGGGCGTCGGCACCTGGGTGATCACGGATGGCGCCGCCGGCACCGTCGCCTTCCCGCTCTACTACGAGTACCACGAAGTCTTCCTCTGCAGCGCCGTGCACGCGCCGCGCAGCGAACGTTACAGCCTGGTGGGTCCGGTGTGTTTCAGCGCCGACTGGATCTACCGGAACAAGCGCATGCCGCCGATCGTGCCCGGCGATGTGCTCGCCGTCTGCGACGCTGGCGCCTACTTCACGGTCCAGGAATCGAACTTCGGCTTCCCACGGCCGCCGATCGTCGCTGTCCGCGATGGTAAGGCGACGCTGCTCCGGCGGCGCGAAACGTTCGAGGACATGGTCAGCCGTGACATCGGTTGGGGCGGTGGGGATGAACCGTAATACAGATGCGCTCGAACGGCTCCATACTTCATTGTGCCGTTTCTGAAATCACGCGCAACAATACCTGCGCATCCACGTTGCCGCCGCTGACGACCACAGCAACTCGCTTGCCGGAATTCCGGACCCGGCCGCTCAGCAACGCCGCTAGCCCCACCGCTCCTCCGCCTTCCACCACCAGCTTGTGCTCCACCAAGGCGAAGATCATGGCCTCGCGGATCTCCTCCTCGGAGACGAGTACGTGCTCGTCCACCAGGTCGCGCACCATTCGGAAGCTGAAGCGGTTGTCGAGCCCAATGCCGCCCGACAGCGCGTTGGCGATGGTCTCCTCTTCCGGAAAAGCGATCGGGTGACCGGCCTTCAGGCTCTCGTACATAACCCGCGCATTGGCCGCGGAAACAGCAACCACGCAAATACCGCGGTCGCGCGATTTCAGAGCCTGCGCGATCCCCGAGATCAGGCCGCCGCCCGACAGCGGCACCACGACCGTGTCCAGCGAGGGGAACTGCTCCAGCAGCTCGAGTCCGATGGTGCCCTGACCGGCAATGACGAGAGGATCATCGAAAGGGTGGACGTAGGTGAGCCCCCGCTCCTGCTGGATCTCCAGCGAGCGTGCTTCCGCCTCATCGTAGGTGCGACCGTAGAGGACCGTCTCGGCGCCATGACGGTGGATCGCTGCCAGCTTGCTGGGATCCACCCACTCGGGCACACACACCGTGGTCGGAACCCCCAGCAACTGGCCCACGTAAGCCACGGCGCGGCCGTGGTTACCGCTGGAGCAGGCGACGACGCCGCGCGCCCGCTCCTCGGCGGAGAGGGCCAGCATCCGGCTGGCCGCGCCGCGGACCTTGAACGAGCCGGTGACCTGCAGGCTCTCGAGCTTGAGTACGACCTCGGCTCCGACCTGCTGGCCCAGAGCCTCCGAGGCCAGCACTGGCGTCTCGACGGCGATCCCGGCGATGGCCTCGCGGGCGCCCGGGACGTCGATGGCCGCCACTTACTTCTCCTGCCCCCGCACGACCCGGAACCCGCGGTAGGGCGCCGCCGCCTCGGCGCCTCGCGTCTTAGCGTCCGCGGCTAGGTCGGCACTGCCGCCCAGCAGCACACCCTGCCCGTCCTCACCCACAGCCCACTCGGCGACGTTGCCGCCCAGGTCGAAGACGGGATCGTCATCGCCGCGACCGGCGAAGCTGCCTACGGGCTTGAGGAGCGGCGCGTCGCCCGGCAGCTCGGCGATCTCCGCAGCCAGCCGCTCGGCGTCGTCCGGGTTCGGCGCGTAGCCTGCCCAGTAATCGAGCGTGTTCTCTGTGCCGCGCGCCGAGGCGTAGAGAGATCTCATCTCCTCGGCGCTGCCCAGTCGGTACGTCTCTCCGGTGAGTTGCGAGAGCCACTCCACGTAGGCCTGGGCCTGCTCGAAGCTCACGCCATGGACCGGGTAGTCACATGTGCCGGGCTCGTAGGTGTAGCTCGCATCGAACGCGGCGAACTGACGCCGCGTGACCTCGAAGCGGCCGATCTCGATCCTCTTGTACTCCACCACCTCGGGCACCAGCGCGCCCTGCACCGTGCGTCCATAGTGTCCATTCTCCCTCGCGACCTCGATCCGCTTGAACGCCTCGGCCAACGGTGAGTCGTCCTTGAGCGCCTCGTTCTCGGCCTCGTAGGTGCCGAACAGGTACCGGTCGAACCAGGCGAGATCCTCCTCCAGCTTGCGCCGCTGATGGGCGAGCCTGCGGATGCCGTGCGCCTCGCCGGGGAAGAGGATGAACTTGACGGGAACCTGGCCGATCTGCTGCAGCGCCCGGAAATGTGACCAGCCCTGGTCTGTCGGGACGTTGCGATCCTCAGTCCCGAAGTAGATGATCGTCGGCGTCCTGACGTCCTTCATGCGGAAGAACGGCGACAGCTCGATGTAGCGCTGCGGATCCTCGTAGGGCACCGCGCCGAAGTAGTAGTCGTCGAACCCCATGCCGAAGTCGACGTTCGCCCAGTCGCTGATCCACTCCACGTCACCGGCGCCGGTTGAGGCCGCCTTGTAGCGTGGGTTCCGCGTGGTCAGCTCGATCGAGAGGATCGCACCGTTGCTCCAGCCCATCGTGCCCAGCTTCTCGGGATCGACCAGGCCGCGCTCGATCAGATAGTCGACGCCGTTCTCCAGGTCGGGGATCTCGAGGCTGTAGTAGTTGCCGCAGCAGATCGACTCGACCCAATCGAGTCCGTACGACGAGCTGCCGTGATAGTTCGCCCTGAGCACGAAGGCGCCCTTCTGATTGAGCAGCACCATAGGGCGTCCATAGCTCATGTTCCAGGAATCCCGGTCCGCGCCGGCCGGGCCACCGTGGATTACCAGGATGAGCGGGTAGCGCTTCCCTTCCTCGTAGTCGAAGGGGTAGTAGAGCAGGCCCTCCACCTCCTCGTCACGAGCACCGATCCAGTGAACGATCTCGACTCTGGCCCTGGCCTTGTTCGCGAAGCCCGGGTTGAGGTTCGTGAGCTGCACCTCGTCGCGAATACGCGATCCGCGGAGCTGGGCACGGTACAGCTGGGTCGGTGTATTCGCCGTCGAATGCGTGTAGACCAGCGTGCGCCCGTCCTCTCCAAGCTCGAACCCGAAGATGTTGGCCGCGTGGGTGCCCTCGATCCACGAGCGCCGCCACGTGTCCCCCCGCTTCGTGTAGCGGGCGGGCTTGAAGCGCACGCCGTCGGCGAGCAGCGCGACGAAGCCGTCAGACGTGACGGCATAACCAGACCCGAGACCCCGATCCCAACCCAGATTCACCAGCCTTGCCTCACCGCGTGTCAGGTCGTAGTACATCATCACGTTGATCGTGGCCTCGCGGTAGCGCGGGTGCGTGGTGGAGTCGTTGACCAGATAAAACCCACTCCCGTCCTTCGCCCACTCGACATTGGACGGGATGATCCGCGAGCCGTCGAAGATCTCGCGACCCTCACCCGTCGCTAGGTCCCAGAGATAGGTGACCGGCGGAATCCGCTGGTCGTATCGGTAAGAAAGGCTGCGCTGGTGAACCGCCACCGCGCGCCTGCCATCCGGAGACAGGGTGAAGCCCCGGATCCAGTCGTCGTTGTCCGTCAGCCGTGTGACTTTCCGGTTTCTAACGGAAAAGGCGAAGAGCCGAACCGGCGGCTCGTGCTCAGCATCCTCCACCACCCGCGAGGTGTCTTTATTCTTCTTCACATCCCGCTCGTAGAGGCTCGGGTCCTCCTCGGCGCTGAAGATGATCGTGTCGGCGTCCGCCCACTCGTAGGACCGGATGCCGCGCTCGAAGCGCGTCAGCGGCCACGGCTCGCCGCCCGCCGGATCGATCAGCCAGAGCTGTGATGAGGCCTCGTTCTCCTTCTTCTCTGGCAACGGCCGCGTGCTCATGAACGAGATCAGCTTCCCATCCGGCGACCAGCGCGGCTGGGAGTGGCTGTGATCGCCGCGGGTGAGCTGGATCTCGCGCTCCTCGCTGAGGCTGGAAAGGAAGAGGTTCGAGACGCTCCGCCCCTCCTCCTTGTCCACCTGCGTCTTGACCCAGACCACCCACCTGCCATCCGGCGCGATCTGGTACTGGCCCGCTGACTCAGCGAGCAGGACATCGTCGATGGTCCACTCGCCCTTCGAGTCGTCACGGCCTTGCTGCTGCGCCGTGCTGGCGCTGGGCCAGGACGTAGCAAGGGTCAGCATGAGTGTGAGGCCGACGAAAACGTGCGGTAAACGACGTGTGGCGTACATGGCTCGACTCCTTCCGGATGTTCTGGCTACAGTGCTTGAGTGGGGCGTCGCTAATCTAGGGGGACCCCGGGTCGTCGTCCACGCAACGGCGTGTGTGCCGGCTACGGGTAGGAGGGTGATGCAGTGCGGGGGCGCTGTGCAGCGCCCCCATCTTCTCTTGGCTCGAACGAGCCGGATCTCAGGAACGGCGAAGCTGGATGCTGCCGTTCACGGTCTTCACCACCAGGTTCCGTCCACCTTCGCCGATTGTCCCCTTCAGGTGCCGGGGCGAGAAGCGCCCCTCCACAGTCAGCGGAAAGTCGCTGGAGATGTGGCCGTTCACGGTGGAGATGCTGATCGCGCAGCTCAGATCGGCCGGCATCTCGAGCGTCACACTGCCGTTCACGGTGGTGAAGTCGAGAGTCCCGGTCCAGTCCGCTCGCTGCATGGAAACGGTCACCGAGCCGTTCACCGTGGTGGCCTCGGCAAGCCCGGTCGCCGTGACATCCACGTCACCGTTCACGGTGTGCGCCTTCACGTCGCC
>JBDHKG010000082.1:0-17220 GCA_039586495.1 Gemmatimonadota bacterium | reverse complement strand
AGACCGGGTGGGGATCGGCACCTTCCAGCCGAAAGACGAGAAGAATCAGGACTCGACCGAGCTGACCGGCGACATCAACTATCGCAAGATCGCGATCTACGGCTCGGATTCGGATCCGCGCGCCTTCAATTTCGACGGCGAGTTCAACATCGCCAACCGCGGGCTGATCGAGTTCATCGAGGTGCTGAAGCTGGACGTAGCATTCCTCTACGATCTGCTCGGTGCCTCGCAGGAGCACAAGATCAAGCCGAAGAAGTTCGCGCAGACCGACGTTGACGAGGTGATCATCGCGCATACCAACGAGCCCGAGTACCGGCGACTTCAGAACAACGAGTTCATGGAGGCGCTGCGGGACCGCACCGTCAAGATCGACATCCCGTACGTCACGCAGCTCGACTCCGAGATCAGGGTATACGAGCGTGACTTCAACAAGCACCGCGTCAGGGGCAAGCATATCGCGCCACACACGATTGAGATGGCGGCGATGTGGAGCGTGCTGACCCGGCTCGAGGAGCCCAAGAAAGTCAACCTGACGCGGCTTCAGAAGCTGAAGCTCTACAACGGCAAGACGCTCCCCGGTTTCACCGAGGACAACGTCAAGGAGCTGCGCAAAGAGGCGGAGCGCGAGGGTATGCTGGGGATATCGCCCCGCTACATCCAGGACAAGATCTCGAACTGCCTGGTTGCCGACATTGAGGAGAGGTGCGTCAACCCATTCATGGTCATGAAGGAGCTCGAGTCGGGCCTGAAGCACCACTCGCTGATCACCAGTGAGGAGCAGCGGGAGTTCTACAGGGAGTTGCTCTCGGTAGTCCGCGAGGAATACGAGGATACCGTCAAGAACGAGGTGCAGCGGGCGATCAGTGCGGACAAGGAAGCGATAGCGCGGCTCTGCGCCAACTATATCGACAATGTGAAGGCGTATACGCAGAAGGAGAAGGTGAAGAACAAGTACACGGGCGAGTACGAGGATCCGGACGAGCGGCTGATGAGGTCGATCGAAGAGAAGATCGACATCCCGGAGAGTCGGAAGGATGATTTCCGGGCAGAGATCATGAACTACATCGGCGCGCTCGCGGTCGAGGGCAAGAAGTTCGACTATACGACGAACTCGCGGCTACAGAAGGCGCTGGAGTTCAAGCTGTTCGAGGACCAGAAAGACTCCATCAAGCTCACCAGTCTGGTGTCATCGGTGATCGACGAAGATGCGCAGGAGAAGATCGACGTCGTGAAGGGCCGCTTGATCCGTGACTACGGATACTGCGAGATCTGCGCGACCGACGTCCTCAACTTCGTTGCCAGCATCTTCGCGCGCGGGGACGTGAAAGAGAAGGAAGAGTGACCAGGGAGTCGTCCAGCGGGTTCTCGTCGATCAAGCGGATCGAGCGAGACAAGAAGCGGTTCGATGCGATCATCCGGGGCCGCATAAAGAAGGAGCTCCGGAAGCACATCACCCGCGGTGAGCTCATCGGCAAGCGGGGTCGTGAGATCGTATCCATACCGATCCCGCAGATCGAGCTTCCTCAACTGAAGTATGGCCGCAAGAGCGTGGTCGGCGTCGGCCAGGGGGAGGGCGTGGAAGGCACGCCGATCGGAGTCGGCGAAGCTGAGGGTGGTGCGAGCGGCGCCGGGGACCAGCCGGCGCATCACATTCGCGAGGTGGAGATCTCGATCCAGGAGCTCGCGGAGCTCTTGGGCGAGGAACTGGAGCTGCCACGCATCGAGCCGCGCGGCAATCGGACGCTGAAGAGTCGGCGCAGCCGCTACAAGACGATTCGTAGCACGGGCCCGGAGACGTTGCGCTCCTTTCGGCGCACCTACCGGCAGGCGCTGAAGCGGCAGATCGCCTCGGGCACTTACGACTACCGTCATCCGGTGGTGAGCCCCGTACGCGAGGACATGCGCTACCGCTCCTGGAAGGAGGAGCCGGAGCCGGTGGCCAACGCGGTGATCATCTACATGATGGACGTTTCGGGATCCATGGGCCACGAACAGAAGGAGATCGTGCGGATCGAGTCCTTCTGGATCGACACATGGATCCGCGCCCACTACCACGGCATCGCGAACCGGTACATCGTGCACGACGCAGCGGCCCAGGAAGTGGACCGCGAGACCTTCTACACGACACGCGAGGCGGGCGGCACGCGCATATCCAGCGCCTACGAACTGGCCGCAAAGATCATCGCCGGCGAGTACGACCCCCAGGAGTGGAACATCTACTGCTTCCATTTCTCTGACGGCGACAACTGGGGCGGCGGCGATGATGAGAGGTGCTTCGAGCTTCTGCTGGAGCGCCTGCTTCCGGGCGTGAACCTCTTCGGTTACGGACAGGTCGAGAGCCGATACGGTTCAGGCCATTTCCTCGAGGCTCTGCGCGAGAACGTCGAGGACGAGAAGCTGGCAGTCTCGCAGATTCCCGACCGCGAGGCCATCCTCGATTCGATCAAGGATTTTCTTGGCAAGGGCAAGTGAGCGAGCCGCACGGGTAGCATGCCTCAGCAACTGACGCAGCGACTCAGGGATCTGCAGAAGGAGATCGAAGGCTACGCTCGCGAGTACGGGCTGGACTTCCTAGATGTTGTCTTCGAGGTCCTCGATTGGGAGGAGATCAACGAGGTCGCTGCCTACGGCGGCTATCCGGCGCGTTATCCCTATTGGCGCTTCGGGATGGAGTACTACGCGCTCTCACGTGGCTACGCGTACGGGTTGCAGAGGATCTACGAGATGGTCATCAACAATGACCCGTGCTACGCCTACCTGCTGGCCGCCAACCCGAGCGTCGACCAGAAGCTGGTGATGGCACACGTCTACGGTCACGCGGATTTCTTCAAGAACAACTACTCGTTCGCGCACACGAACCGGAAGATGGTTGATGAGATGGCGAACCACGCGGCCCGGGTTCGCCGCTACATGGAGACTTACGGGGAAGATGAGGTCGAACACTTCCTCGATATCTGCCTCTCACTTGAGAACCTGATCGACTACAACGCGCCGTACATCCGGCGCCGACGTAGGGAAGAGGCAGGCGACATCGACCCGGACCATCCCGCGCAGCGGCGGCAGCCGCGCAGGTTGGCCGCGAAAGAGTACATGGAGGAGTACATCAATCCGCAAGAGGTACTCGAGGCGGAGGCACAGCGGCTGCAGGAGGAACGCAAGCAGGAGGAACGATTCCCGGTGCGGCCGGAGAAGGACGTGCTGCTCTTCCTGCTGCAGCACGCGCCGCTAGCGAACTGGCAGCGCGATATCCTGGGCATCATTCGGGAGGAAGCGTACTACTTCGCGCCGCAGGGGCGGACGAAGATCATGAACGAGGGCTGGGCTAGCTACTGGCACTCGAAGATCATGACGGAGCGGGCCCTTACGGATTCGGAGCTGATCGACTACGCCGACCACCACAGCGGCACGGTGGCGACGCACTCCGGCCGCCTCAACCCGTATAAGCTCGGGCTCGAGCTGTTTCGGGATATCGAGGAACGCTGGGACAAAGGGCGGCACGGCTCGGAATGGGAGGCGTGCAACGACTACGAGCTGCGCCAGAGCTGGGACACCGGTGCCGGCGAGGGCCGGGAGAGAATCTTCCAGGTTCGCGCGCTGTACAACGACGTGACCTTCATCGACGAGTTCCTGACACCCGAGTTCTGTCACAAGCACAGGCTGTTCACCTACGAGTACAACGAGGCCACCAATCAGTACCAGATCTCCAGCCGCTCGTTCGAGGACATCAAGCGGGGTCTGCTGTATCAGCTCACCAACTTCGGCCAGCCGTGGGTCCATGTGCGTGACGGTAATCACCTGAACCGGGGCGAGCTGGTCCTCTGGCACCGATACGAGGGCGTACCACTTCGTCTGGATTACGCCCTGGAGGTGCTCGAGAACCTGCACACGATCTGGAAGCGGCCTGTGCACCTGGAGACCAGCGACGACGGCCGGCCGATCGTCATGAGCTACGACGGGAGCGAGCACACCACTCAGGAGAGCGGCGCGGACTGACCCCTGGGACTTGTAAGTAGCTGACGGGTGGATTAGCTTTTTCGCCACCTGTGGAGCGGAGCGCGGTTACGTGGCCGAGGACAAGCAGACGACGCTGGTGAGCAAGATGGGCGCCCACAACACGGCCCAGTTGAAGGAGTTTTTCGACGGCTCCGAGATCAAGGGCGACTGGCAGCTCATCTTTGCGGCGAGCTACAACGGATGCATCATCTCGCTCCCGGCCAAAGGTGGCGGCCAGATGCGCCTGCGCATCGCTGCCAAATACCGCGACGACTACCCCTACCTGGAGCTACGGGCGCAGCGGGTCGGCAGCGCCGAGGAAGAGGACTAGGCCCGGTATCGATTCAGTAGCGGAGCCGCTCCCCGGCGATGTCCCCCGCAGACAGCTTCAAGCTGGCCCTCGCCCTCATATTCGCCCTCGTCTCCTGCTCCACGGGCACCCACGAGATCGTACTCGCCTCCACCACATCCACCGAGGACTCCGGCCTCTTCGAGGCCTTGCTGCCGGCGTTCCGGCGCGCTCACCCGGACTACCGCGTGCGGGTGATCGCCGTGGGCTCCGGTGAGGCGCTTCGTCTGGCGGAGCGCGGCGACGCCGACGTGGTGCTGGCCCACTCACCGCGCGCCGAGGAGAAGTTCATGGCGGCTGGGCACGGCGAGTCGCAGCGTCCCGTGATGTTCAACGACTTCGTGATCGTAGGCCCGGAAGCCGACGGCGCAGCGATCAGCGGGCTCCGCGATGCGGCGTCCGCTCTGGCCCGCATCGCCAGTTCCAGCGCGCGCTTCGTCTCGCGGGGCGACGACTCGGGCACCCACGCCAAGGAGCGCGAGTTCTGGGCAACCGCCGGCGTCGAGCCCGAGGGCTCCTGGTACGTGGAGACGGGCCAGGGGATAGGAGCGGTACTGATGATGGCCAGTGAGAAGCAGGCGTACACCCTCACTGATCGCGGCACTTACCTGAGCCTGCGCGATCAGCTCCTCCTCACGGTTCTCATGGAGGGTGACCCGGCGCTTAGAAACCAGTACTCGGTCATCGTCGTGCGGGCGGCATCGAACCTCGACGGGGCGCGGGCGTTCGCGAGATGGATCACCGCGCCGGCAGCGCAGAAGCTCATCGGCGAGTTCGGCCTCGAACGCTTCGGCCGCCAGCTCTTCGCTCCCAACGCCGGGCGACGCTGAGACCGGGATGCGGGCATCAGCCTGCCGCAGGTGTGTCCGACCACGAGGGCTGCTCCTATTATAGAAATCCGTTATGGACGTCTTGCTTGAGGGGCTTCGCGAGGCCCTTGGCCTGCTGCTCAGCGGCGACCCCTACGTGTGGCAGATCATCGCCCGTTCCCTGCAGGTATCGGGTGGGGCCGTGATTCTGGGACTGCTCGTCGGTATCCCGCTGGGTACCTGGCTGGGGCTGGCCCGGTTCCCCGGGCGAGGGCTCGCGGTGGCGCTGGTCAACACCGGGCTCGCCTTACCGCCCGTTGTCGTGGGTCTCTTCGTCTATGTCCTGCTGTCGCGTCAGGGGCCGCTCGGTGGGCTGGGCTGGCTCTACACGCCGAGCGCGATGATCGCCGCTCAGTTCGTACTCGCCGCGCCCTATGTCGCTGCGATCACGCTGGCCGCCGTGGGTTCGGTGCCGCCGGAGCTGAGGCTGCAGGCCCGCGCACTCGGCGCCAGCCGCTGGCAGGCGCTGCTGTTGCATCTGCGCGAGGCGCGGCTGTCGCTGATGGCGGCGGTGGCCGCGGGCTTCGGCGCGGTGATCTCCGAGGTCGGCGCGGTAATGATGGTGGGCGGGAACGTTCGAGGTGAGACCCGTGTGATGACCACGGCGATCATGCTGGAGACGCGGCGCGGCCGCTTTGCCACCGCCATGGCGCTGGGCCTGATCCTGCTGGCCTTCGCCTTCGCGGCCAACGCCTTCATCACCCGCGTGCAGCAGGCACAGCCGCGCCGACGTCGGCCGCTGACGAGCTGATGGAAAACGCGAAGCAGGCGGCGTCCGGCGTCCCGCTCCTTGAGGGCGTGAAGCTCATCCGGTCGTATGACGGCCGGCGCGTCGTCGATGTGGAGTGGATCGAGATACGTGCCGGCGAAGTGCTGGCTCTCCTGGGACCCAACGGCGCTGGCAAGTCGACGCTCGTGCGACTGCTCGCCGCGCTCGAGGCGCCGGACGCAGGCCGCGTGCTATATAAAGGACGGGACGTGGCGCATGACGACCCGGCGCTCCGGCGCGCGGCGGCCGCGCTGCTGCAGCGGCCCTACCTGTGGCGCGGTACCGTGGCCCAGAACGTCGAGTTCGGTTTGAAGACACGGCGCCTGCCGGCGGCGAAGCGGCGCGCCCGTGTACGGGCAGCGCTCGAGGCGGTGGGCGTCGCGCACCTGGAGGACGCGCCGGTCGATACGCTCTCCGGCGGTGAAGCGCAGCGTGTGGCGCTGGCGCGAGCGCTCGCGCTCGAGCCGGAGATCCTGTTCCTGGACGAGCCGACGGCCGATCTGGACGTGACGGTGCGCCGCCGGCTCGTCGCCGACCTCGAGCGCATCGTACGGCATTCCGCTCCCGCCATCGTGCTCATCACGCACGACCCGGGCGAGGCGTTCGCGCTGGCCGACCGTGTGGCGGTGATGGAAGAGGGGCAAATCGTCCAGACGGGGACGCCCGCCGACATCTTCGAGGCGCCGGCCACCGAGTTCGTCGCGTCCTTCACCGGCGCCGAATTCATGTTGAGCGGCAGGCTGGAGAACGCCGAGGAAGGCACGGTCATCGTGCGTCTCGACTCCGGCCAGACCTTGGAATGCGCCGGGTGCGGCGAAGCGGGCCGGCGTGTGCGTGTGGCGTACCGGCCGGAGGACGTGGTGATCGCGCTACCGGGGTCATCGGCGACCAGCGCGCGGAACCGCTTCCCGGCTACGCTGGCCCGGCTGCACCCGCAGGGCGGCCTCGTGCGCTTGCGCCTCGAGTCGGATGGGCTGAGCCTGGAGGCGGTGATCACCCGACACGCGCTCGAGGATCTGGGTCTCGTCGTGGGGACCCCGGTGGTGGCTCAGATCAAGGCGAGCGCCCTACACGTATTTCCGACGTAAGCTTCAGCACTCTTCTGCGGAGATCCCACCGCTTCGTCGGCCGAGGGGCTCGGCGTGCGCGCGCCGCCCGTTGATAGGTTGTTGATACCCCTCCCCCAACGTTCTTCCACACGATTCGTGTCGCCCTGGGGCGCGAGCGCCAGGGCAGCGGAGCGAAGCGTGACGGTCTGAAGGGGGGAGAGATCGGGGGACGTGGCAGGTGACCGCACAGGACGTGACCGCGGTTCCGGTCGGGGCGCGGATTCGGCTCAGGCCAGGCCGACGGTGGAGTTCGCGTTCGGCGCCGTCTTCACGTCGATCCGTACGATCCCCCTTCGGGCCGGGCCTGGCGAGAGGCTTGACGTCAGTGAACTCCTGCCTGCCGCCTCAGGCCGCTTCTGGCTAGCGGACGCGCAGGCGGCGGCGTTGAAAATATACTCCGAGCAGGGCTGGCGGCTGCGGACGCTGGCGCGCGAGACCACGGGCATCCGGCGACCTGTGAGCCTGACGGCGCTCCACGGCCGCTGGATCATGGCGCTCGACGGAGCGGTCCCCGCGGTGGTCGTTCTCGATGAGGCGGGCCGTGCGCTCTCCCGCTTTCCCCTCCCCGAGCTCGAGTCTCCCGTCCAGATCTGCAACCCAGACGATCGGCGGCTGGCAGTGGTGGGATCCGGCTTCGGGCCGGGCAGCGGGAAGCTGGTCCACCTCTACACCGCAGGTGGAGAGTACCTCGAGTCGCTGTTCGGTGAACCGCGGGAGGGGCAGGGAGCGGGCCGCGCCTTCGTGGCGGCGGCGGGCGACATGCTCTACCTGGGTCACAGTCGGCGCGACTCCTTTTGGATCTACGACGTCGAGGCCCACTCCGTCATCTCGTTCCCCAGCGTGACTGCCCGGATTGCGCGCCGCCTCGAGCCGCAGGCCGGGTTCGAGTGGACTCTGTGCGGGCTCTTCGCTACGGCCTGCGGCGCGTTGCTCGCCGCGTACTCGCGGGGCTCGGCCTGCCGGGAGTACCTGTACGATCTCTACGCGCTCGACGGCACGCCCGTGGCCCTGGGACTCCGCGCGGCGCAACGGGTGGTCGGTGTGGAAGGGCCGTTCTTCTATTCGGTGAGTCGCGACCCGAATGCCGGCACCACACTGGAGGTGTGGAAGTTGGGATTCGCCCGCGACGCAGCTGGTGAGGTGACTGGCTAGCCGGCCAACGTCGGCTCTCAGCTCAGCCGAGCTCTCTGAGGAAGGCCTTCCAGCGTTTGGCCAGTTTCGCCTCCTCGGCGCGCAGCTCCCAGCCGGGCGGCTCGGCGTCGCGCCGGTTCGCCAGGTGCCACTCGATGGTGGGAGCCAGCCAGTCCTCCATCGGGGTCGGCTGGAAATCGAGCTCGTGCTGCGCCCGGGCGATGGAATGCAGGTGATTGCCCCAGGCCGTGTAGGGCGACAGCTTCTCGGGATCGATGCCGGCGGCTTCGAGCGCGGAGCGCGGCAGACCCAGGATCTCCACAGGGACCCGAAGGATCTCCGCCGACCTCTCCACGAAACCCCTCAGGCTCACGATCTCCCGGCTTCCGAGGTTGTAGGCGCGCCCGGCCAGCTTGGCACCACGCTCGACGACGGCCAGCAGCGCGCTCACCACATCGCCCGAGTAGACCGGCCGGTGCATCTCGATGCCGCCGTCCGGCAGGATCAGCCGCCCGTCCTCGAGGATCCGCCGCCAGTACGACCAGGCCCTGAGGCTGTAGTCGCGTGGCCCCAGCACGGCGGGCAGGCGCAGGCTGACGAAGGGGAAGCCGTGCGCGGCGTGGGCCTCCTGTAACACCTGCTCGCCCTCGCGCCGCTGGATCCCGTAGTCGTACGGGAAGCGGTCGCGGAGCTCCTCGAGCGGGCGGCCGCGCCGGAAATCCTCCTCCCGGTAAGGGCTCGCGATGCCCGCGCAGACGCTATAGACAGCGAGCGTGCTGGTGTGGATGAAGAGGCCGCAGCGCTCGCGGAAGATGCGCACGGCGGCGCGCGCGTGCGCTGCCGTGTAGCTCATGTTGTCCCAGACCACACCCCATGTACGCGCAGCCGCCGCTGCTTCCAGGTGGGCGTCGTCTTCGCGATCGCCTTGGATGCGCTGGACGTCCTCGGGGAGGTCGATGGGATGTCGGCCGCGGGTGAAGACAGCGACTTGGTGACCCGCTTCGCGCAGCGCCAGCGCCGTGTAGTGGCCGACGAAGCGGGTCCCTCCGATGATCAGAATGTTCACGGGGCGGCAGGCAGGTTACGGCAACTCCTCGGAGCTCTGGAAGAGCTCGATGAGGGCGGCCTCGTCCATGTGGTAGAGCTCGTGCTCCGCCTCGGCCGGGTCACCACTCGAGTGTATGACGGAGCGCGGCCTGCGTGTGGGTGTGGAGATGCAAACGAACATCAGGCGCGCCGCCTTCGTTCCGCCGGGCTGGCCGCCCGATACGTAGGCCTCCCACTCGTCGAACTGTCCGTCTATGAAGGTCCGCCGCATAGCGCCGCCTCCCTCTTACGCCCTTTTCACGGGTACGGAGCGCTGCAGCAGCGCCCGCAGCGTGTCATCAGTGATCTGTTTCGCCGCCTCCCGGGGCATCTTGGATGAGCCGGGCGGCAGGTTGTTGTAACGCTCGGGTTGGACCCGCACGGGATCTCGGAAGATGACCAGCAGGTTCGGAGCCTGCGCGTCGGTTCCCGCGTGCATGCAGATCTCTGCCTCCCATTCGCGCCCGTTCGGCGCCTTGAACCGGCGTCTCGCCGTGGGGACTTTCTTAGGCACAGCACCTCCCACCTGGCTTGCTGCGGCCGCCGCAGCGGTTGTTGGGGCGGCGCATCATTAAGGCAAAGTCACGTGACTGGCAAGAGCTTGGCTACTTGACGACGAAGTTAGCGATTGTCAGGAGCAACACTGTTATCGTGGCGTAGGTCGCGGTGCGCTGCAGCGTCCAGAAACGCCGCGGCACGTAGATCCAGTCGCCCGACTGAAGACGCAACTTCTCCGGCTGGGTGGCCAGCAGGGCATCGTCGAGGTTGATCTGGTAGCGCTGCCCGTCGCGGTTGAGCTCGATCCGGTCGCGGTTGGCCTCGTACTGGAGGCCGCCGGCGAGCCCGAGCAGATCGAGCATGTTGAGGGCCGGATCCACGGTGTAGCGACCCGGGGCTTGCACCGCGCCCGTGATGCTGACGCCCAGTCTGACATTCACCACGATGAGCGGATCCGCATAGTACTGCCCGTAGCGCTGCGTCAGTCGCTCGCGGATCTCCTCGGCCGACAGGCCGCCCACCTCGACATCGCGCACGAGCGGCAGGTGGATATAGCCGCCATCGTCGACGATCCGCTCCCCGGACAGCTCCGCCTGCTGCCAGAACTCGATCTCGATCACGTCACCGGGCCGGACCGTGGTGAGCGGCTCCGGCCGCAGCTGCGCGAGCGGCACGCCCAGCCGCGGCGGGCCGCAAGCTCCCAGGCCCGTTAGCACGGCGGCGAGCGTCAGCCAGCGGGCCACGGCGAACCTCTCGAAACCCATCATCCCCTCACCCCTCAGAACTCGAGTTCCAGCGCCGCCGTGTAACGGCGGATCGGCTGCAGGTTTCGCTCTATGGTGGTATAAGCGTAGTTGAGAGCGTTGTCCACCATGAAGCGCAACGTCTGGCGGCCGAGGCGGTAGGCGAGGCCGACGTCGAGCTCGCGCATCGGTACCAGCGCGTCGAGGCGCGGACCGGTGAAGACCTGCACGCGCTCGAAGGCTGAGGCGTAGCGATAGTCGACGCCGATCTCCAACCCCCTGAAGAGCAACGTGCCCGACGCGGTCAGCAGGTGCTCCGGCCGGTAGGCGAGCGGTTCACCGGTCGATATGTCCTCGGTGTCCAGGAAGGTGTAGGCGACATGGCCCTGGAGCCGCTCCCGGAACAGGGATATGCGCGCTAGAGCCTCCAGGCCGGCTACCCGGGCTTTCGGCAGGTTCTGGAATCGGATTTTGATGGCCCCCTCGCTGAAGAGCGTGTCACCCTCGATGAGGTCCTCGAAATCGTAGTAGAAACCTGCGACGTCGAGGAGGAGCCATGATGTCAAGAGCCGCTGGATTCCTACCTCGCCCGCCCAGGACTGCTCAGGCTGGAGCGAAGGGTTTCGCTCCACCTCGAAGCCTGCAACTCGCGTAGCCGTATACAACTCACTTGCACTCGGTGCTCGGAAACCGCGGCCCACCGAGGCGCGTACCCGAGTGAGAGCATCGGGCGCGATGACGAGGCCTAAGCGCGGGCTGAGCTCCGAAGTCGAAGGGTCAGCCAGAGTGTCACCCCGGGCCCTCCAGATGTCGGTTCGCACGCCAGCGGTGAGTGTCACCCAGGAGCCTAGGCCCAACTCCCCCTGAGCGAACACGGCCAGCTCCCTGATATCGTAATCGGTGTCGGAGGCCTCCTCTCCAACGCCTTGGAAGAGGTTGGACTCGATGTCCGTGTAGGCCCCCTCCGCGCCCAGCGTCAAGAACAGCCAGCTCGCCGTCTGCCAGCCCAAGCGCAACTCGCCGCCATAGCGATCTGCGAGGGCCCAGACCAGCTGGTCCCCGAAGTCGCTCTCCCAGTCGTTCCGCTGGAACGAGAGCCGCCCGAAGCTGCTCAAGGGCCCGCTCCAGCGGCGGCGATGCGTCAGGTGGATCCGTCCTTTGTCCGAGCGCGTGCGGTCGTCGCGCGCGTCGTCCGGCACGCGCAACGGCTGGAAGGCCAGCCCGTTGGGGTCGTCGCACTGGCCGCGCGTGCACCAGACGATCGGCGCGCCGTAGTCCTCGCGCGCCCAGCTGCCGAATAGGGAGAGCGTATCGGCGGCACCGCCCAGCCGCAGCCGCAGGGCCGCGTTCATGCGCTCCAGGTCGCCGTTCTCTCGGAACCCGTCGTCCGTCCCCCAGCCGCCCCGCAGCCAGACGCCCAGCGGCCCGAGGTGGCGGCCGTGGCTGGCCTCGGCCGAATAGTAACCCAGCGTCTGGTTCGCCCAGATCCACTCCGACTGCGGTGGATCGTCATAGAAGCCGCCGCGCAGGCGGACGCGGGTGATCGGTCGCTCCGGCGGCTCGGCCGTCACCACGTTCACCACGCCGCCCAGCGCGCTGGTCCCGTAGAGCGCGGAGCCGGCGCCCTTGACCACCTCCACCCGGCTGACCTCGGTGAGCGGCACGATGTCCCAGTTGATCCCGCCGCTGTCCCCGGCGTTGGCCGGCACGCCGTCCAGCAGGAACAGCACCCGGGTCCCGGTCCCCCGTGAGTAGCCGGAGGAGCCCCGGATGTTGATGTTCTCGCCGACGAACTGCACGGACGGCGCGTAGGCGACGGCGTCCGCCACGGTGGCCGGAACACGCAGGCGTAGCTCGTCGTCCTCGAGCACCGCGACCGAGACGGGCGCGTCCCGGGTGCTGAGCTCGCGCTTGGTGGCCGCGACGACCACGCTGCCCAATGCCACGGCCCGGGGCTCCAGGGCAATCTCGAGTTCGGCACGTGCGCCGGCGCTGACCGATATCTCGAGTTCCCGGGGCGCGTAGCCGATCCGCTCCACCCACAGGCGGCGGCGCCCCGGCGGCACGCCGCGCAGCTCGAAGCGGCCGGAGTCGTCGGCGATGGTCAGGAGGACCGTCCCCACGACCCGGACCGCCGCCGTGGACACGGGCGTGCCCGTGGCGGCATCAACCACTCGGCCGCTCACGACACCGCTCTCCTGGGCAGCGGCGGGGAGCGCCAACCAGAGGCCGAGGCCCAGGCAGAGCCCGAGCCGCCTCACGGCAGCGCCTCCAGGACCTCTGCGATGGTCAGCATGTTCTCGAAGTCGGCGATGACGTCGATCCCGGCGGTCTCGCTGTCCGCCGCCACCAGGAACGCGGCCGGCGCGCCGAAGGCGACGGCGTCGGCGCTGTACCAGCCCGCCGCCCGCAGCGCCTCCAGCAGGTTCTCGTTCCCGCGCTCCTTCCAGACCACGACCAGCCACTCGTATCTTTCCGGCTCCAGCGGCACGACGTAAGGGGCGGTCGGCCCCTGCCGGGGCAGCGTATCGGAGTAGGCCAGGAAACCCAAGAGATCGAGCTCGGTCTGGGGCAGCTCAGGGTAGGCCGCCAGGCGGATCCAGTCGGTGCTGGCGCTGTCAGGCTCGGTCCAGTAGGTGATGATCCCGCTCACGCCTTGGAAGGGAACGGGCTCCAGCCCGTCGGCACAGGCCGCAAGAAGCGCTAGCGAGACGAGCGAGCTGATCTGGAAAGTGAGATTTCGCACCGGCTTAAAATCGCTTGACACGAGGGCGGCCGTAAAGCTACTATGGACTACCCCGCCAGAGCAATTCTCTTACTGTCCGGCAGCCCAGGGTCTAGGATGAGGCTGAGTTTCTGGATCACGCCGTCACGCTGCGTGGAGTGTATGGCGTGCGTGAGGGTGTGTCCGGTTGAAGCGGTAAAAGCCCAGGACGGCACCCTGCAGATCGCTGAGGAGAGCTGCATCGAATGCGGCCTCTGCGTGCCGGCCTGCCAGCATGGCGCGATCGCGATCACCGGCGATCTGGCGGGGGCGCGCCGGTTTCTGGACCAGCGTGCGGCGGTGCTGATCCTGGCGACCGAATCGGTCGTCCACTTCCACCCGGCGACGGCGGAGCAGCTGCTGAACGCCTGCTACGCCGCCGGGTTCCGGGCCGTCTTCCCGGGTGCGCTGGGCGACGAGCTGGTCGCCCACGAGTACCTGAGGCTGTGGCAGGAACGGGCGGAGAGGACGACGATCCGCTCCACCTCGGAGATCGTGGTGGAGTACCTGAAGCGGAAGTACCCGGGGTTGCTGCCGTACCTGGCCCCGGTGGTCACGCCGGCGGTAGCGCAGGCCCGCTATCTGCAGGCGCTCCAAGGCGATAGCGTCAAGATCGTGTACTCGGGTGTCGCCTCGTTCGGGGCCGGCGAGGACGGTGCCGGCCCGATCGACGCGGCGATCACCTTCGCCGAGCTCGAGGTGCTGCTGGGCGAGCGGGAGGCGAATCCGCTCGAGCAGCCGAAGCGCCTGGATCGCGAAACGTTGGGTCGGCAGCGGCACCTGTCGGCGGCAGGCGGCATGCCCCTGCCGATACTGGAGGAGGAGCGGGCGTTCTCGCGCCGCTTCCACAAGGTCCGGGGCCTGGAGGAGGTCCCGGCCATCGCCGAGGCGATCGGCCGCTCCCGCGGCGGCGGGCAGCTGGGCTTCATCGATCTGCTGCCCTACGAGCGGGATCTGGACCACCCGGTGATGGGTCCGAAGGCGCAGCTGTACTTGCGGCGCGAGATCGCGGCACAGGCCGAGCCGCCTCGCTCCCCGGTACCCGTGATCGACTCGCGGCTGCGGGTGGACCTCTCCACCGCCCGGCAGCCCGCGGGCAACGGGAGGGCGGTCACAGCGGTCGACATCGAGGCGCTGATCGCCGAGCAGATCGGCCGGGCCGCCGACGGGACGGACTGGGACTGCGGCGCCTGCGGGTTCGAGCGCTGCAAGGCGTTCGCGGCGGCGGTGCTGCGCAGCCGGGCGCGCCTGGATATCTGCCCGTTCTACCAGGCGCGCCGCTACCAGCAGGCGGTTCAGGACGCCGCCTACGACGCGCTGACCCGGCTCTATTCGTACCGGGTGCTGCGCAGTAGATTGGTGGAGGAATGCGCTAGGGTGCGGCGGACGGGCGGCCGGTTCGTGGTCATCTTTCTGGACCTGGACCGGTTCAAGCCGGTGAACGACCGGCTGGGTCACGCCGCAGGCAACCAGGTGTTGCGCGAGGTCGCGGCGATCATCAAGAGATCGATCCGCGCCAACGACTTCGCGGCCCGCTTCGGCGGTGATGAGTTCGTGGTCATCCTGCCGGACGGTGATCGGCAGGGCGCGCTGCGGGCCGCGCAGGACATACAGGCTCGGGTCGCGGAGATCCGGGCGCGCGGCGACGGCGCTGAGATGTCGGTTTCGCTCAGCGTCGGTATCGCGGAGGTCGGACCGGAGGATGCCCTGGCCGCCGGTCTCGACGAGACGCTTGCCGCCGCCGACGCGGCGCTGCTGGAGGCGAAGCGAGCGGGCGGCAACGTCATCAAGATTGACGAGTAGAAACCCCCGGACAACCTCCCCCGCCGGGCAGATCGTTCCATGGGTACAGATATGGAGATGGAAGGGACCGCCAGGGGCGAGGCGCGCCACCTGAGCAGCGTGTCGGGCCCGGATTTCGCGCTGCTACAGCGGGCCGAGCAGCTGCTGAACGGGCTGACCGGCGTGGTCTCGGCGCGGATCGTCGCGGATACGGACGGCCGCATCCAGGAGATCCACGTGCTGACCGACCACCGGGTGGCGCCGAAGCAGACGGTGCGCAACGTCGAGTCGGCGCTGCTGGCCCAGCTCGGCATCTCCGTCGATCACCGCAAGGTGAGCGTCGCCCAGACCCAGGGGCCCGGTGAGAGCACGGCGGCCAAGATCATCGGGCTCGGCCAGCTGCAGGGCATCAGGCGCTATCTGTTCGACGGCTACGAGTTCGAGCGCAAGATGCCGCTGCAGATCGTCTGCCGCGTGCGGTTGCGGCTGGACGAGCAGGAGTTCGTCGGGTCGGCGGAGGGTACCGATATCGAGCGGGGCCGGCTGAACGCGGCGGCGCAGGCGGTGCTGAGCGCGTTGGAGATTGCAGAAGAGAACGAGGTCGGCTTCGCGCTGGACGGCGTGAAGCTGATAGACGTGTTCGACCTGCCGGTGGTCGTGGCAGCGGTCTACGGCCTGAGCGGCAGGACGCGGACGTATCTGGCCGGGGCGGCGCCGGTCACGGAGTCGCCGGAGCACGCGGCGATCCTGGCGACGCTCAAGGCCACGAATCGCTGGATATTGTCGACCCGCTGAGCGCGGGTCCGGTTGACCGAACCGGAGGGAAAGGAGCACCTTAACGAGCACGGGAAACCCGCCTGCCCCCGTGAGGGACAGGACAATGAGGAGCTAGAAAAAACCCCCGATCTCTCTAGGCTGACGCGCGTCACTGAAGCGAAGCGAAAGCCGACTTAGCGGAGCGGCGCACACTGGTTGAGTCTTCCAGTGTGACATTACCGCGAAAGGAGGTGAAGCTTCATGACGTGGTTGCTCCAGTTGTTGGCCCTTTGCGCGACTCTGTTTGCGGGCGACATCCATTGGGGCTAGAGATTGATTGGGGGTTTTTTTCGGCGCACCCGTCCAGAACTGCTGATGAGGCGTGGTATAGTAGCGTTCGTTGCCCTGGTGGCTATCGCTGCCGTGACGCTCGCGGTATTCGTCGTCGTGCGATATCCGATTGAGCTGCAGGGCTTCAAACCGTGGGCTGGCATAGCAACGCTGATGGCGCTCACGGTGCTGGGTGACGCGCTAGGGGTGCGCGCAGGACGGGCGGTATTCTCCATTTCGCTCATACCGACGGTTACTACGGTGCCGCTATTCGGTCCATCCGTTGCGGTTCTGTCCAGTCTGATCTGTCGCCCTCTCGCACAAGCCGTACTGCTCAAGAAGAAGCCGATGAAGTGGCTGTTCAACGTTGCCCAGTTTACCCTGGCGATTGGGCTGGGAGCAGTCATGTATGTCTCCCTGGGCGGCAATGTCGGATACAGACCTGAGGATTTTGTGCTTTCGCAGATGCTTGCTCCGCTTGGTGGCCTGATCGTTACCTATTTCGTCGTGAACATGAGCCTTGTCAGCACTGTGATAGCGCTCGACACGGGCAAGCCGGTGCGGGACGTTTGGCGGCAGCTTGGCCCAGTGGCTTTCGCCAATGACTTGGCATCCAGTTCTTTTTCTTTGTTTGTTATATTCTCGTTCATGCACTTGGGCGTGGGTGGCCTGTTTGTCGTACTCCTACCTCTCTTCTTTCTCCAACACAGCTACGGGCATTGGTCGAAGCTGTTGAGGCAAAACGAAGAGATCCTCCGGTTTACGATCAGGACGATCGAGGCCAAGGACCCTTACACGTCCGGGCATTCGGCTCGGGTGGCGAATCTCAGCCGCGAACTTGCCGAGGCGCTGGGCTTGCGTTCTCGCAAGGTTGAGGACGTGGAGACCGCTGCACTGCTCCACGACATCGGCAAGATCGACTTTAAGTACTCCGAGCTCATCAGCAGCCCCACTCAGCTGACCGAGGCCGACCGGGAGATGATCCGTTCCCACCCCGAACGTGGCGCTCGCCTGCTTGAATCACTTTCCAGCATGAGCGAC
>JBDHKG010000171.1:0-3298 GCA_039586495.1 Gemmatimonadota bacterium | reverse complement strand
CTACACAAACATAACGCGTCGGAGGCGGCCAGCGTCTCCGGCCTTTCTTTCGTGGGATCGGCACGCTGACGCGGCGAACGGAGACCACAGAAGAGAGACGTATGCCGACGATTAGCCAGCTGGTCCGGATGGGCCGCAAGAAGGTCGCGCGCAAGGACAAGGCCCCCGCTCTCGAAAGGAATCCGCAGAAGCGGGGCGTCTGCACGCGCGTCTACACCACGACGCCGAAGAAGCCGAATTCGGCGCTGCGGAAAGTGGCTCGTATTCGCCTGACCAATGGGTACGAGGTCACCGCCTATATCCCGGGGGAGGGCCACAACCTCCAGGAGCACTCGATCGTGCTCATACGCGGAGGGCGCGTGAAGGATCTGCCTGGAGTCCGGTACCACATCATCCGCGGCAAGCTGGATGCGGCCGGCGTGTCTGACCGCAAGAGGAGCCGAAGCAAGTACGGGGCGAAGCGTCCCAAGGCCTAGCGACGCCCCTCAAGGCGACCAGCCGGCCTGTATCGACGTAGCGCCAGGAGCCATGGCTAGGAGACAGAGAGCCGTCGTCAGAGAGGTACTCCCCGATTCGCAGTTCGGGAGCGAGTCGGTCGCGAAGTTCGTCAACGCGCTGATGCGCGAGGGCAAGAAATCGCTCGCGGAGAAGCTCTTCTACGAGGCGATGCAGATCGTGGAGGAGCGGACCGGGCAGCCAGCGATGAACGTGTACCGGCAGGCGTTCAGCAACACCAAGCCCGTGCTGGAGGTGAAGAGCCGGCGTGTGGGTGGTGCTACGTACCAGGTGCCGGTGGAGGTACGGCCCCGGCGCCGGGAGGCCTTGGCGCGACGTTGGCTGATTCTGGCGGCTCGCGATCGGGGGGAGAAGACGATGGCCGAGCGTCTCGCGGCCGAACTGATCGCGGCGGCCAAGGGCGAGGGCGCTGCGGTGAGAAAGAGGCAGGAAGTCCATCGAATGGCGGAGGCCAACAAGGCATTCGCCCACTATCGCTGGTGATAGAGCCAGCCACAGAGGTTAGAGGCATCAGAGAAGTCAAATAGAGACATGCCCAGGCAAGTACCGCTGGAGCGGATCCGCAATATCGGCATCATGGCGCACATCGATGCCGGTAAGACGACGACCACGGAGCGCATCCTCTACTACACGGGAAGGGTGCACCGAATGGGAGAGGTGCATCATGGCGACACCGTGATGGATTGGATGGAGCAAGAGAAGGAGCGGGGGATCACGATCACATCCGCCGCGACTACCTGCTTCTGGAAGCGTCGTGGTGACGAGTACCGCATCAACATCATCGATACGCCGGGGCACGTGGACTTCACAGCGGAGGTTGAGAGAAGCCTGCGCGTGCTTGACGGGAGCATCGCTCTCTTCTGTGCGGTGGGAGGTGTGGAGCCGCAGTCGGAGACGGTCTGGCGGCAGGCGGATCGTTACCATGTTCCGCGCGTCGCCTTCGTGAACAAGATGGACCGCGTGGGCGCCGATTTCGACAACGTGGTCAGGATGATCCGCGAGCGTTTGGGCGCGAAGGCCCACCCGATCCAGTATCCGCTGGGCCAGGGCGAGCTGTTCACCGGCGTGGTCGATTTGGTCAGCCGGAAAGCGATCGTCTA
Organism: Gemmatimonadota bacterium; assembly: GCA_039586495.1. Taxonomy (GTDB): domain Bacteria; phylum Gemmatimonadota; class Gemmatimonadetes; order Palauibacterales; family KS3-K002. The sequence goes on along the minus strand of JBDHKG010000171.1, from coordinate 1,682 downwards.
CGACGAGGCTTCTCTGGGAGCGCAGTGGACGGAGGGGCCAATCCCCGAGAGCTTGCAGGACAAGGTTGCCGATCTTCGGCACCACTTGATCGAAGCTGCGGTCGAGCACCACGAGGAGCTGCTGGAGAAGTACCTGGAGGACGAGGCTTCCCTGACAGAAGACGAAGTGCGACGAGCGGTCCGACACGCCACCGTCAACAACTACGTGACGCCGATACTCTGCGGCGCCGCCTTCCGTAACAAAGGTGTGCAGCAGCTTCTCGATGCGGTCATCGACTACCTCCCGTCCCCGACCGAGGTCCCCGCCATTCATGGCCATCTTCCCTATCACGACGCGCACATCGTGACCCGTGAATCGAGCGACGCTGCTCCTTTCAGTGCCCTTGCCTTCAAGATCGCGACTGATCCTTTCGTCGGCCGGCTGACCTACATTCGCATCTACAGCGGCTCGTTGAAGGCAGGGTCGTACGCCTATAACGCGTCAACGGGGAAGAACGAACGCATCGGTCGGCTCTTGCAGATGCACGCGAACCGGCGTGAGGAGCGAGATGAGGTCTACGCCGGTGACATCTGTGCGGCCATCGGGCTCAAGGACACGAAGACCGGGGAGACGCTCTGCGACAAGGAGCGCCCGATCATCCTCGAGGCGATGAAGTTCCTTGAACCGGTGATCTCGGTGGCAATCGAGCCCAAGACCAAGGTCGATGAGGACAAGCTGGCCAAGGCGCTCGCGAAGCTTGCTGAGGAGGATCCCACGTTCAAGGTCCACACCGATCCAGAGACCGGGCAGACGATCATCTCCGGGATGGGCGAGCTGCACCTGGAAATCATCGTGGACCGCCTACGTCGCGAGTTCAAAGTGGACGCAAGTGTGAGTCGGCCACAGGTGGCTTACAGAGAGACGGCTAGGCGGACGGTCCTCAAGGTGGAAGGCAAGTACATTCGCCAGACGGGAGGCCGGGGGCAGTACGGTCACGTGGTAATCAACCTCGAACCGGGCGGCCAGGGCAGCGGGCTCATCTTCGAGGATCAGATCGTCGGGGGCGTCATTCCGAAGGAATACATCGGGTCCGTAGAGCAGGGCATCCGGGAGGCGATGGACACTGGCGTGCTTGCTGGCTATCCGATGGTCGACCTCAAGGTGGCGCTGATCCATGGATCGCACCACGAGGTCGACTCATCTGAGATGGCGTTCAAGATCGCCGGATCAATGGCGCTGCGCGAGGCGGTCCGTCGGGCTGACCCTGTGCTCCTGGAGCCGGTCATGGATGTCGAGATCGTCACGCCCGAAGAGTACCTGGGCGGCGTGGTGGGGGATCTGTCCAGCCGGCGCGGCAAGGTCGGCGGCATCACCCAGCGCGGTGAGGCGCGGGTGGTAGGGGCGAGCGTTCCCCTGGCTGAGATGTTCGGGTACTCGACAGGCCTCCGCTCGCTGAGCCAGGGGCGTGCGGTCTACACGATGCAGTTCTCTCACTACGCGGAAGTGCCCAAGCAGAAAGCCGATGAGATTCTGAATCGCGGCGCTGCGGCAGTCGCGGCGAGTTCGTAGCGGCGCGGGCGCCTAGACGCAGCGAGGAGAGAAGAGAGAATGGCGAAGGCGAAGTTTGAGCGGACGAAGCCGCACGTGAACGTGGGGACGATTGGCCACGTGGACCATGGGAAGACGACGTTGGTGGCGGCGG
>JBDHKG010000081.1:0-13704 GCA_039586495.1 Gemmatimonadota bacterium | reverse complement strand
AGACAGCGCCACCTTGGAGGTGAGAGGCGGCCGCAACCCCGGCACGACGCGCCTGGCCGTGCCACCCGGCGCGATCCCGCTGGTGGGCAAGACGCCGGTCGCGTTCGCGGTCTTTGAGCAGGCAGTGCACCAGGCGATCGCCAGCGGGGCCGACACTCACGCCGTCCACTTCATCTCTGGGCGGTGACACGGTCAGCATGGACTACTTCGGCAATCCGATCCTGGCCCGGGTGGATGCCGCCGGGCGGGTGCTCTGGCGATCGGGAGAGCGGACCACCTCCAAGGTGGTGGGCGAGCGGGTTTCGGAGTTCGATTTCCAGGGCCTGGCGTCAGCGTTCGCCGCCCGGGACGAACGAGGTGAGGGGATGGGCGTGGCGTCGCCGCAGGCCACCGTCGAGGCCACGGTCGGGAGCGCGGCCATCAAGGTGGTCTACTGCCGTCCCGCCAAGCGTGGCCGTGAGATCTGGGGTGCGCTGGTGCCCTGGAACGCGGTGTGGCGCACCGGCGCCAACGCCGCGACGGCGTTCTCCACCGACCGCGATCTGGAGATCGGCGGCGTCCGGGTCCCGGCGGGCGACTACACGCTCTACAGTATCTTCACCGCGGAGTCCGCCAAGCTGATCATCAACAGGCAGACGGGTCAGTGGGGCACCGTGTACAACCAGGACGAGGACCTGGCCCGGGTCGATCTCACACGGGAGACGCTGAGCGAGCCGGTGGATAGGTTCATGATCGCGATCGGGTCTACGGCCGAAGGCGGGGTGCTCCAGCTCTCCTGGGATACGACGCGATTCTCGGTGCCGATCAAGGTGAGGTGAGACGCGAGAGCGAAGAAGCACGGCCTCGCGGATTGGCCAGAACTAGAGCGACTTGTAGCAAAGCGCTGGGACATAGGGGCAGGTGCTCTGCGCGTCGCAGAGACTGGCGGGCCGCGCAGATTCCTGTTACAAGGCAAGTATGAGCCTGCTCCATCTCTACCGAGCGCCGGGGCTTTCGGTCGCGGCGCGGAACACGCTTCTGCAGCGGGCGCGGGAGCGTATCTCACCTAACATCCACGGCCTCAAGACCGAATACTGCTTCAACATCGACGCGGCCGGCGAACTGAGACCTGAGGAGTTCCGGATCCTCACCTGGTTGCTGGCCGAGACCTTCGAGCCGGAGCGCTTCGGGCGAGAGAGCTTCCTGGGCTCCGAGGGCGTTTTGCTGGAGGTGGGCCCGCGGATGAACTTCTCCACCGCCTGGTCCACCAACGCGGTTTCCGTCTGCCACGCCTGTGGGTTGAAGAAGATCCGGCGCATCGAGCGTTCGCGCCGCTACCTGCTGAAGGGCGTCTCGAAGCTGAGCGAGGATCAGGCTTGCGCTTTCCAGGCGGAGGTCCACGACCGGATGACGGAGACCCCGTACCCCGAGCCCTTGCAGAGCTTCGAGACAGGAGTGAAGCCTGAACCGGTAGACGAGATCCCGGTGATGGAGGAGGGCAGGGCGGCCCTCGAGCGGATCAACCGGGAGATGGGGCTCGCCTTCGACGACTGGGATCTGGACTACTATACCGACCTCTTCCTGAACAGGGTCGGTCGCGACCCCACCAACGTGGAGTGCTTCGATATCGCCCAGTCCAATAGCGAGCACTCCCGGCACTGGTTCTTCAAGGGTCGGCTGGTCATCGATGGTGAGGAGATCCCCAAGCACCTGATCGCTCTGATCAAAGAGCCGCTGCAGGCTAACCCGAACAACAGCGTCATCGCGTTCAAGGACAACTCCAGCGGCATCCGCGGCTACCCGATCTGCACAATCGTGCCGACCCGTCCGGGCGAGCCGTGCCCGTTCGTGGCCGCGGACCTGGATTACCACATCATCTTCACCGCCGAGACCCACAACTTCCCGTCGGGCGTGGCGCCGTTCCCGGGTGCCGAGACCGGCACCGGCGGTCGCATCCGCGATGTCCACGCCACCGGTCGCGGTTCTCTGGTCGTCGCTGGGACTGCCGCCTACTGCGTGGGCAACCTGCGTATCCCCGGCTACGAGCTTCCCTGGGAAGACCCGGGATTCAGATACCCGAACAACCTCGCCTCGCCGCTACAGATCGAGATCGAGGCGTCGAACGGGGCGTCGGACTACGGCAACAAGTTCGGCGAGCCGGTCATCCAGGGATACACACGCTCCTTCGGGCTGCGGCTCCCCAACGGCGAACGCCGCGAGTGGATCAAGCCGATCATGTTCACCGGCGGCATCGGCCAGATCGACGCTCGGCATACCGAGAAGGACAGCCCCGAGCTGGAGATGTGGGTCGTGAAGATCGGCGGGCCTGCCTACCGGATCGGCATGGGCGGCGGCGCTGCGTCGAGCATGGTACAGGGCGAGAACGTCGAGGAGCTCGACTTCAACGCGGTACAGCGCGGCGACGCTGAGATGGAGCAGAAGGTGAACCGTGTGATCCGCGCGTGCGTCGAGCTGGGCGATCGCAATCCCATCATCAGCATTCACGACCAGGGGGCCGGCGGCAACTGCAACGTGCTGAAGGAGATCGTCGATCCGGCGGGCGCGAAGATCGAGATCCGCGAGATCCCGCTGGGCGACGAGACACTGTCGGTGCTGGAGATCTGGGGCGCCGAGTACCAGGAGAACGACGCACTGCTCTTGCGGCCGGAGCACGCTGATCTGTTCAGGGCGTTGTGTGAGCGGGAGAAGATCCCTGTGGCCTTCGTGGGCAAGATCACGGGGGATGGCAGGATCGTGGTCCACGATGAGGTGGACGATTCGACGCCGGTGAACCTCGACCTCGAGGCCGTGCTGGGGCATATGCCGCAGAAGACGTTCGAGTTCGAGCGCATCCCGGCGCAGCTCGAGCCGCTACGGCTGGCCGATGGGTTGGCCGTACGTGATGCCCTCGAACGCGTGCTGCGGCTGTTGTCGGTCGGGTCGAAGCGCTTCCTCACCACCAAGGTCGATCGCAGCGTGACCGGGCTGATCGCGGGGCAGCAATGCGCGGGGCTGCTGCAGCTCACGGTGGCAGATGTCGCGGTCATCGCGCAGAGCCACTTCGGGACGACGGGCGCCGCCACCGCCATCGGCGAGCAGCCGATGAAGGGGCTGGTGAACACCGCCGCGATGGGACGGATGGCGGTGGGCGAAGCGCTCACCAACCTGGTCTGGGCGCAGGTGAGCGCGCTGGAGGACGTGCGCTGCTCCGCTAACTGGATGTGGGCGGCCAAGCTGCCGGGCGAGGGTGCGGCGCTCTACGACGCGGCCGTCGCCATGCGCGACATCATGCTGGAGCTAGGCATCGCCGTGGATGGCGGCAAGGACAGCATCTCGATGGCGGCGATCGCACCGGGCCCGGCAGGCGGGGACGAGACCGTGAAGGCGCCAGGCGAGCTGGTTATCTCCGCCTATGTGACGTGCCCCGATATCACCAAGACGGTGACGCCGGATTTGAAGCTGCCTGGGAGCGGTCGTCTGCTGTATGTGGATCTGGGCGGTCGCAGGCACCGGCTGGGCGGCTCGGCGCTGGCGCAGGTGTACGGACAGATCGGCGACGAGTCGCCCGACCTGGAAGACGCCGGTCTGCTGAAGCGGGCCTTCAACGTCGTGCAGGAGCTGATCCGGGCGGAGAAGATGGCCGCGGGCCACGACCGGAGCGACGGCGGCCTCATCACCACGCTGCTGGAGATGGCGTTCGCCGGGAACCGCGGTATCGAGGTCGATCTTCAAGATGCGGGCGGCACGAGCGCCATCGCGTTCCTCTTCTCCGAGGAGTTGGGGCTTGTATTGGAAGTGAGTTCTGAAGCCGAGGCCGAAGTCCTCGCGGCGTTCAGGCAGGCGAATGTGCCTTGTATCGCTATCGGAAGCACGACGAACGGCACGAGCGTCACGGTCCGTTACAACGGCGAGGAAGTTCTCAGGGACGACCTCCGGGACCTGCGGGATCTCTGGGAGGCGACCAGTTTCCATCTCGATCGATTACAGGCCAACCCGGAGTGTGTCGAGGAGGAGGAGCGTGGCCTGGGCGAACGAACCGGTCCGAAGTACGTCGTGCCCTTCATCCCGAAGCTCACGCCGACGGCGATCCTGGAGAAGAAGGGCAAGATCCCCGTGGCCATCCTGCGCGAGGAGGGTAGCAACGGCGACCGGGAGATGACGTCCGCCTTCTACGCGGCCGGCTTCGAGCCTTGGGACGTGGTCATGTCCGATGTGCTCAGCGGCAGGATCGACCTGCGGCGCTTCCGCGGCGTGGTTGGGGTGGGCGGCTTCAGCTACGCCGACGTCCTCGACTCGGCGAAGGGCTGGGCTGGCGTGATCCGCTTCAACGATGACCTCTGGCAGCAGTTCCAGGAGTTCTACGAGCGGCCGGACACGTTCAGTCTCGGGATCTGCAACGGCTGCCAGCTGCTCGCCCTGCTCGGGTGGGTGCCCTGGCCAGGCATCCCAGACGCTCAGCAGCCCCGCTTCATCCAGAACGCGTCCGGGCGCTTCGAGTCGCGCTTCGTCGCGGTGCAGATCCAGAAGAGCCCGGCGATCATGCTGCAGGGCATGGAGGGCGCCACGCTCGGCATCTGGGTGGCGCACGGCGAGGGACGCGCCTTCTTCCCGGATACGACCGTACTCGATCGTGTGATGGAGGATGGGCTCGCGCCGGTTCGTTTCGTGGACGATGACAATCGCATCACCGAGGTCTACCCCTTCAACCCGAACGGCTCACCGCACGGGATCGCCGGCCTCTGCTCGCCGGATGGTCGGCACCTCGTCATGATGCCACACCCTGAGCGCTCCTTCCTCAAATGGCAGTGGGGCTGGATGCCCGACGAGATGAAGCGCACGCTCGAGGCCTCGCCCTGGCTGAAGATGTTCCAGAACGCGCGGGAGTGGTGCGAGGCGACCGGCTGACTTCCTCGCCAGCCGAGCGCAGCGGTTACCCCTCAATTGGCCGGGCATCTCCTCGGGGCACTCCGTGCTTGCGGGTCTGCTCGCGCGGATCACAGCCTCGGGGATCCCCTCGGAGCGGGTGATACTGCTGGGCTTCTCGCAGGGCGCCTGCCTTGTCCTCGAGTACGTGGCCCGCAATCCGCGCCGCCTGGGCGGTGTGGTCGGGCTGAGCGGTGGCCTCATGGGCCCGCCCGGCACGCCGAGGAAGTACAGGGGCTCGCTGGAGGGCACACCGATCTTTCTGGGCTGTAGCGACATCGATCCCCACATCCCGAGGGAGCGGGTTGCCGAGTCGGCTGAAGTCTTCCGAAAGCTCGGCGCCGAGGTCACGGAGCGGATCTATCCCGGCCTCGGACATACCGTGAACCGGGACGAGATCGATTTCGTGCGGAGCCTGATGGCCGCGGTGGCACGCTGCTCCACGCATGCGGGTCCCGAATGAGGGACCGGTAGGCCGCCGAGCGACAGCGAAGCCGGAATCCTAGAGATTCTCACTGGGCATTGCCCCAACCGCGCCGCTGCGCTAGCATGCTCGCCTGGGATGGCTGAGGACGGTCTTCGCGCTACGGGTCAATGCTGCGGACGTCTTCAGCCATCGCGTTTTCTGCCAGTCCTCTCAGCTGCGCTGCGATAAACGCCCCGCATCCATATCCATCTGGCTTGACCCGTCGGCCTCGCTCCGATTCTGAAGCAGGCACAGTAACCGTCGCACAGCGTGCACCGTATGAGTCTTTCAGAACCCCAACCGTAGACGCACGAACCGGATCAAGCGCTCACGCTCGAATAAACCAGCTCCCTATGTGTAGTAGGAGGTGGGTGGCCGAAGCGGCTCCCAACTGTCTTGATCATTCGTGCTGCCAACTTGTCGCTGGCTCATGAACGCCGTCGAGATACGCAACATTACGAAGACCTTCGGCAAAGTCACCGCCGTGGACGATCTGTCGCTGGATGTCCCGCAGGGCAGCGTCTACGGCTTCATCGGCCCCAACGGGTCCGGGAAGACGACGACTCTGCGCATGATGATGAACATCTTCTTCCCGGACAGCGGCTCCATCCGGGTCTTCGGCGAGCAGCTGCACGGGGCCTGCACCGACCGCATCGGCTACATGCCGGAGGAGCGTGGGCTCTACAAGCGGATGAAGGTGCGCGACGTCCTGCGCTTCTACGGTGAGCTGAAGAACGGCAAGGACGTCCGCAAGGAGGTAGACCGCTGGCTGGAGCGACTCGACCTGACCGACTGGGCGAGCAGGAAAGTGGAGACGCTCAGTAAGGGTATGGCTCAGAAGGTCCAGTTCATCGCTACCGTCGTTGCCCGGCCCGAGCTGGTTATCCTCGACGAGCCCTTCACCGGGCTGGATCCTGTGAACACCGACGCGCTACGGGAAGCGGTGCTCGACCTTCAAGCCGGGGGCACGACGGTGATCTTCAGCACCCACGACATGAACGTCGCCGAGAAGATGTGCGACTTCATCTTCATGATCTTCAAGGGCAGGAAGGTACTGGACGGCACCCTGGCCGCGATCCAGGACCAGTACGGCAGCGACACCATCCGCATCAGGACGGAAGACGGCAGCGCCGCCCTTCAGGGCCTGGCCGGTGTGGAGAAGATCAGCGACTTCGGACAGGTGCAAGAGTTGCGAGTGGCATCCGGCCGTGACCCGCAGGAGATCCTCTCTGCCGTTATGTCCCGCACACGCGTCCGCAGCTTCGAGCTCGCCAGGCCGTCGTTACACGACATCTTCGTGCGCATTGCGGGCCCCGAGGCTCGGGAGGTGGACGATGCGTAAGGTCCTGCGAATCGCCAAGCGGGAGTATCTGGCAACGGTCCGCACCAAGGGCTTCATCCTCGGTCTCGTCCTCGCACCGGTTCTGTTCGCCGGAAGTGCCCTGGCGATGTTGCTGTTCCGGAACCAGGTCGATACGCGGGACAAGGTGATTGCTGTCATTGATCGGTCGGGCCTCGTCGCCGAGGCTGTCATCGCGGCGGCGGAGCAGCGAAACGCGGCAGTGGTCTACGACACGCTGACGGGCGAGAAGGTCCGGGCGCCGTATGTGATCGAGGTGGTGCCGCCGGAGGACGTGGACCCGGACCGCCAGCGACTGGAGTTGTCGAACCGGGTGAGGCGCGGGGAACTGCATGCCTTCGTGGAGATCGGTGCCGGGGCGCTCCACCCGCGTGAGGAGGAGGCGGCCGCGCGGATCGGCTACTACTCGAAGAGCTCCGCCGTGGACGACCTGCGCAGCTGGATCGAGCGGCCGATCAACGGCCAGTTACGCCGCTTGCGGCTCGCCGAGGCGGGCGTGGATCCCACGACTGCCGAGGACATGTTCGACTGGGTGGGCGCGGCACCGATGGGGCTGGTCAGCGTGGATCCGGAAACCGGCGCGATCGCCGAGGCGAAGCGGAGCACCGAGCTGGAGGCCATCCTGGCGCCGCTGGTCATGCCGATGTTGATGTTCCTCATGATCATGTTGGGCGCCGTGCCCTTGCTCAACGCGGTCATGGAGGAGAAGACCCAGCGCATCGCCGAGGTGGTGCTCGGGTCCGCCAAGCCTTTCGAGTTCATGTCGGGCAAGGTCCTGGGTGGTGTGGGCGTCTCGTTGACGGCGGCGACTGTGTACGTGGCGGGCGGTGTGTTCGCTGTCAGACATATGGGCTGGGCGGACTACATCCCGTATCAAGTTCTACCGTGGTTCTTCGCCTACACCCTGCTGGCGATCATCATGCTGGGTGCGACCTATGCGGCGTTCGGCTCGGTCTGCAACGATCCGTCGGAGGCCCAGTCGCTGATGCTGCCGGGGATGCTGCCGGTCATGATCCCAATGTTCGTGCTTGTGCCCGTGCTCAGGGAGCCTACGAGCACGTTTGCGACTGGGCTCTCATTCGTCCCGTTCTTTACGCCGATGTTGATGTTGATCAGGCAGACCGTGCAGGAGAGCATCCCCGTGTGGCAACCGTGGCTGGGTATTGCGGGGATGATCCTCTTCGCCGCCTTCTGTGTCTGGGCAGGGGGCCGCGTCTTTCGCGTCGCGATTCTCACGCAAGGGACGCCGCCCAAGCTTGGCAACATCGTCCGCTGGGCGCTCCGCGGTTAAGACGAGGGGCGACGGACGACGAGCCTTCGCAGCGCGAGGTTCGAAGGCAGGCTGGCGGGGTGACGATCAGCGACGATTGAGAGGCGTTGAGCCTCTCGCTAACTTGAGGGTTGACACCTTTGTGCGAGTCGGAGCCCAATCGTCCCGGAGGGCAGGGGGTTGACGCTGCCCGCCGGTGCCGGGACCAGCTAGAGGAAGGGAGCATAAATACGATGAGACTACAGCAGCTGTGCGCTGTCGCGCTCACCGCGGTGATCGCCGCCGCATGTGGTGACGGTGGTGTGGAATGGGCCGGGACTATCACGGACAGCGCAGGTGTGGCGATCGTCTCCAACCCTGCTGAAGGCATGTGGATGGAGACCGACGCCTGGACCGTTGAGGAGGAGCTGAAGATCGGCACGCTCGAGGGTGACCCGGACTACATGTTCGGGCAGATTGGCTTCCTCACCGTCGACTCGAATGGCCGGATCTTCGTCCTCGACGCGCAGGCCCAGCAGATCAAGGTCTACTCCGCCGACGGTGTCTATGAGCAGACGCTTGGAGCTCGTGGCAGAGGACCGGGCGAGCTGCTGGGGGCGACGTTCGTGCTGATGGGGCCGGGTGACACACTCGTCGTGCCGGACCTTGGGAACTTGCGGATAAACCGCTACGCGCCCGACGGCTCGAGCCCGGGGAGCACCCCGGTGGATCTGCAGCAGGGGATTCCCTTGATCTTCCAGGGGACGCCTTCGGGCGTGCTGGTCAGGCAGGTGCGGCAGTTCGCGTTCCCCGGCCAGCCGGAGATCGAGGACCCGCACGACGCCATCGTCACCTTCGCGGTCGACGGCACGGTCTTGGACACGCTGCTAACGTTCCCATCCGGCGAGACGTTCCGCCTATCGGGTGGCGCGCTGGAGTTGAACTTCTTCTCGCCGGAGCCGGCTTGGGACTACAGTGATGAGTTGGGGCTGATCTACGCCGTCAACGATGCGTACCGAATCGGCCTCTACTCCGCCGACGGAGAGCTGGATCGTGTGATCAAGATGCCGTTCGAGCGTGCGCCGGTGGGCGAGCGGGACAAGGATGCGCTGATGACGTACCTCGAGCGTGCGTCGGCGGTCCAGGGCGCTTCCGCGGAGCAAATCGCCCAGATCAAGTCCGGGGTGAGCTTCGGGGACTTCTTCCCGGCTTTCAACACTCTGACTGCGGGCCCGCAAGGGACTGTCTGGGTTCAGCACGGCCAGGCGCCGTCCGAGCTCAGCGAGGAGCAGCTCGAGAACTACAACCCGATCGAGGACACAGGGGCCCCCGAGTGGGACGTCTTCGATGCTACGGGGCGGTACCTCGGCATCGTCACCATGCCGACTCGCTTCGCACCGCGCATGATCCGGGGGGACCGGATCTACGGCGTGTGGCGTGACGAGCTGGACGTCCAGTACGTGCTGCGGCTGCGCGTCGTCGGGATGGAGAGCGACTAGCAGGGCGCCACGGGCGTAGAGAGCTGGGCGAGAGGAGACCGTCTTCACCGTCGTTGTCCGGTAGTCGCTGGGGCTCAGCGGCTACCGGACAACGCGTTTGCAGCGAGCGAAGGCCGAGATCCTGCTGAAGACGGTTTGTGTCATGTGGTGCCCGGGCGTGGCCGCCACGCTGGCGGCTTGCGCGCTGGTCTGTCGTCGGCTAGCCGTGGCATGTTCGGCCCGCACCAGCCTGTGAGCGACTGGTCATATGGCGAGGATCACAAGCATTCACGAGTATCATTTGAAGCCGGGCGCTGAGGCAGAGCAGTTCGAGCGGGCTATTCGTGAGGCTCGCCGGCGTCGACTGCTCAAGCTCCCTGGGCTTGTGGAGCACCACTTCCTGAGACGCATCCGGGGCACGCGGGGTGGCGAGTACGCCGCGGTCTGGGTGTACGAGAGCCAGGCAGCCTGGGAGAAACTCTGGGGTCCGGTCGATTGTCTCCGGCCGAAGCACGACTATCCTGAGAACTGGAAGATTTGGGAGGACGAGGTCTTGGCGCCTTTCCTCGACCGAGATCCAGATCGCATCCGGTTCACGGCCTACGAAGAGTTCTAACGCCAGGCGCCATCGGTAGGCACCGCTGGGTCGTACGCGCGAGATGGGCCGTAGGACATTCTCACACGTCGTCGGCTTCGACGACGGATCCTTCGACAAGTACGGGCAGGCCACCGTCCCGGTGGCGGGCGCCGTGTTCTCGGGGCTGCGGCTCGAGGGTGTGCTGTGTGGCCGGGTGCGCACGGACGGTGCGAACGCCACCCGCGTGCTGACCGAGATGGTCGCGTCCTCCAAGTTCGCGGCCCAGCTCCAGCTGGTGCTGCTGCAAGGGATCGCGCTGGGCGGGTTCAACGTGATCGACCTGCATGGGCTGCACGAGAAGCTCGGGCTTCCCGTCATGGTGGTGGCGCGCCGGCAGCCTCGGCTGGACAGGATCCGCAAGGCGTTGCTGACGCGGGTCCCGGGCGGGGCGCGCAAGTGGGCGCTCATCGAGAAGCTGGGCCCGATGGAGCCGGTGGCGGGCGTGTATGTGCAACGGGTGGGTCTCACGCGGGAGGAGGCGGAACGGGTGATCCGGCGGCTGGCGGTGAACGCCAACATTCCTGAGCCGCTGCGCACGGCCCACCTGATCGCTGGCGGCATCGCGCGTGGCGAGAGCCGCGGGCGCCCGTAGCTGGGCGCCAGCCAGCTTCGTGCACGCCGACGACCTCACTTGAACTGGTCGGCGGGGACATGTATCGTGCCGTGAGCCCTGAACGGGCCTCTCACTCACGGCTCGAGCTTGTCTGCCCGCACCCGACGGTGGCGTCGGGAGCTTGCGGCGGCTTCCTGGGAGCGCATATGAGATCGTCAGCGCCATCTCTCTCGACCATCGCTCGCAAAGACTACCTCGCTTCCTATTTCACCACGTTCCTGATCATCACGCTTCTTGTCTACATCGGGCTTCTGGCTTTCAGGCCTCCGCTCGAGATACAACCACATCTTCTCTTGATTCTCCTCGTCCTGGAACTGATCGCCTTGGTCGTGAGGGTCAGCAAGGTGAGGTCATTACTGCTGCACGGCACGGCGGTCGAGGGAACGGTCGATAGGGTCTACAGGGTCGGAACTGGGGCGGGCTCGCGAACCAGGGTCGAGTACGTCTATCAATATGAGGGGGTGGAGCACAGGGGCGGCTATCCCAAGGGTCGATCGTTCGCGCCCGGCCAGAGGATCACCGTGATGGTGGACCCGAGGACGCCGCGCAAATCCTTGATCAGGGACATCTTCACTCGATAGTGCCATGAAAGGACCAGATCTGCGGCCGGCGGCGGTAGCTGGCAGTTTCTATCCGGCGAGTTCCCGCGCGCTCAGTGAGCTTGTGGACGGCTTCTTCGCTGAGGTTCAGGCGGAACCTAAGCCCGTACGCGCGGTGATCGCACCGCATGCAGGCTTGGTTTACTCGGGCGCCTGCGCCGCGCACGTCTTCGGGCGTGTGCAGATTCCTCCTATCGTCGTGATCCTGGCGCCTAACCACACGGGACGTGTGGGCGCGCCGGGCGGTGCGAGCGCCTGGAGTCGCGGCGGGTTCGAGACGCCGCTCGGCACGATCCCGATCGCGACGGAGTTCGCTGAACAGCTTGAGCGGCGCTGCGCCCTTGTCGGGCACGACCCGAGCGCACATTGGCACGAGCACGCTGTCGAGGTCGAGCTGCCTTTTCTCCTCAAGCTCTCCCCCCAGAGCGCCATCGTTCCTGTCGTGCTCGCCTGGGAGGACTGGGAGCGCTGCAAGCAGCTAGCCGATGCCCTGGCTCCTGTTGTCGCCGAGTGGCCTGAGCCGGTGCTGCTCGTGGCGTCGTCGGACATGACGCACTTCGAGCCGGCAGAGCGCGCCGCTGAGAAGGATCGCATCGCTCTAGCGGCGGTCGAGCGGCTCGACGGCGAGGAGTTGCTGCGGGCCTGTGTGCGTGAGCACATCACGATGTGCGGTCGCGCCCCGGCGGCTGCCGTTGTCGAGGCGGCTCGACAGCTCGGCGCTACCCAGGCGGAGGTCGTGGATTACCGGCACAGCGGCTGGGTGACGGGCGACGACTCGAGTGTGGTCGCCTACGCCGGTGTGGTGATTGAGTAGCGGCACTCGAGCCGTCCACCGGTCGGGGACATGCCGGCACACGAGAGCCAGACGCCCGAGGGGAGCGAGGCGCGCCTTTTTCTTGATCCCAACCTTCACGTCATCTTCGGCGTCACGCTGATGGCGGTGCTGGGCGTCTCCAGCATCACGCCGGCCTTTCCGCAGATCGCCAGAGCGCTGAACCTCACTCCGGGTGCGGTCGGGTTGCTTGTGGCCGTATTCACGCTGCCCGGGGCCGTTCTAACACCGATCCTGGGCGTGCTCGGTGACCGGTTGGGCCGCAAGCGGATCCTTGTGCCCTCGCTGTTGCTGTTCGCCACGGCAGGGACGGCGTGCGGACTTGCTCGGGACTTCCAGCTGTTGCTGACGCTGCGGCTGTTGCAGGGTGTGGGCGCGGCAGCGTTGGGGGCCCTCAACGTCACGATCATTGGCGACCTCTACCGAGGTTGGCGGCGCGCTACGGTGATGGGCTATAACGCGAGCGTGCTGAGCACGGGTACGGCCATCTACCCTGCTATCGGAGGATCGCTGGCCCTGCTCGGATGGTATTTTCCGTTCTTCTTACCGGTAGTGGCTTTTCCGGTGGCGCTACTGGTGATGCTGCGGCTTCGCAATCCGGAGCCGAATAGCGATGTGCAGATCGGCACCTACCTGCGCAACACGCTTGTGAGCATCAGGAACCCGCAGGCGCTGGCGCTGTTTTTCGCGAGTCTCATCAGCTTCGTGATTCTCTACGGGGCATTTCTCACCTATCTGCCGTTCTTGCTGCGCCGCTCGTTCGGAGCCTCGTCGCTGCTGATCGGCCTGCTGTTTTCCGCCACGTCGGTGGCGACGGCGATAACCTCGTTCCGCTTGGGCCGACTGGCGCGGAGGTTCTCATCGCGGAATCTGATGAGGTTGGGATTCGCCTTGTACACGCTGGCGCTCGTTGGGTTGGCTCTTGCGCCAACGCTCTGGGTCTTGCTAGCGCCGACTGTGCTGTTCGGCGTCGCGAACGGAGTGAACATCCCGAGCATCCTTACGCTCTTGAGCGGGCTGGCGCCGGACGAGTACCGGGCGGTCTTCATGTCCGTAAACGCCATGATCCTGCGGCTCGGCCAGACGCTGGGACCGCTGGTAGCCGGGGCGATGCTCCAGATCTGGGGCCTGTCTGGGACTTACTACGGAAGTGCCGTGCTCGCGCTGGCGACGCTCGGCGTCATCAGCCTGGTCGTCAGGGCAGAGTGATGTCGCAATCGGTTGGAGTTGTGCTGATAAGGCGATTCTTCTGAGTACCGGAGGAGGCTCGCTCGTATGGGTGTTCGCCCTGCTCTGTGGTTGCTGGCCTGGGTGGCCTTGAGTTTAGCTGCCTCGCTTCCGGGCGCATTCTTCGCGCCGGGCAAGTGGTACGGGACGTTGAACAAGCCGCCCTGGAACCCGCCGGACTGGGTGTTCGCGCCGGTCTGGACGGCTCTGTATCTGCTGATGGGTATCGCCGCCTGGCTGGTGTGGAGCGATAAGGGCTGGACGTGGGCGCTTGTACTCTTCCTTGTCCAGTTGGCCCTCAACGCGGCCTGGACCTGGCTGTTCTTCGGGCTGCAGCGGCC
>JBDHKG010000080.1:0-13617 GCA_039586495.1 Gemmatimonadota bacterium | reverse complement strand
CGCGGGCCGCCAACGTCATCACAGCCGACCGACGCGAGGCCGACGGCCAGAAGCGCCACTGGCAGAAATCGACATCGCCGAATCAGAACTTGCGAGCTCCCTAATCCCACGCGTTCTCCTCGCGGCCTGCCTTCCAACCTCTCAGCCGGAGAACAAACTAGGCCGGGTTTGCCAGCCCGCCAGGATCCGCTCCCGGCACCAACACCGACGAAGCGGCTCGCGCACTCGGCTTGCGGCCACCGCGGAGCGCGCGTATTCGTACTCGTCCTTTTGAGAAGGAACCCGCAGAGCGTAGCGCCCAACTCACATCCGTTGCGTGACATCCGGATTGGAGCCAGCTCGCATGATCGCGATGAGAACCCTCATAACGCTGCTGCCGCTCGGCATGCTGGCCGCCGCGTCCTGCGCGCCACGGCCGCCCGAGCCACCCCTGCCTACCCCGGCCGAGGTCCGGGCGCTGTGGGTCGTCAGGCGGACACTCGTCCATCCGGACAGCGTGCGTGCCATGGTCCGCCGCGCGCATGCGGCCGGGTTCAACACGCTGATCGTGCAGGTGCGCGGGCGTGGCGACGCGTTCTATCAGGGTCGCTGGGAGCCGCAGGCGGAGTCGCTGGAAAAGAGGTTCGACCCCCTGGCACTCGTCGTCCGGGAGGCGCATCGCCGCGGCATCTCGGTCCACGCCTGGCTCAATACGCACCTGGTCGCGAACGCCGACACGCTGCCGACCCGCCCGTCCCACGTGATCTACGCCCGGCCGGAGATCCTGGCGGTGCCCCGCCCGCTGGCACGGGAACTCTACGACACGGACCCGCACGACCCAGGGTTCGTCGAGGCGCTCGCAGAGTACGCGCGCCAGAATAGCGACCACGTCGAGGGGCTGTACACGAGTCCCGCCGCACCGGAGGTGAAGGAGCATCTCTATTCCATCTGGATGGACATCCTCGAGGACTACGAGGTCGACGGGATGCACTTCGACTACGTCCGCTATCCGGCCCCCGAATACGACTACTCGCGCCCGGCGCTCCTGCGATTTCGACGCTGGCTCCTACCCCAGCTTGCCGACTCGCTGGCGGAGCGCTTCGCCCTATTAGAGACGGACAACCCGCTGGTCTACGCCGACTCCTTCCCCGACGCCTGGGACCGCTTCCGCCGCGAACAGATCACCCGGTTGGTCGAGCGCATCTACCACGGAGTGAAGCAACGCAAGCCGGACGTCACGGTGAGCGCGGCCGTCTTCGGGAACGCCGAGGACGCGTACCTGCGCCGCTACCAGGATTGGCGAGGTTGGCTCCGGCTCGGGATCCTCGACGTCGCCTGCCCGATGGCGTACACGCCCGACACCGAGATCTTCCGCGAGCAGATCACCGTCGCTGTCGAGGCTGGCGGCGGTACGCGCATTTGGGCGGGTGTCGGCGCGTTTCGCAACACGGTGGAGGGCACGCTGGAGAAGATCGGCGTGGCGCGTGAGCTGGGCACACGCGGGATCGTCCTCTTCTCCTACGACTTCGCGGCCCGGGCACGCTCAGAGGACACAGAGGCGAGCTATCTCGACCAGGTCGGGCAGCGGGCGTTCCATCGTCGCTAGCCGAAAGCGCCAGGCGCGGAACGCTCGCACGCGTGACCAGGAGTTCCGTCGGCACGTGCACCATGCCGTGACCCGATCCCACTCGCATCCGGCCTACACACGCTTCCTGACCTCGGGCTTCGCCCAAGCTCGCTCTTGACGGGAACCGGCATGTAGGCTAAGCTGCTGAACCTGCTCGGCTCTTGCTCTCAGCCTCGGCTACGGAACCCCAGGCTGGGACTCTGGCCCGCCGAGCTGTACCGTCTTCTTGCCGGCTGCTTCACGACAAATGCTCCGCCTCGTAGTGTAGTTGCTTGGAAGGGTAGGGCCTGACAGGCGCAGTTCACATCCACCAGCCGGCTCGTATTCGGTTCAACTCTTACTCCAGGAGGAAACATGTTATGTAGACGCAAAATTGCAGGGCTCGGATCTGCCCTGCTAGTCGGGACGTGCCTGTTGGCGCTCGGGTGCGACGGTGATGACGGGCCTCCCGTCCCGACGACAGTCGAGGTAACACCGGCCACCAGCACGCTGAATGCCCTTGATGCAACGGTCCAGTTCACTGCCGAGGCCACGGATGTCAACGGCCAGGTCGTTACGGGGGTCGAATTCGATTGGGAAAGCTCGAACGAGAGCGTAGCGACCGTCGATCAGGATGGACTGGCGACAGCGGTCGCCAACGGGACCGCCGACATCACGGCCACTGTTACGGTTGACGGCGGGATCAGCGGCTCGGCGACGCTCACGGTCACTCAGGTCCCGGCATCCGTCGAGGTTACCCCTGACCCGGCTACCCTCGTTTACGTGGGCGAGACACTCCAGTACTCGGCGGCGGTGGAAGACGCGAACGGCAACGCCATCGCAAGTGCGACGGTGACGTGGTCGTCCTCGGATCCGGGCATCGTCGACGTGGATGCAGCAACCGGCCTGGCGACGGCTGTCTTTCCCGGTTCGGCCACGATCACCGGAACGGCGGACCCGGCATCGGATGACGCCGCTGTGACGGTGGATATTCGCAGGCGGCCCGAGGGGGATATCGTCTTTTACAGGAACTACGATCCCTGGCTTGCTAATCAAGCGGGCGGAGACACGGCCACCCTGAACGCGGCTCCCTTCAACTTCGTGGCGGGAACCGACTACTTCATCCAACCGACGTCGGACCTGGCGAGCGGAATCCCGTCGACGACGTCGCTGATCATCTTCCCCTCAGCCAGCCAAGCGGACGTTGGCGGCCAGATCACGGACCAGAACGCGGCTGCCGCTGACCTCGAGGCCTGGGTAACGGCCGGCGGTTGGCTCGTGGTTCACGGCGCCGACAACGCGCCCGGCGCCGCCTACATAGTGCCGGGACTCACCGGTATCTTCGACGACATCTTAAGCTGCACGGGGCAGACCTTGTTGGTTAGCGATAACGCCTTCATACGCGGCCCCGACGCGACGCTCGGTACGGCCGACGACCTGACCGACGCCAACATCGACACGCAGCCAAACACTAACTCGTGCTTCGATAATCACGGATCCCTGGCAGGGATCCTTCCCGGTAACGCCGAGATCTACATCCAGGAGGAAGGCGGTACCAATCGCCCGATCTACGCGACCTACGAATTGGGCGCGGGGCGCGTGATCGTTACAACCATCACTCTGGAGTGGCCAGCGGAGATTGGTGCCTTCCTTCCGACAATGCGCAACCACTTCTACTGGGCGATCTATGGCCTCGACGCTCCGGCAGCGCCTTCGCCGGTCGTGAGGGCGCCCTCGATCTTCCGTAGGCCTGCCACGCAGGAGGTACTGGATTCAAGCCGTCCCCCCAGCACCCGTCAGAACTGAGCTTCAGACGGCCCTGCGCAGGAAGGGCGGCACCCAAGGTGCCGCCCTTCCCGTTTCTATACTTCCACATCACAGCAACACCTAAGGAGCTGAATGAGAGTCTGCTCGTGACTATGTTGCCAGGCAAGTCCGTACGGCGAAATTCCGAACCCGCGGCCTCCTTGAACCCCATTCGGACGACGAGCGCTCACCGCGGACCAGTCATCGTACGGCCCGCCGGCTGTCTCATTTCGACCCCATCGTTCTGAGCGCCGCCGCCACGCAGCGCACTTCCCTCATCATCGTGGCAAACTGCTCGGGTGTCAGCGACTGAGGCCCGTCGGAAACAGCACGGTCGGGTTCGACGTGCACCTCCACCATGATCGCGTCGGCGCCGGCTGCGACGGCCGCGCACGCCATGGGCAACACGTGATCGCGGACTCCGGTGCCGTGGCTCGGGTCGACGACGACCGGCAGGTGGCTGCGCGCTTTCAGTGCGGGGACCGCGCTCAGGTCGAGGGTGTTGCGGGTGGCCGTCTCGAAGGTACGGATACCGCGCTCGCAGAGCAGGATGTCGCTGTTTCCGCAGGAAGCGATGTATTCCGCCGCCGCCAGCCATTCCTCAAGCGTCGCCGCCGGCCCGCGCTTCAGCATCACCGGCCGCCGGGCTCGGCCCAGCTCGCGCAGCAGCGTGAAGTTCTGCATGTTGCGGGCGCCCACCTGCAGGATATCGCAGTAGTGTGCCGCCAGCGGTATCTGCGAAGGCTCCATCACCTCGCTGATCGTGAGCAGACCGTGCGCGTTCCCCGCCTGGCGCAAGAGGTAGAAACCTTCTTCACCCAGCCCCTGGAAACTGTAGGGGCTGGTGCGCGGCTTGTAGGCGCCGCCGCGCAGGATCTGTCCGCCCGCCTCCGCCACCGCAGCCGCGATCGCGTTGAGCGTCTCCGCGTCTTCAACCGAGCAGGGCCCCGCCATCACGACGAGGCACTCGCCGCCGACCACGACACCCCTGCCGACATCGACCTGCGAGTCCTCCGGCTGGAAGGCGCGGCTCACCAGACGGTACTCGGGTCCATCGACCGAGATCTCGGCAATTCCGGCCATTCCCTCGAGCAGCTCGGGCCCCGGAGCCTGCCCCGCTCCCGTTACACCGAGCACCACCCGCTCCATCCCCGAGCGGCGCACGCTGAACCCGGCCTGCCTGACACGTCGAACGACGTCGGCGATCTGTCCTTCGCTCGCTTTCGGTTCCATCAACACGATCATCTCTTCACCTCTCTCGCTGCTCTTCGCGCCCGGAGTATACCGTCCATCAGTTCCTCGGTTCGCTTTCTCACCGCATCGGCCCCGTTCGCTATCGCCGATGCATAGCTCTCACCGGCGCTGCGCGCCGTCGTCATCGCCTCCGCCGCCGCCTTGACGAGCGCGCTGCCTACGATCACACCATCGGCGATCTCCGCGACACGTCGGGCATCCTCGGAGTTGGTCACACCGAAACCGACTGCAATCGGCACGCGGCAATAGCGGCGCGCTCTGGCTACCAGCGCATCCAGCGCGTCGCCGACGCCATCCTGCGGTCCGGTGACGCCACGGCGGCTGATGAGGTAGAAGAAGCCGGTGGAGACCGCCGCCGCAGCGGCGAGCCGTTCTTCCGATGTGTCGGGTGCGCCGAGATAGACCGTGTCGAGCCCGGCAGCCGCCGCCGACTCGCGGAGCGCGCCGCCGTCCTCCGGCAGCAAGTCGGGCACCAGCAGACCCGCTGCACCCGCGGCTGCAGCATCGCGGCAGAACGCCGGCGGTCCGTAGGCCAGCACCGGGTTGAGCGCGGTCATCAGGACCACCGGCAAGCCGCTCTCGGAGGCGACCCGGGGCAGGGCCTCGATGATGCGCTTCACCGTGACGCCTCCGTCCAGCGCCCGGGTGTACGCCGCCTGGATGATCGAGCCGTCGGCCAGGGGATCGCTGAACGGAACGCCGAGCTCCAGCACGTCGGCACCGCCTTCGGCCACCGCGCGCGCCAGAGTCGCCGTGGTCTCCAGATCGGGATCGCCTGCGGCGAGGTAGACGACGAGCGCCGCCCTGCCCTCGTCACGGCAACGGGCGAACGCGTCCGAGATTCTGCGCCCGCTCATCTCCCCGCCTCCAACGTACTCGCGAGATTACCAGCTTGCCCGCCCCGGATCACATCCTTGTCGCCGCGGCCCGACAGATTGACGAGCAGCAGCGTACCCGGCCCCAGCTCGCGCCCGCAGGTGATCGTGTACGCGAGAGCATGACTCGACTCGAGCGCCGGTATGATGCCTTCGCTTTTGGCGAGCGCCGCGTAAGCCTCCATCGCCTCCGCGTCGGTAACCGCCACGTAGCGGGCACGGCCCGTCTCCTGCAGCCAGGCGTGTTCCGGTCCCACACCGGGGTAGTCGAGACCGGCGGCGATGGAGTGTGTCGGTGCCACCTGCCCGTCCGCGTCCTGGAGGACATACGAGTAGGAGCCGTGCAGCACGCCGGGACTCCCGGCGCCGAGAGATGCCGAATGGCGTCGGCTCTCGAGACCTTCGCCGGCCGCTTCGACTCCGACCATCGCGATCCCGTCATCGATGAACGGGTGAAACAGACCGATAGCGTTGCTGCCGCCACCCACACACGCGATCAGACCGTCGGGTAAACGCCCCGCTTCCTCGATGATCTGTCGCCGCGCCTCGAGACCGATGACGCTCTGAAACGTGCGCACCATCAGCGGGTAAGGGTGAGGACCGACGCACGAACCGATGACGTAGTGGGTGTCGCCGTACGATCCCATCCAATCGCGGATCGCCTGGCTCGTCGCATCCTTGAGCGTCTGCGACCCGCTATCGACGGCGATGACCTCCGCGCCGAGGATCTCCATGCGCACCACGTTGATCCGCTGCCGCTCCATGTCGGCACGTCCCATGTAGACCTGACAGGGAAGACCGAGGAGCGCCGCGGCCGTGGCCGTGGCCACACCGTGCTGCCCGGCACCTGTCTCGGCGATCAATCGTCTCTTGCCCAGCGTGCGGGCGAGAAGCGCTTGACCGAGCGCGTTGTTGAGCTTGTGGCTGCCGGTGTGCGCCAGGTCCTCTCGCTTGAGGTAGATCGTGGCGCCGCCCGCCAACTCGCCGAAGCGGTTTGCGCGGTAGAGCGGAGTCGGACGACCCACGTACGTCGCGAGCAACCCGTCGAGCTCGTTCCGGAAACCGCGATCGCCCCACAGCCGCTCGAACGCCTCCTCCAGCCGATCAAGCGCCGGCACGAGCGTCTCCGGAACGTAGCGGCCGCCGTATCGCCCGAAGCGACCGGGGCGCTCGCTCGCGCTTCTCGTTTCCAACGATGATCTGTTCATGCCATCAAAGCTCGTCTTCCGGACCTCGCGGCCAGAGCTCAGCCAGCGCGCCCACTCGCAGCCCTTAGCCTGGCGTCCACTTCACGCACCGCGGACATGAACGCGTCGATCTTCGAGCGATCCTTGATCCCGGGACTCGATTCGACCCCGGAGGAAACATCCACTCCACCGGGACGCAATCGTTCGATCGCGGCGCTCACGTTGCCGGGGTTCAATCCGCCGGCGACGATCACCTTGTAGCGGGGCCATGGGAGCCGCTCCGCTTGAGACCAGTCGAAGCTCGACCCAGTGCCGCCCATCCGCCCACCCATCACCGGTGCATCGAGCAGGAATGCCTGCGCCGGGTAGCTACGCGCCGCTTCCAGGTCGTAGACGTCTCGCACGTGGACCGCTTTGATCACGTTTGTAGAAAGAACGGCCGCCAGCTCCGCCGGCTCATGGCCGGAGAGCTGGACCCAGTCGAGGCGACAGACCCGCGCAGCCTCCTGCACGAACTCGGGCGGCTGATCGGCGAAGACACCCACCCGCGCGATGCGCGCCGGCACGGCGCCCAGAATCTCGCTGGCGCGTTCGATGTCGAGCTGCCGCGGGCTCGCTGCGAACACGATGCCCAGCGCATCGGCCCCGGACCGCGCCGCGTGCTCGGCATCCTCAGGACGCGTGAGCCCGCAGATCTTGACCCACGTGCGCTGGTGGTCCGTTGCACCAAGCGGCGCCACGATCACCGGTCCACTCCCGCCAGCTCGGCGACCCGGCGAGCCCGCTCCGCCCGCGGTAGCCGCAACAACGACTCGCCTACGAGGACCGCGTGCCCTCCCGCGTCGCGCACCCGCTTGACGTCGTCCACGCCCCTGATTCCGCTCTCGCTCACCAGCGTCACGCCAGCGGGAACGAGCGGCCCCAACCGTTCGGTGACACGCAGATCGGTGCTGAGCGTCTGCAAGTCGCGGTTGTTGATGCCGACGAGCGTCGCGCCGGAATCGAGCCCCGCCTCGAGCTCGGCTTCGTCGTGAACCTCGACGAGACATTCCAAACCGATGTCACGCGCGCAGCTGAGCAGCGATTTCACTTCGCAGCGCGCCAGCATGCGCATGATCAATAAGGCCGCCGAAGCGCCCGCTGCGCGCGCTTCGCAGAGACCGGCCTCGTCCACGATGAAGTCCTTGCGCAGAGTCGAGATCACCACGGCCGAGCTCACTGCTTCCAGATCCGACAGTCTACCCAGGAAGTCGCGCGAATCGGTGAGAACCGAAACGCCGGACGCGCCTTCCCGTTCATACAGGCGTGCGACCTCGACCGGATCCTCACCTACGGCCAGCGCCCCGGCCGAGGGGCTGCGCCGCTTGTACTCGGCGATCAGCGCCACGTGATCGGCTTTCCGCAACGCATCGCGTAATGAAGGGATGCCGTTCCGGCTGCGCGCACGCGCGCGGAGCGCCTCCAGCGCAGCGCCGCGCGGAGCCTCAGCTTCGCGACGCGCACGCACTTCTGCAGCTTTCTCGTCAAGGTAGCCCATAGTCCCCTCGCTCATGCCTGGCCCCAGCCGGGGATGCCGGCCTCCACCTTCTCTTTCCGCACCCGGGTGCCGCCCTGCCGCTCGCGCAGCTTTCGCGAGTAGGCCAGCAGCGACTCGAGACTCGCCAGCGCAGCGCCCGAGTCGATGCTCCGGCGCGCTTTCTCGACGCCTTCGCGGATGTCCTCGGCTACGCCCGCGGCGACGAGCGCGGCGCCGGCGTTGAACAGCACCACCTCACGCGGCCCACCCTCGCTCCCCTCCAGCACCGCGCGCAGGATGGCGGCGTTGGTCGCGGCGTCGCCGCCGCGGATGCTCTCGATCGTCCCGCGTTTGAGGCCCACATATTCGGGCTCGACCGTGTATTCCTTCACATCGCTGCCCGTCCATTCCGCAACCAGGCTGGGGCCGGTGATGGTGAGCTCGTCCAGGCCATCGCTACCGTGCACCACGAGCGCGCGCTGGACGCCCAAGTTGCCCAGCACGCGCGCCAGCTTCGCTGCGAGGGAGCCGTCGAACACGCCCATGATCTGCGCGGTGGCGCCTGCCGGGTTACAGAGCGGGCCGAGCACGTTGAACACCGTGCGCACGCCGAGCTCGCGGCGCGGCGGACCGGCGTGGCGCATGGCGGAATGGAAGGTGGGAGCGAAAAGAAACGTCATGCCCACCTCATCGAGGGCGCCCGCCGCCTCGGGCCCGGCCATGTCGATCTGCACACCAAGCGACTCGAGCACATCGGCCGATCCGGTCTGGCTGCTGATGGCGCGATTGCCGTGCTTCGCCACCTTGTGACCGGCGCCCGCAGCGACGAACCCAGCAGCGGTCGAGATGTTGAAGGTCGACGCTCCATCGCCTCCGGTACCGCAGGTATCGAGCAGCTTCGGATAGTTGTGCGGCACCGGCATCGACCTGGCACGGATGGCTTCAGCGCAACCGGTGATCTCATCCACCGTTTCACACTTGGCGCGGAGCCCCATAAGGAAGGCGCCGATCTGAGCGGGCGTGGCCGCGCCGTCCATGATCACGCTCATGGCTCGGGCGGCCTGCTCTCGACTCAGGTCGTTCCCCGCTGCGAGGTCCCTCAGTACACCGCGGAATTCCTCGTTCGAGTTCGAGCTCATCGTTGTCTCTCCTTGTCCGAACTGACGGCCACAGCGCGGGCCCGTCGCGCCCGCCAGCCTGCGGTCGGATGAGTAGCCATCCTCAGGAAGTTCGAAAGGATCATCTCGCCCTCGGGCGTGAGGATCGACTCGGGATGGAACTGGACGCCTTCCACAGGGTGCTCGCTATGCCGTACTCCCATGATGACGTCGTCGCCGCTGCGTGCCGTGACGACCAGCTCAGGCGGCAGCGTCGACTCGACAACGGCAAGCGAATGGTAGCGTCCCGCCTCGAAGGGATTGCTCACATTCGTGAACACCCCCTTCGAGTCGTGATCGATTCGGCTCACCTTTCCGTGCATGGGCGCAGGAGCCCGCTCGATACGGGCGCCGTAGGCGGCGGCGATCACCTGGTGTCCGAGACACACGCCCAGGGTCGGGCAGGTCGGTCCGACTTTCTTCACGAGGTCCAGAGCGTTGGCCGCTTGCGCCGGCCCGCACGGGCCCGGCGAGATGACGACGCCGGCGGGCTCCCTGGCGATCACTTGCTCCGCCGTGATCTCATCGTTCCGATAGACCTCGACTTCGGCGCCCAGCGCGCCCAGCATCTGCACCAGGTTGTAGGTGAAGGAGTCGTAGTTATCGAGCATGAGGATCACGATCGCACCTCCACGGCCCTGACAGCGGCGAAGCGTGCGTGGCCGGCCGCTCCGTCGATCCCGGCAAGCGCGAGCGCGGCGAACAGCGCCCGCGCCTTCGCGTTGGTCTCATCGAGCTCCTTTGCCGGCACCGAATCGGCGACGATCCCCGCACCCGCCTGCACGTGTGCCAAGCCGCCAGCGACGGCGATGGTGCGGATGGTGATACAGGTGTCGAGGCTCCTCGCGCCGAAGCCGATGTAGCCGACAGCGCCCGCGTACGCGCCTCTGCGCAGCGCTTCCAACTCCTCGATGATCTCCATGGCGCGGATCTTCGGTGCACCGCTTACCGTGCCGGCCGGGAAGCAGGCTTTGAGGGCATCGAGGGTATCGATCTCGTCGCGTAGTCTTCCAGTAACCGTGGAGACCAGGTGCATGACGTTGCGATAGCGCTCCACTGACATGAAGGTCGGCACGTGCACGCTGCCCGTGCGGCAGACACGACCGAGATCGTTGCGTCCGAGATCGACCAGCATCACATGCTCGGCCCGCTCCTTGGGATCGTTGCGCAGGTCTTCTTCAAAAGCCGCATCCTGACCGGGATCGGTGCCTCTGGGCCGTGTGCCGGCGATCGGGCACACCTGCGCCACGCCGTTCGACACGCGCAACAACATCTCCGGGCTCGCGCCCACCAGCGCGACCTCGGGAAACTCGAGGAAGAACATGTAGGGGCTGGGATTGAGCACGCGGAGCGCGCGGTAGAGCCGGAACGGATCGCCCGACATCGGAAGTGTGAGCCTGCGGCTCAGCACTACCTGGATCGCGTCGCCCGCCCAGATGTAATCGCGGGCGCGGGCGACGGCCGTAAGGAACGCATCGTCGTCGGGTGACCGCTCGGCTTCGCGCAGAAGCCGCTCGGCATCATCGGCGCGACCCAGCGCGTCGAAGGGCGGCGGAGGCGCTGCTACGCGCAGCGCCGCGACGACCGCCTCCACATGCGCCGAGGCACGCTGATAACCGTCGTCGCGGTTCACTCCCGGTGGGATGACCGAGACGACCAGCATCCGCTGCTTCAGGTGGTCGAAGATGACGGTGGTGGCGTAGCGAGCGAAGATCGCGGCCGGAAATGCGGTGGGATCGGGTAAAGTGCTCGGCAGCCTCTCAAGGCTTCGCACGAAGTCATAGCCGAGCGCGCCCACCGCACCGCCCACGAACCCGGGGAGCTCCCCGCCCAGATGATGGACCGGCGCGTCCCCGACCAGCCGGCGCAGTGCCTCGATCGGTGTCGCTTCGTAGGAGACGATCCCGCTCTGTGTCTCCACCGTCCCTCGATCCAGATCCGCTCGCAACACCGCGTCCGGCCCCTGGCCGATGAACGAGTAGCGGCCGAGGCTGCCGTCCTGCTCGGCGCTCTCCAGCAGGAAGCCCGTGCCGCCACGCCTGAGCTTGAGGAACGCCGAGATCGGCGTCTCAGTGTCGGACGGCAGGGCGCGATACACGGGGATCGACGCATCACGTGGCGCCGCCAGCACCTCTTCCAGCGAAGGCCTCAACGTCTTGCCGAACACGAGAGCTCCTCTTCCCCAAACGGTATCGCTATTCGCGCGGCACCTGGCATCTGTCGTCTCCACTTCCTGTGCAGCGCACAAAAGAAAGCGGGCGCGGTCCCCTCGATTGGGAGAGGAGCGCGCCCGCTGCTCGGGCTTCCCCAGGGATCTAGTGACTAGGCTATGGACCCCCGGATTCCGCGCACCACTCCCAGCGGCCGGGGCCACGACCAGGCCCAGCAGCCCTCACAGCTATGCCGGTAAGAGTGGTGCGTGCGCATTAGGGCTTCCAACCTAAGAACGGGCCGCAGACCGGTCAAGGGTCAAGGTGTCGGTGAGCCGCCGCTACCTCTCGCGCGAAAGGGTGCGGAGTGCCCGCCGCGCGCCCTCGACCTGCGGCTGAAGATCGGCATCTGTGTCACCCCAGAGCTCGATGAAGCGCGCGTAGTGGAGCGCGGCTTTGTCTCGATCGCCGAGTCGCTCGTAGATCTCGGCGCGCCTCAGGTGAGACGGCGCCAGATAGATCTTGTCGTAGACCGCATGTTGGGACACGGTGGCATACCAGCTCAGCGCCTCCTGCCGTCGGCCCAGTGCCTCGAGGGCCTGGGCCCGAAGGTAACGCTCCCGGCACTGCGAGAAGAACGGCGAAGCCCACGCGCGCTCGAAGCGCACCCGCCCTGGCGCCGCGTCCAGGGCCGCGAGGACCTCCTCGGGCCGCCCCTGGTCCCACGCCGCCTGCGCTCGAACCCCCTGCGCCAGGTCTCGAGCGAGTGACCCCGCCTCGCGCGGCGCTTCCAGCTCTTCGACCTCGGCCGCATAGCGCAGGGCAGCGTCGCGGTCCCCGAGCCGCGCGTTCAGCAGTCCCAACAGATAAAGCCGAAGGTGCGTGTGCACCCCGTTGTGCACGTGAACGTGGAAGTGCGGGTGGTTGCTCGCCGGGACTGCCCCCGCATTCCACAACGCCAGCTCGTCCCTCACCGCACGAAGCTCGGTAGGTATCACCTCAACGAATGGGGCCGCGAGAAAAAGGGCGCGGTATTCCAGCGCCCAGGCTGGGTGCAGATATCCAAGGCTATCGAGGGCAGCGAGAGCCAGTCTGCGCCGCCCGCCGGCCAATTCCAGGTGCGAAACTATCACGAGGCCGAGAGCGCGTAGTTCCGGGGATTCGGTGCTCTCCCCGGCCAAGATGTGGGCGAGATCCAGGGCATCCTGCGGGTCTGGCGCTGACCAGGCGACCAGAGTGGCGGTGAAATGCTTCTGCATGTCCGTGGCGGCCTCCGCCTCTGCCAGCGCTTGTTCCTTGGCCAGCTGGTCGTCGTTCGCGTAGGCGAGCGCCGCTCTCCAAGACAACGGAATGTCTGGAACGAGAGCCCGGGCCAACGAGTCGAAAGTCACCCACCGGCCCTCAGCGGCCTCGGCGTACATGAGCAACGCGCGGGCGCGGTCGTGGTTGGGCTCGTAGTCGAGCACGCGCGCGAAAGGTTCCCGTACCTCGGAAAGCGACCGGCCGCGGAGGAGGTTGTGGTGATAGAGTAGTGCGCCCAGCCCGTACCAGCCCTCCACGTCGTCGGGGTAGCGCTGAAGCAGAACCCGGTAGACACGCTCCGATTCGTCCGCGTCACCGCGCATGTGTGCCGACAACGCCTCAACCAATAGTTGCTCCCGCGGGGGGAGCCGGTGGATGTAGCGAACGGCTCGGTCCGCCGCCTCGTGGGCCAGGTCCCACTCCCAGGCAAATTCTGCAGCGCCCGCAAGACGATACCAGGCTAGGGCGAAAGTGGTGTCGATCTGGACGGCCCGCCGTAGCGACCTGGAGCCTGCGGCGAAGCGCCGAGCCCGGAAGTCGCTCTCGCCCTCGAGGTACGCCTTCAAGGCTTCGAGGGAGTCGGTGGTCTTTACCGCGATGCCAACGAGCCGGGCCCCGCCCTCTCCAATCAGCCCCACCGCGAGCTGCGCCGTCAGGTCATCCACCAGTCCATACACCTCGCCGGAGCTACCCTCCACGGCGGCGCGTGCCACGGACCCAGCGCGTTCATACAACCAGGCGGTGATGCGGAGCCGGCCCTCCACTTCGGAGATGTGGCCCACGAT
>JBDHKG010000079.1:0-14860 GCA_039586495.1 Gemmatimonadota bacterium | reverse complement strand
AGACTTTTCGCATGACGGCGCGCAGCTCGCCCTCGGTGATGTAGGTCACCCGGCCGTCGGGCGCCACGTCCTCGAGGTAGACGAAGAACGCGCCGTCCTCGTGCGTCGATGCGACGTAGAGCGTGACCAGCGGGTGGCCGGTGATCTCGACGTCGCGCTCCATCGGCGCGCTGGTGTAGGTGAGAAGCTTCCTGTCCTCCTCCGCGCGGTCGGGGTAGATCACGTCGCCGGCGCCGCGGTTGGTGTGCCAGCGGTTGTGCTGTCCTGTCGTCGCCTCGTAGTTGATGGTGTAGCGATCGGCACCGTCCTCGCTCTCCGGCGGCTGGATGGTGAGGCCGCCGTCCTCGGCGAAGTACCAGTGGCGTGTGGCGAAACCCCGGGGAGGCCACTCGACGGTCGTCTTCCACTCGCCGGCGCCCAGCGTGTAGTAGGTGATCCCGGTCTCGATCTCTCCTGAGCTGCCTTCCTTCAAGAACTCGTCGAAGAACTCCAGGAGCTGGGCGTCTTGCTCCTCTTGAGTGGGCTCGACCGGTGTGTCAGGGGGCAGGAACGGGTCCGCGTTGTGGCGAGCGCCGTGGTCCCACGGGCCGATGGTCACCTGCTGTGGGTTGCTGATGGAGTTGTAGCGGCCCAGCGCGCCATTCACGGTGGCCGCGTCTTGCCAGCCCACGCGGATCAGCATCGCGACTCCCGACGCCTCGATCTGTGGGAGGTAACGGCAGGGGCTGCGCTTGTACCCGACATCGATGACAGCGGCGGACCCGAAGGGGTCGTCACGGAACTCGTACTCCAGCGCTGCCTCGTAGAGGAGGGGGTTGGCGGCGTGCTCGCTGACTGCAGCGGCGAGCAGCGCGCGATCTGTGTCGGCATCGACCGGCCTCACGCCCGTAGCCCACTCGTTCTTCAGTCGCTCACACTCCTCACCCTCCACGCGATTCCGGGCACAGATGTCGTTCTGGTCCAGGAAGTGGACCGACCTGGCCCAGCCCTCAAAGAACCCGTGGTCAAGCAGGCCGCCCGGGAAGACCAGATGGCCGAAGTTGTCGAAGTCGTTGAACAGCGGTGCGATCGCCTTGACTGCCGGATGCACGTTGACCGCGAGTATCTCTGCGGTGTTTCCGGCGTAGGATACGCCGTAGGCTCCAACCAGCCCGTTCGACCAGGGCTGTGCGACGATCCAATCGACGACTTCCCCGTAGTCTCTTGCCTCGCCCTGGCTGAGCTCGTAGGGGCGCCAACCCAAGGACGCACCGCTTCCACGAGCATCGACGAGGACAAGGGCATACGCGGCGTTGTTGAACCGCTCGGCCTCCGCGTAGTTGCGATCGTCCTCGAGATCGCCACTGACGAGGTCGAGTGCGCGCCAGTAGCGGGTGGCGCGCATGATTGTCGGGATTTTCTGGCCCGGCCTGAGTTCGGATGGCAGCCACACGTCGATCGCGATCTTCACACCATCACGCATCGTCACATAGAGGGACTGGTTTCTGGGAAGTTCGCCCTGCGATTCTTGCGCCGAAGGCCGGCAGGTGACGAGCGAAACAGCCACGAGCCAGAGCCCGAGTTGCGAAGCACGTGACGCCCGACCGGCACGGTGTACGACGCCCCCAATGCGCATGTTGTCCCCCTCGTCTGTGCAGACCCGGTCCTCGGAGTGGCCCGCCTGTCACTCCGCGCACTAGTGCTTCCGGCGGTTGCAGCAGGCGGCTAGAGTCGATCTGAGCATCGTAGCGGTACCTGGTTGAGATAGCCAGGTGCGCCATAGGGTTGAATCGAATCACCGCGAGGGACCTTGAGTTGTTGGGGAACCAGGAGGAGGGAGCACGCAGGGACGTTGTGACCTGCGTGCGGGGGATTGACGCTTGGCGCTTGCCGTACGCGCAGCCACGTGAGGCAAGCGCCAAGATCTGAGCTAGCGTCCGCTCTGGATATTAAACGTAAGTGGCAGCGACACCCAAACGGGCACGTGTTTGTCGTAGTTGAGCGCCGGCAGGAATTCGAACTCGCGCACCGCCTCAAGGGCGGCCTCGTCCAACATACGATTACCGGAACTGGTGTGAATCTGGCAATTCTTGACCGCGCCCGTCTGATCGACGAATGCCCAAACCAACACGGTCCCGCCGATGCCCGCTCTCTGCAAGATGTCCGGGAAGTTCCTCTCAAGGATCTGCGCCGCTCGCGCCGGGTCGCGCAGCTTGGGCGCCACGGTGTACGGCGTGAACACCGGCCGCTCGTGCAGCCGAGACACATCGCTGGGGGGCGGCGGCAGGTTCTCTACCGGATTCTCTTCGAACGTCGTGGGCGCGATGGTGATGTCCTCTTCTAATAGGGACTGTGCCACAATCGGCACCGCAGGTCGCGCGATCGCCTCGGGAGGTGGAGGGACGTCAACCTCGGGAGGCAGATCGATCGCCTCGAATTCCGTCACACTGAAGCTGAGGTCCGCCGCCCTCAGAGTCGGGAAGAACCGCAGAAGAGCGAAGTGGACGACGGTCGAAAGGATGATGCCGGCCCATAGCCAGGCCCCGAACCTCTGCTTGAACCGGTCGTTGGCCGTCTCGCGATGAGCGATCGAGAGGGCTCCCTGAGGCGGAGTGGGTGTCGCTGCCATCGTCGGGTCTCCTATCCCATCTATGTTGCAGGCCTTGCTGTCCCGGGCCGCCGCTGTCAAGCACTACGTGGAGGCGGGTCAGGGAGTTTCCCCGGCTTGCTCCCCCCTGGGTCGGCCAGCCTGTACGGAAGCTGCGGCCTGCTATCAGAGACAGATAGGCACATCCCTCCGTTGGTTAGATGCTGTGGGGAGGGATAGCGTTGCACCGCTGTGGGCGTCGGGTGCGGCACCGAGATTGGGCGTTGACGGTCGCAGATCGGAGGGCTGGATCGGTCGGGGCAGAATGCCACGCGCTATTGCGGATAATTCCAACTTTCTGTTGCGTTTTGCGGCCAACCCCTTAACATGCAAGAGTACTCCGCACGAGTCGCGTTGGGCGCATGCCAAGAGTGGACTGGCCTTTCGGCGAATGCACGAGCCAGCGCGCCCTTGGCAAGGTAATACGCGGGCAGCGGGCGTGGGCGCGCATGGACCAAGCCCGACAACGCGGAACGGTCACAACTTCACGGGCAGACAACAGGGGTGAGAGATGATCGCGATAGTGAGAATGAAGGCGCGCGAGACGAGGGAGACGCTCTGGGACTACGTTGTCACTCATGTTGCGGAGTTACAGAACAGGCTCGGGCAGGATGGACGGCTGCTCTATCTGTCTCAGCGCGCCAAACACGACGACGTGAGTCTGTTCGTCCACACAGCCCACCCTGACGCCCTCGCCGCCCTGATCGCAAACGACCTAAGCAGGATGGAAGGTGTCACGGATATCTGGGTGATCAACTTGCTGAAGCCCGTCTTTTTCCCTCTCCCCGAGGACACGCGCGCCATGAGGAGATACGCGATCACCGCAAGGGTGTTTCCGGCGCATCTCGTGGGCGTGTACGAGAGCCTCTCGCGTCCGGCTCTACCGGCGGGGCTTCTGATGGCCTACGTGGCGTATACCTTCCACCTGTTTGGTGATTGCCTTCAGTTCTCGGTTCTCGCCCAGGATGAGGCGGCGCTGGAGGGTCACCTGGCCGAGAAAGTCAAGACCCTACCGGGCGTCCTGCAGACGACGGTCAACCTTATCGAGAAGACCAAGCCGCTCGTTTCGCATGAGGAGTGGAGGGAATACTCCAGGCGGCACTCGCTTGTCCCGTCATGGAACGAGAGAGACATGATTAAGCAGTTCGCCAGCTAGCTGCCCCTCACGCCGCCCTCAGATCTGCGACAACAGGGCCTGGAAGCGAGGGTGGCCGCGGAGCGACTCGAGATCCGGATCGTGCTCGATCCATTCTCGATTCCCGAATCCCACTCGGAGCGCGTCCTCAAGGCAGGAGATGGCCTCGTCTGCCATCCCCTCCAACGCATAGAGGCAGGCCACATTGTAGCGGACTCCGGCGTCCTCGGGGTCGATCGCCAGGGCCCGTTGGGCCCAGTGCAGACCCGCCTCTTGCTGCCCCAACCGGCACAAGGAGACTGCGCGCATGGTAGCGGCGCGCGGGTCGTCGGGGTTGAGCTCCATGTGCTTCTCGACGACCTCCAGGGCCCGGCGGTATCCCGCCTCTGCCTGGGCTTCGTCGCCGATAGCTTCGTGGGACTGCGCGGCAAAGAAAGCCGCGTGATAATCCTCCCGTACCTGGGAAGCCTCCTCGAAGAGCCGTGCCGCATCAGCGAGCTTTCCTTGCTGGAAACACGCCCGCGCGTAGAAGTAGCGCGCCTCGTAGTGTTTGGGATCGAGCCGCATCGCGGTCTTGAACTCCAGCTCGGCCTCATCGAGTCGCTTCTTGAGGAAAAGGGCAAGCCCCCGTGCGGCATGCGCGTCCGCCAGCCCGGGATCGAGTTCTAGCGCCCTGAGGCTCGCCCGGTCGGCCTGCTCGAGGCTGCCCTCGCTGCCGGGATAGTACATGTGCATGAGCGCGCTGGTGTTGGCTACACCGGCATAGGCCAGCGCGTACTCCGGATCGATCTCGATCGCGCGCGTGAACATCTCGCAGGCAAACTCAAAGCTCTTCTTGCGATTCTGGTGGAAGAACTGCCGGCCACGCAGGTAGTATTCGTAGGCTTTCACATTGGCTGGCGGCATCGCGGCGAGGGCACGACGTTCATCCTCGCGCAGGATCACCCGCAAAGCCCGAGCAACATTTTCCGCGATCTCGTCCTGGATGCTGAAGACGTTCTCCATCTCTCGGTCAAATCGCTCTGACCAGAGGTGGTAACCGTCGGCCACACTCACCAGCTGGGTCGTGATCCGCAGCTTGCTGCCTGACACCTGGACGCTTCCCTCGAGCACTGAACCGACGTTCAGCGCCCGCCCGATCGTGCGGATGTCCGCGCTCTTGCCTTTGTACGCGAAGACGGAGGTTCGCGAGACCACACGGAGGCCTTCGATCTTGCTCAGAGCGTTGATGATCTCCTCGCTGATGCCGTCGCTGAGGTACTCGGCATCCGGGCTTTCACTCAGGTTGGCGAAGGGCAGCACGGCGATGGACTGGGTGCCCCTCTCCTCAGGCGCGGCTTCGCCTGCAGCCGGCGCGCGACCACCGCGCCTCCAGGTGATGAGGATGACGACGGGAAGGCAGATCAGCCACGCGCTGACGACCAAGTCGGTCAGCGCAAAGGGCAGCTCGAAGCGTCTGGTCGCCCAGTCCGTGAACTCCAGGAGACCCCACCCAGCGGCCAAGTAGACGCCTACGAGTTGGAGAATTCGCCGGCGCACGAGTTCGTGTATCAGGCTTTCGGACATTCCCTTCTCAGCAGCGCTAGCGGGACAGGGCAGTTCTCCACGGCGACCTTTGCCCGTTCGCGCTCAGTGGCATTCTGGCTACACCGTTGTCGGCAGGACCAACCTCAGCCCGCTGTCGGCAAGAATATAACGTCGCGGCACAAATCCGCTAAGGCTGACCGTGTCGGGCGGCGAGAGCTGCCCGGGGCGCTCTTCGGCGGCTCCGCCAGAAGCTGCGCAGGATTGCCTGGCCCCACACGGCTGTGCGCGCTAGTCTGTGACCTTCGAGGCCCACTAGGAGAAGCGGCCGATGACGAACTTGAGTGCCGGGAAGGCGCAAAGCGCAGACCTGGTCCGACAACTGGGCCTGTTCGACTCCGTGATGATGATGGTGGGCATCGTCATCGGCTCCGGCATCTTTCTGACCACCGGGATCATGGCTCGGAGCCTACCATCAGCGGCGCTGCTGATGCTGGCGTGGCTTGTGGGCGGGGTCGTCACCCTCACCGGTGCTCTCACCTTCGCCGAACTGGGCGCGGCTATGCCGCAGGCGGGCGGCCAGTACGTGTATCTCAGAGAGGCCTACGGTCATCTCTCCGGGTTCCTCTTCGGCTGGATCCTGTTCCTGGTATCCATGGGCGGGTCGATCGCGGCCCTGGGTGTGGGATTCGCGGAGTATGTCGGCTACTTCTTCCCCTCCGTGTCGACCGGACGGCTGCTACTCTCCTTCGATGTGGGCATATTGGGTGGCCACTTCGGCTACGGCCTGTCAGCGGGGCAGCTGGTCGCGGTCGGCGTCATCATAGCGCTCTCGTCTTTCAACTATATCGGTGTCGTGTTCGGCAAGCTCATCCAGAACGTGTTCACGCTGGTCAAGATCGGGGCGATCCTCGCCTTCATCGTCCTCGGCCTTGCTGTCGGCACCAAGGTCCCTATCGACTTCACGGTCAATCCAACCGAGCTGAGCGCCGGACAAACCCTCATCGGTTTCGGCGTCGCCATCATCGCCGTCTCTTGGGCCTTCGACGGCTGGCACAACATCACCTACATCGCCGGGGAGATCGAGAGACCCAGACGCAATCTACCGGTGGCACTGGTTGCCGGTACGCTGGCCATCACGGGCCTCTACCTACTGATGAACTACGTCTACCTGCTCGCGCTGCCAGTGCGCGAGATGACGGGTGTCGTCAGGATCGCTGAGAGGGCCTCCGGTGCGCTGTTCGGTGGCACAGGTGCTGGCGCCATATCGGCCGCCGTCATCGTTTCGACCTTCGGTGCGCTTAACGGAGCGATCTTCGTCGCGCCCCGCGTCTACTACGCGATGGCGAGGGATGGGATCTTCTTCAGGAAGGTAGGGGAAGTGCACCCGCGGTTCGGAACACCCGCGTTCGCCATCCTGGTCCAGGCCGTCTGGGCTTCCATCCTCACTCTCACCGGGACGTACGAACAGCTCTTCACTTACGTGGTGTTCGTCTCGCTAATCTTCTGGATCGCGGCCACCGCCTCCGTGTTCGTGCTCCGAAGGCGGTTCCCAGATCTGGCTAGGCCATACAAGACGTCGGGCTATCCCGTTGTACCGATGATCTTCATCCTGGCCACGTCGGCCATCCTCGTCAACACCTTGTTTGCCAGGCCGGTGGAATCGGTGGCGGGCCTGGGCATCACGGTTCTCGGGGTTCCGGTCTATTACTGCTGGCGCAGAGGTTCGGGCGAGTCCCATGCTGAGAAGTGAAGGTGACAGGCTAACGCGTGTCGTCGTCTCGACACCGCGCGACGCGTACTTCGACGTGAGCACGCATGAGGCGGGCAACATACCGGAGCTGGCCGACCGAGAGTTGACCATCAAGCAGCATGACGGGCTGAAAGCGACGATGGCCGAGTTCGGCTGCGAGGTCATCGACGTGCCGGAACTGGCCAAGCATCCGAACTCGGTATTCACGCGGGACGTAGCTGTGTGCACCCCGAAGGGGCACATCAAATTGAGGATGGGGTTGGCAGCACGGAGAGGCGAAGAGGTATGGATGTCCGAGGCACTAGAGTCGATCGGCGAGCCGTGCGTTGGAGAGATCCGCGAGCCGGGCACTGTTGAAGGCGGCGACATCATCCTCGCAGGCTCGGTAGCCTTCCTCGGGCTCTCCGCGAGAACAAATGAAGAAGGGGCGAGGCAGCTGGCGGGTATGCTGGCTTACATGGGCTATGCGGTGCGCACGCTGCGAGTGGAGGGATACATGCACCTTGGTGGGGCGATGAGCGTTATCGGACCGAAGCGGGTCCTCTGCTGCCGTGGCGTGTTTCCAGATGGCTTTCTTGAGGGCTTCCACACGATCGAGGTCGAGCCGCGTGGCCCCTCCACCGGGAACGTGATCTGTCTGCAAGAGAATGAGGTCATTGCGAACGCAGCCGAGAACGCCCCGGTTATCCGGGCACTCGAAAGGGAACGAGTAAGAGTCCACAGCCTCGACCTGTCGGAGTTCCGCAAGGGCGCTGGCGGGCCCACCTGTCTGATCCTGCCGGTCGAACGGAGGAGTGACCCTCGGTCGCTGCGGTAGCGTCGGCTCTCGCGCCCTAATCGTGGTAGCCCCATTTTACCGTAATGGCGGATCAGGGTAGTCGCGACTCATCTCACTTCTTGGCCGAGGTCATAGAGGCCACACCGGGCGGCGATGCCCTCCGCCGCTGCTTCAAGTGCGGAATCTGCGGCGGCTCGTGCCCTTCTGGGCCGGACATGGATCACACGCCGAGCCGCCTCTTCGCTATGATCCAGGCCGGTCTGCGGGATGAAGTGCTCCGCAGCAACACGCCGTGGTTCTGTGTCGCGTGCTACTACTGCACCGTCCGCTGTCCTCAGGAGGTTCCTGTCACCGACCTGATGTACGCACTGA
This sequence comes from Gemmatimonadota bacterium, assembly GCA_039586495.1. GTDB lineage: Bacteria > Gemmatimonadota > Gemmatimonadetes > Palauibacterales > KS3-K002. Next base: position 6,672 of record JBDHKG010000079.1, on the reverse strand, counting down.
AACGGTTGAGTGTCCAGCAAGGGCTTTGCGGACAGGTCGATGGGCGCGACTTCGCACGGAGCTTCGTCGGCACCGTGGAGCGCTATGGTCGTAGCTTCGAGCTGGGTTTGGCTACCCGATACTACTTCACCCGCAGACCTTTGAGGCTGCTGAGGCTGGCAGCGACGGGTCTGGGGATGCTGAGAAAGGGCCGCGTGGGTCTCAGGCCGGAAAGCATAAGAGACGTCAAGGGGTTGCGGGCCATCCTGCGCCGCGCCAGGGCCTTGAGTGGTGCCACATGACATACGCCTTCTTCCCCGGGTGCTCGCTGGCACATAGCGCTTCCGCCTACGCCGACTCGATTCGGTTGGTGGCTGAGCGCTTGGGCCTAGAGCTGAGGGAGATCGATGACTGGAACTGCTGCGGCGCGACCGCGTACTTCGCCACGGAACTCTTACCGGCCTATGCCCTGGTGGCCCGCAACCTTGCGCTGCTGGATGGCGACCTGGACCAGGTGGTAACGCCTTGCAGCCTGTGCTACGTGAACCTGCGCAGAACGCTGCAGGCCCTGGGTGGGGGTGGGAATCTACGAGCCTGGGTGGATGACGCCCTGGCTGCTGGCGGTCTTAGCTATCGCGGAGCAGGGCTGTCGGTGCGGCACCTGCTGGACGTGGTGGTGAACGATGTTGGGGTGGACAGCATCGCTGCCAAGGTCACCCGGCCCCTCTACGGACTACGGGTGGCGCCCTACTATGGCTGCCTCACGGTACGACCGGGTACTGGGTTCGATGACCCGGAGCAACCAACGAGCCTGGATAAGCTGTTGCGCTCGCTGGGCGCGGAGGTTGTGGATTTCTCACTGAAGGCCGATTGCTGTGGTGGCCACATGTCTCTCATCAGCGCCGAGGTGGCATACCCGCTCCTGCGTCGTCTGCTTCAGAATGCGACGGACCAGGGAGCCGATCTTGTCGTCACCGCGTGTCCCATGTGCCAGCTCAACCTCGACGCGTATCAGCAGCGGGTTAACCGCCACTTCGGCACGAGTTTTCGCCTGCCCGTGCTGTTCTTCACCCAGGCCATCGGGCTCGCGCTTGGCATGTCACCAAAGGCTCTGGGTATCGGCAAAGAGATCGTCCCGGCGAGCCCGGTGCTGGAGAACAGATGGAGCACGGAGGCGCCACCGGCGCCTGCACGCCCGCAGCGGGCGCGTCGTCGCGCACGCGGTACCAGCCTACCGATGCGCGGGGTGGGGGACCGCTGAATGGCTGACAAGATCGGCGTTTACGTGTGCCATTGTGGGTCCAACATCGCCGACGCGGTCGATGTGGAAGGCGTCGCCCGGTTCGCCGCAACGCTCCGGGGAGTAGCCGTCAGCCGGCATGACAGCTTCATGTGCTCCCAACCGGGCCAGGAGCTGATCGAAGCGGATCTTCGGGAGCTGGGTCTGACCGGGGTCGTCGTGGCCGCCTGCTCGCCCCAGTTGCACGAGCCGACCTTCCGGCGGGCCTGCGGCCGCGCCGGCCTCAATCCTTACCTGATGGAGATGGCCAACATCCGGGAGCAGTGCTCCTGGGTCACCCTGGACCCCGCGGCGGCGACGGAGAAGGCAAAGGCGCTGGTGGCTGGCGCCGTGCACCGGGTGGCTTGCCAGCAGCCGCTGGAGCCGCATCGCGTGCCGATTCACCCGCGCACGCTGGTGGTTGGCGGCGGCATCGCGGGCATCCAGGCCGCGCTGGAGCTGGCCGACGCGGGCTACCCGGTCACCTTGGTGGAGCGCGAGCCCTCCATCGGTGGGCATATGGCCCAGCTGGACAAGACGTTCCCGACCCTGGACTGCTCGGCCTGCATTCTGACGCCGAAGATGATGGCGGTGGGGCAGCATCCCAACATCCAGCTTCTGAGCTACAGCGAAGTGGAGGGGTCGAGCGGCTACGTGGGCAACTTCGTCGTCAGGATCCGGAGGAAGGCGCGCTACGTCGCGGAGGATAAGTGCACCGGCTGTGAGATCTGCCAGCAGAAATGTCCGGTCTGGGTCGAGGACAAGGTTTTCGAGGCCGGCCTCGGCTTCCGGAAGGCGATCTACTCGCCGTTCGCTCAGGCAGTGCCCAACACCCCGGTGATCGACCGGGAGAACTGCGTCTACTTCGAGCGCGGCAAGTGCAAGGCGTGTGAGATCTTCTGCCCTGCCGGAGCCATCGTCTGGGACCAGGAGGACGAAGTCCTGGACATCGAGGTCGGGAACATCATTCTGGCGACGGGCTATCGCCTCTTCGATCCGCGGCGCATCCCGCAGTACGGCTATAGCCGGCTAGAGAATGTCTTCACCAGCCTGGAGTTCGAGCGGATGTGTAACGCTGCCGGACCGACCGCCGGCAGAATCGTGCTGCGCGACGGTATGACACGGCCGCAGCGGGTCGCGATCGTCCACTGTGTAGGCAGCCGCGATCGGAATTACAATGCCTACTGCTCCGACGTGTGCTGCATGTACTCCCTCAAGTTCGCGCATCTCGTCCACGAGCGACTGCCCGAGGCGGAGGTCTACAACTTCTACATCGATATCCGGTCCTCACGTAAGGGCTACGAGGAGTTCTATCACCGGCTGCTGGATGAAGGGACCCATTTCATTCGCGGTAAGGTCGCGCGCATCAGCGACGTGCCCGAGACGCCGGAGGAGGAGGACCGTCTGATCGTCGAGGCGGAGGACACGCTCATCGGCCGACAGCGGCGGCTGCCGGTGGACATGGTCATCTTGAGCTGCGGGCTGGAGCCGCAAGCGGATGTACGCCAGGTAGCCCGCCGCTTCGGCATCAGTTGCAGCCAGAACGGCTTCTTCATCGAGCGCCATCCCAAGCTGGATCCGGTGGCCACCACGACCGACGGTGTGTTCATTGCTGGCGCCTGTCAGGGACCGCAAGACATCCAGTCTGCGGTGGCCCAGGGGGCGGCGGCTGCAGCCCGAGTAGCCGGGCTGATCAGTCGAGGTGAAGTGCAGCTGGAGCCTGTGCTGGCCACGGTTGACGAAGCGGCCTGCAGCGGTTGTGAGGAGTGCCTCTTAACCTGCCCCTACTCCGCCATCGAGCTGCGGCCGGATCGTGACAAGGCTCATGTGATCGCGGCGCTGTGCAAGGGCTGCGGCGTCTGCGCCGCGGCGTGCCTGCCCAAGGCGATCAGCCTCAGTCATTACACTGACGAGCAGCTGGTGGCGCAGGCGAAGGGACTCCTGAATGTCTGAGGTCGCGCCTGTTCGCGATACGTCAGAAAACGACGGCTGCGAGCCGGCGATCATCGGTTTCCTGTGCAACTGGTGCTCCTATCGGGGCGCGGACCTGGCGGGTACGGCGCGGCTGAAGTACCCAGCGAGCCTGCGGGTGGTGCGCGTCCCGTGCTCGGGCCGCGTGGCGCCGGAGTTGGTGCTCCGCGTCTTCCAGGAAGGCGCCGACGGTGTCCTCGTCCTCGGCTGCCACATCGGCGAGTGTCACTACCACGAGGGCAACCACCGCATGGTCCGGCGCATGCAACTGTTGCAGCGGCTGCTCGGCTACGCCGGGATCGAGCCCGAACGGCTGCGCTGGGATTACGTCTCCGCCGCCGAGGGAGAGCGCTTCGCTCGCATCGTGAGTGAGTTCAGCGAAACGGTTCGAGGGCTGCCACCGATCAAGTCAAGGCTGCGAAGCGACGACACCCGGGAGGTTTGGCAAGCGTCACGCCCCGAATCTCAGGACGGCAGCTGGCGGACGGTGAACGTGGCGGATGCGAGGGACTACGCGGTCAGGGGAAAGGAGGATGCCCGCTGGCCGGCGTTGCACGAGGCCGTGGCCGAGGCACTCGCCGATCACGCTGGCGTGTTGGCCCTGCGGAGCGCTCACGGCGACGTGGCGCCCCATCTCTTCCAGTCGAGAGACGAGCTGCATGAGCTGGCTCTCTGGCCCAAGTACCCGTTGCCGGCCATCGTGCGGCGGCTGCAAGATAGCCAACCGGAGGGTCGACTGGCGGTCGTCTGTCGGGCCTGTGAGGAGCGGGGTCTGGTGGAGATGGCTAAGCACCGACAGGTGGATTGGGCCCGACTAACCCTGATCGGCCTGGCCTGCAGCGCGGAGGAGGTGGAAGCGTGTCGCTGTGCCCAGCCCGCTCCGTTCCATGCCGGGGTGGTCGTCGGTGAGCCTACGCCTGGCGTCGCTGCGGACCGCGTGCTGGCAGCGCTACCGGAGACGAGCGAGGACCGGCTGGCCTTCTGGCTCAGCTGGGTCCAGCGGTGCATCAAGTGCTACGCCTGCCGGAACGCTTGCCCCCAGTGCTTCTGTCACGCCTGCGCGCTGGAGGACGAGCTGTGGGTGGAGCGTGGTAGGCTACCGCCGCCCTATCCCGTATTCCACCTGATCAAGGCTATTCACATGGCGGGCAAGTGCGTGGCCTGTCGGGAGTGCGAGATCGCCTGCCCGGCGGAGATCCCGATAACCGTCCTGTATCGGATGGTGAGTCAGGACGTGGAGGAGCTGTTCGGCTATCACACCGGGACCGATCTGGAGGTGTTACCGCCCACCCTCCTGAAGCTCGAACAGGATGTCGAGACATGAACTACCACAATGTGCGCACCGCCTGCATCTACTGTGGCGTGGGGTGCGGGATGCATCTCGAGGTCTTGGATGGGAGAGTCGTCGGGGTGTTGCCGGCCAAGACTCACCCGGTCAGCGAGGGTCGCCTGTGCATCAAGGGCTGGAGCGCGGATGCGTTCATTCATCACCCGGAACGGCTGACCCGACCGCTGATCAGGCGCAACGGGGTTCTGGAAAGCGCGAGTTGGGATGAGGCCCTTGACCTGGTGGCCAAGCGGCTGGGCAAGGTAAGGAGCGAATTCGGCCCGGATGGCATTGGGGTGCTCTCCTCGGCCAAGTGCACCAACGAGGAGAACTACCTACTTCAGAGGTTCACGCGGGCCGTTCTGGGCACCAACAACATCGACCACTGCGCACGCCTTTGACACAGCCCCACGGTGGCCGGTCTGGTCACCGCGTTCGGCAGCGGGGCGATGACCAACTCGATTCCGGATCTGGAGCAGGCCGACTGCATCCTGGTCACAGGCTCCAATACCACCGAGACGCACCCCATCATCGGTACGCGCCTGCTTCGCGCTCAGCGTCGGGGGGCGAAGCTGATTGTGGCCGACCCGCGGCGCACACAGATGGCCCGCTGCGCCGATCTACACCTTCGCCAGCGCCCCGGTACGGACATCGTCTGGCTGAACGGCATGGCGCGCCTCCGAACGGTATGGCGCGCATCCTCATTGAAGAGAGGCTGACCGACGAGGCGTTCATCGCCGAGCGCACCGAGGGCTTCCAGGAGCTGAAGCAGGCGCTGACCGATTACTCTCCCGAACGGGTTGAAGAGATCACAGGCATCCCCGGGGAGGACCTGATCCAGGCGGCACGCTGGTTCGGGGCTGCGGAGCGCGCGGCGATCGTGTACGCCATGGGCATCACTCAGCACACCAGCGGCGTGCAGCATGTCTGGGCTTGTGCCAACTTGGCGCTGCTCACCGGCAATGTGGGTCAGCCCGGTACTGGGGTGAACCCACTGCGAGGACAGAACAACGTCCAGGGTGCGTGCGATATGGGCGCACTGCCCGTCGTGTTCCCGGGCTATCAGTCGGTGGAAGATCCGGAAGTCCGGGGTAGGTTTGCACAGATATGGAAGATTCATGCAGGAGACGGGCGCAAGCGGGCTCTCCCCACGAATCCGGGCCTCACCGAGACGGAGATGATCAGCGCTGTCGAAAGGGGCGGGATGCGTGCCATGTACATCATGGGTGAGAACCCTGTCGTGTCGGAACCGGATTCGAGTCGCGTGCGGCAAGCCCTCGATGCCCTGGAGTTCCTGGTGGTCCAGGACATTTTCCTCGCTCAGACCGCGGAGCTGGCAGACGTTGTGCTCCCGGCGGCCAGCTGGGCCGAGAAGGACGGAACGTTCACGGCAACCGATCGCCGGGTACAGCGGGTCCGCAAAGCAGTGGAGCCACCCGGGGAGGCGAAGCCGGACTGGCAGATCATCTGCGAGCTGGCACGGCGTATGTCGGCGGAGAGCGGTTGGAGCTATGAAGATCCGTCGGAGATCATGGCCGAGATCGCCGGCTTGACGCCTATCTACGGTGGAGTGAGCTACGAGCGTCTGGAGCAGCTCGGCTGTCTCCAGTGGCCTTGCCGCGATCTCGAGGATCCGGGGACCCCGTACCTGCACAAGGGCGAGTTTGCCCGGGGGCGTGGGCGTTTCCACGCCGTCCACTACCAGGAAGCCGACGAGCTGCCGGATCACGAGTATCCGCTGCTGCTCACTACTGGGCGCATCATGTTCCAGTATCACACTGGCACGCTGAGCCGGCGCTCGCCGAAGTTGGAACAGGAGGCAGGGTCGTGCTTCGTGGAGATCAACCCTGCTGATGCTCAGGCTAAGGGGCTGGAAGCGGACGAACGGGTCCGTGTCTACAGCCGTCGCGGCGCAATCGAAGCGCGGGTGCAGGTAACGGACCGCGTGGAGCCCGGGGTCGTGTTCATCCCATTCCACTTCGCTGAAGCCGCCGCCAACGTGCTGACCAACCCGACCCTCGACCCCAAGGCCAAGATCCCGGAGTACAAGGTGTGTGCCGTTCGCCTTGAGTCCCTTGAGGGGTGGCAAAGCGGGACGGGGCCTGGGGGGCGATGA
>JBDHKG010000170.1:0-6037 GCA_039586495.1 Gemmatimonadota bacterium | reverse complement strand
CATCGACGCACGAGGACGGCGCGTTCTTCGTCTACCTCGAGGACGTGGCGCCCGACGGCCGGGTGACCTACATCACCGAGGGCGAGCTGCGCGCCGTCATGCGAAAAGTCTCAGAGGAACCAGGCCTATACTGGAAGTACGGCCCGCAGCGCACGGAACTCCGCGCCGACGCCATGCCGCTTGTCCCGGGCGCGGTCGCCGAACTGACCTTCGAGCTGTGGGCCACCTCGGTGCTCATCACACAGGGGCACAAGATCCGCGTCGCCATCGCCGGCGCGGACGAGGATTCGTTCCTCCGCTACCCGCGCGACGGTTCCGTGCCGACCATCACGGTAGCGCGCAACCGCGCCTACCCGTCACATATCGACTTGCCGATGCAGGAGATATAGCCGTGCCCTACCGCCCGCCCGACCCTCCGCTGCTCCCTCGCCGTGCGCTGAGCTCCACGACCCAGGCCCCCAGCGGTGGGAACTCGAACGTGAGGGGCACGGGCCCGTCGCTGAACTCCCCGATCAGCTCACGTCCCGACTCGTCGATGCGGTAGATCCGCCCGCCTGCCTCCAGACCGTAGGCCAAGGGGTCCAGCTCGAGCGACAGCGAAAGCGGCTCGTCCACGATGCTAGCGAAGGCGATCGCGAGATCCCCGTCGTCCGCACCCCAGGCCGCGACGAGGAGTGCCGGGAAGCGTTCGCGCCACGAGGTCCCTCCACCCGTACGACCCGCGTAGATCGACAGCCGCGAGAGATCCACATCGACTTCCGGGACCTCGAGCTTCGGCGGGCGACGAAACGTGCCGTGCAACAGGTACTTGAGTGCGCGGCTGCGAACCCGGGCCAGCCGCAGCATGTAGGCGACCTCCTCGGGCCGCTCCCGGAGCTGCGCGGGCAGAAAGTTCGCGACCGTGGGCTGCATGCCCCACACGAACGCGCGAGCCTGCTCCAGGTAGAACTGGCGCCTGTACTTCCGATCCAGCAGCTCCAGCGGCCGCGCCGGCGCGTACTGCTTGGGCCATAGCTCATCGTAGGGCGGGATGGTCAGGGACGAGTAGCTCCCGTAGGTCACGCCGTAAGCGTGGTAAACGGCCTGGAAGAACGGGATCACGTCCCAGCCCTCGCCGCCGGGTCGGATGTAGCGCTCCTGGCTGATCTGGAGGGTCAGGAAGAGGTCCAGCAGCGGAAGCCAGTTCTCTGCTCCGTGCTCCCCCGCCAGTAACACGTCACCTTTCCCCTGCGCGCGCTCCTGGATCGCCTGGGCCAGCGCCCCGAACCCTTCGATCCAGTAGTTCCCTCCACCCAGCGGGTGCCCGTGGCGCGAGTCGTAACACGGCATGCTGGCGACCGCCTGGTCCATGTAGATCCCATCGACGCCGTAGTCGAGCACCATCGTCTCGGCCAGCCCCGCGTACACCTCGTGCCAGAACGGCTGCGTGATGCACATCCGCGCACAGGGCTGCCGGTCGAAGGCGTTCGGCCTCTCCACCGCGACCGACCCATCCCGATTCTTGACCGCGAAGGGCTCGGCCCCCTCCTCTTCCCAGCTGCGGGTTCCCGTGCACCAGAGCCGCTGGTTCATGTAGACGATGGCTCGCACGCCCTCGGCCTGAGCCTCTCTCAGCGCGGCTCTGAAGGTCTCGGCGCCGTCGCGCGGAGGCAGGTACTCGGGGAAGCTCGTGTCGTAGGGGCCGCCGTGCCACCAGTGCCACTGGACGGTGACCGGCAGTCCCAGCTCTCGCTGAAGGGTTACCGCCGGCCGCAGCACACCCTCCGCCCTGCCCCGATTCCACAGCCACAGCCCAGTGTCCAGCAACCAGGTGGGAACCAGACCTCGTCTGAGCCGGCTCTCCCGAGCCCAGGCCTGCTGTGTCCCCCAGGCGCGGTAACGCTCCGCCGCCGTGATCCAGTCGCCATCGAACGTCCCGAGCAGCCCGCTGAAAGGCGGCGCGTACCGATCCCTCTGCGCCCCGGGGTCCTCCAGCAGGTGCACTACCTCGAACCCCAGGCTTCCCTGCCCATCGCCCCAGATCGCGAAGGCCTTGCGGTAGCCGGCGCTGTCATCAGCGGCCGCGTAGAAGCCCGGACCGTCCTCCCGATAGAGGGCTAGAGCCTGGAGCGCCAGCTCGCCGGGGTAGCTCCACGTCCGGCGACGTCCCTGCCCGTGCGGGCCCGCGAACAGCTCCCTGGGATTGCGCGCCAGCTCACCCATGAAGCGCGGCACGGCCAGTCGCTCCGCGCCACCGAGCGGCGCGATGCCGGGGACGCGCGGAAACAGGACGGTCTCGAGGCCGACTTCCCCCAACCCTTCGATCGCGACGTCCCACTCGCTCATGGGCTCGCCGTTCGCCAACTCGATAGAGACCACGACGCGCAGGTCCGGCGCCCCGGCAACGCCAAAGTCCTCCCAGGTCAGCCTCAGCGCCCTGTCCCCCGCTGTCTCCCACTGGAACGTTCCTGCATCGGCCGGCGTCAGGGACGGGTCTTCACCGGCGAGGGTGAGCTGCCAGGGGCTGCCCGGGTCCGAGCCGAGTGAGATGAAGTCCTGCCCGGTTCGCAGATCGAGGAGCTCGACCAGCCGGCCGCTCTGCCGATCCACTCCGACCCGGAGATGACCGTTACTCACGCGAACCGCTTGTGTGCTCGCTTGAACGACGGTTTGCGCTTCGATCTGTGACCCGAGGAACGGTGTGTCAGCGACCGGTCCGCCGGGAGAGAGCGTCAGCAGCAGTACGGCGCAGCGCCGCCAGGGCACGTTAGAGAGCATCGGTGTGACCCGTTGTGGTCAGAAGGAATCGAACGTCGCCGCCGCTGCCAACACGTAGGCGAGGTTCGCCGTCCCATCCATGATCGGCTCGTTGGTCGAGTAGTCGCCGAAGTCATCGTGATAGACGATGCGGCCCGTATTGAACGCTGCGTACTCGTCTTCGCCGTACAACGTGATACCTCGCAGGTTATCGAAGATCGACCGGTACACCGGCCCGTCGACGAGTCCGCCGGTCAGCTGTAGGTTGAGGTCCTTGGCGACCGTCGAATGCGGGTCGCGTGGATACACGCCGCCGTCCGGCAAGCCGATCACCATCGAGACACCCCAGGGGTTCACCCCGAACAGCCAGTCGAGCGCGGCCGTCTCCAGTTCGCGGTAGGTCTCATCGCCCGACATTCGTCGGTACAGGAGCGCCTGCGTCGTGAAGGAAGCCATCAGCCGCGTCTAGCCCCCGGCGATAGTAGTCGACCACGACATCGCGAGCCTCGGGCGGCCCGACTCGCCAGATCTCGAAATGACCGTAGTTGTGCCAGGGGAACCACTGGTAGTGCCTGGCCGTGTCCGCGCCCATCCAAGGCGTGACCGGCTCTTGCGCCGCGAAGGCGATGGCGTCGTCCAGATAGCGACGGTCACCTATGAGCGCATGCAGCTCGATGGCGGCCAGCTCCATGTCATCGACCCAGTTGTCCTCCTCGTAGAAGTACGGCGCCCGGGCCGGGGCCGTCTGACACACCCCGGGGTGCGCCAGCCCGATCTCGTAGGCTGCTATGGCTTTGGCCCGCAGCGTTTCGGCGAAGGCCGGGTCACGCTCGGCCAGCATCAGTGCGCCCAGCGCGAAGGCAGAGGCGAACTTGCCCGCGGTCGACCCGAGACCGGTCGAGCGGTTCTTGTGCTCGAGCAGGCCCTGAGGTTTGCCCGTGCAGGGATACACCGGGCGCGGGCCACCGCGACCCCAGCCGTAGTCCGAGGAGTCCGTCGTCGGCAGGTCCCAGAAGACGTGGTCACGGTCGTCGCCCAGCTGATTGAAGACCGTCCCATCGCCGGGAAACATGCGCGACAGCCACTCGAGCCCGTGCCGCGCTTCGTCGAGGACATCCGGGACGCCGTTCGATCCGGGAAGTCCATTCCCCTGATGCCGGTCAGCGAACGCCATTTGCTGATCGCGATAAGCGATCAACAGCGAGAACGTGGCGTGCGCGGAAGTCGTTACGTACTGCAGGTAGTCGGCGGCGTCGGCCCAACCCCCGGCGACGTGGATGAACTGGCCCGCCATGGTCGGGTGGTCGACGACGATACCGTCGGTCCGGTGATGCACGGAATCGTTGAACACCGGATTGAAGCCGGACCGCTGCTGCCGCATGTAAACGAGCAGCGTGTCGGCGGCGCCAACGTAGACGTCACTTCCGATGGCGAACGACCGCGACCGCGCTCCCCCGGCGGAAACCCGGTACGCCCCTGGCCTTGTCAGCGCCGTGAAGTCGAGCCGATGCACCGCCGCGCAGGGTCCGAATGCCCCGGCCGGCTCGGCCGGCGCCGGCCCGAACGCGCGCCGGCCCTGATCATCGAGCACACTGAAGTCAGCGATGCTCACATCGTCCAGCGAGCAGACGACGGCGACCTTCGGCCCGTCCGGTCGGTAGCCGAGCTGGTTGACCCGGATGAAACTCACCGTGTCGGGCCCGCAGGCTGTTACGCACACGCTGAGGGTTAGCAGCCTTAACGCAGCACTTGACGACATCGCCTCTCCTATTTGAACACGCGCTACCACTGAAACCGAGCGACCGGCCCTTGGCTCAGCCGGCCGCAAGAGTCGTGAACGTGGGGACCTGGGTACGATCCCCGCGGTCACGCTGCAAAGCTCGAAGAGCGCAGTCAAGAGACGCCCGAACAGTCCGGGCCCGCCCGTCACCCGGCGCAGCCCGGACAGACAGCACCTCTACGTTAGACCCGTTCACCCGCATGTCGTATTATTGCGCAGCTAGCCAACCGCTATTACGGGCAGCGAGTCGTCCACGTGCACGGAGCCAGGATGAGGAGCACAGCGGTTCAATTCGGGTTCGTGCTCGGGTCCGCCGGTCTGGCGGTCCTCTTCATTATCTATCCCGGTATTGACCTCTGGTTCACGGGCCTGTTCTACGACGGCGCCCGCGGCTTCTACCTGAGCGACGCCTCGTGGGTTCTTCTCCTCTACAACCTGATCCCGCTGCTCGCGATCTGCGCCATCGTGGGGCTACTTGCCCTGTTGGCGCACAACCTGATGCGCAGGCGAGCCCTCGGCCCGTTCAACACGCGTGTTGCCCTGTATCTGCTCGCCGCTCTGGCCCTCGGACCGGGGCTCGTCGTCCACACCGTGTTCAAGGATCACTGGGGTCGAGCGCGGCCCCGCGACGTGATCGAGTTCGGCGGTGACAGGACCTTCACCCCGGCCTTCCTTATCAGCGATCAGTGCGATCGCAACTGTTCCTTCGTCGCCGGCCACCCCTCGATGGGCTTCTATTTCCTGGCGCTTGCCTTTCTCGCCCGGCGCCGCCGCTACCGGGTCTACCTTGCAGTCGGCGGGTTCGGTGGGCTGGTGGGGCTGGGGCGCATCGCTCAGGGCGCCCACTTCCTCAGCGACGTCATCTTCTCCGGCCTCCTGGTCTTCGTAGTCGCCTACGTCCTCTACTACTACGTCCTGCGACTCGAGACCGCGGGCCAGCCTCGAGCAGGGGCTCCGGGTTAGGCAGCGGGCCCCGGAAGTCTCGGGCAGGCCGAGCCGGTAACGACTCGGCCTGCTAGCCGCGCCCAGTGCTCCTCATTACACGGTTTGCAGTGCCCGGACGGGATCCACCGTGCTCGCTCTCAATGCAGGCACAGCGGCTGCGAACAGCGCGATCAGCGCCAGGGTGGTCCCTACGGCGAGGATGTAGGCAGGGTGAACAGGGCGGATGCCGTAGAGCATGCTGCCGACTATACGGGAAGTGCCAATGGCACCCGCCACGCCGATCACGATTCCAAGCAGCGCGAGCCGGAACGCGCGCCAGAACACGAGCTTCAGGATCTGGTCATTCTTCGCCCCGAAGGCCACGCGGATGCCTATCTCTTGTGTGCGCTGTGAAACGAAGAAAGACATCACCCCGTAGGTGCCGACGGCCACCAACACGAGAGCCAGCACGGCAAATAGACCTATGAGGGTCGTGAAAGACCGACGCCCCGCCGCCGACGTGGCGTACAACTGTTCCATCCCTCGGATACCGGAGAGCGGCAAGTCGCTATCGATTCGCCATAGCTCGTGCCGGAT
>JBDHKG010000078.1:0-13710 GCA_039586495.1 Gemmatimonadota bacterium | reverse complement strand
GGCAGCCCCGCCTCCTGCAGCACCTTCATCACGTAGTAGTTGCTGTAGATCGAGGTGCGCGACGGCTTCCAGAGCGACACGCAGCCCATGATCGCCGGCGCGGTGGGCAGATTGCCCCCGATCGAGGTGAAGTTGAACGGCGTGATGGCGTAGACGAAGCCCTCCAGCGGCCGGTGCTCCATGCGGTTCCAGACGCCCGGGGCCGACACGGGCTGCTCCGCGTAGATCTTCTCGGCGTAGCAGACGTTGAAGCGCCAGAAATCGATCAGCTCACAGGCCGCATCGATCTCCGCCTGGTGGGCCGTCTTGCTCTGGCCCAGCATGGTGGCCGCGTTCACCGTGTCGCGCCACGGCCCGGCTAACAGGTCCGCCGCCTTGAGGAAGACGGCCGCCCGCTCCTCCCAGGGCCAACTCGACCACTCTTGCCAGGCCTTCTGCGAGGCCGCGATCGCCGCCTCGACCTCCTTGGGGCCACCCTTGTGCCAGCCGGCCAGCACATGCTTGTGATCGTGCGGCATCGTGTACTCGGCCAGCTCGCCGGTCCGCACCTCCACCCCGCCGATGACCAGCGGGATCTCGACCTGCCGGCCCGCCAGCTCATCCAGCTTCTTCTTCAGTGACTCCCGCTCCGGCGTCCCGGGCGCATACGAGCGAACCGGCTCGTTCCGGGGAATCGGTGTCTGGTAGAGCGCGCTCGACATGGCTGTCCCTCTATCTCGGCTTTGAACCTGACGATGGATGGGTGCACTAGCTTCGCGACTGCTGCCCTGGCGGGCAAGTCCCGGGCCAGCCCGGCGGCCCGAAAATCCCTACCGAGTCCGGGCCCGTGCAATACGCCTGCGGGGCGCGTCAGAAGAGTAGCGAGATAGATAGCGAGAACGACATGCCGCTCTGAGGGCCTCGAATCTCGCGCAACGGAACCGTGCGCCAGCGTTCCGAGGTGTGCTCCGCTCCGATCTCGGCGCCGATGAGGCCGCCCAGGAAGGCACCGAGCGGAATCCCGGAGTAGATGAACCACGCGCCTTCCGGGTCCTCCAGAGACATAACCTTGAACGCAAGGTAGACCAGCCCGGCACCGGCGGCCGCGCCGAAGCAGGCGCCCATCACCGTCGCTCGCTGAGGCCGACTGACCTCGAGCGCTATGATCGAGGCCAGAGGGATGCCCAGCGGCGCATCGCGCCCTGCGACCTCCAAGACAAGGGTGTCCGCTTCCAGGGCCGCGAGCGTGCCGACCAGCTAGCCCCGCTGGAAGCTCGGTGCCGAAACGCGGATACTGTCGCCGGGCTCAACCGCACGCCGTTCCTGGGCGGCCAGATCGGCGGGTACTGTCAAGGGCAGCAGAGGAAGAGGAAGGCAGGCGATCCTACGGCACAGCATGATTCTGAATCTCCGCTCGGCGTCCAACCTCTGGAAACCTACACCGGAGAGGCACACTCCGCGAAGCTCTTACGCCGGACCCCGCTCCAGCACCCGCTGCACCCGCCGGTCCGCCGCACGGGCCGGCGACTCGCCCCGGTCCTTTGCTTCCTGCAGGACTTCCTCGAGGGTTCCGCGGATCGACCGGACTCTGTCTGCTGCAGTGTCCTCATCCGTCCCGAGCATCTCGACAGCGGTGAGGTAGATGGCGCCGCCGGCGTTGCAGATGAAGTCGGGGGCGTAGAGGATGCCGCGCTCGTGCAGGCGCTCCGCATCTCGCGGGGTCTCGAGCTGGTTGTTCGCGCAGCCGGTGACGCCCTTGCACCGCAGTCTCGGGATCGTCTCGGCGTTCAGCACGGCGCCGACGGCGCAGGGCGCGAAGATGTCGCACGGCTCGTCGTAGGCCTGAGCCGCATCCACGACGACAGCACCCAGCTCGTTTGCGAGCGTTCCGGCCCGGCCCGCTTCGATGTCGGCGATCTTGAGGTTCGCCCCGGCCTGGGCGAGGTGCTTGCAGAGAGGAAGGCCCGCGTCGCCCACGCCCTGAACCAGCACCGACCGCCCCTTCAGGTCCGGGCTGCCTAAGAGCTCCGCGGCCACCGCCTCCATGCTCACGAACACGCCCAGCGCCGTCCATGGCCCCGGATCGCCGGCCTGCAGGCCGCGCACACGGCTGGTCTTCCGCCCGATGACCTCCATGCTGTCCGGGCCCACGCCGAGATCGGGCCCGGTGTAGAAGCCACCGCGCAGCGACTCCACCAGCTCGCCGTAACGCTCCAACAGCCGCTCGCGCTCCGCCCGCTGCACGGGCCGCGACAAAGCGATCACGCCCTTTCCGCCGCCCATCGGGAAATCGATGCCGGCCCACTTGTACGTCATCCCGGCCGCCAGGCGCTGGACGTCGCGCAAGCCATCACGCGGCGCAGCGTAGACCTTCATGCGCGTCCCGCCGATAGCAGGTCCCAGGCGCGTGGAGTGGATGGCGATGAACATCCAGGCATCCGCCTCGTGGTCGTAGCGCATCACGACCTGTTCGCCGTCCCAACTGCGCATCAGCTCTTCCATCTCAGCCTGCGCTTCGCGAGCCTGCCTCCTACCCGACATCGTCAAGGAAGCGGCAAAGACAAGTGCAGATGGTCCGCCGTGCCCACGTGCCTCAGCGTTCTGAATCCCATGGCCCGGAAGTAGGCAAGCAAGAGGATATTCCGCCATTCGCTGCGGCCGATGGTGCGCAGATCGACCGCGTGAGCGTAGCCGTCCTCCTGAACGAGGTGCAGCGAATGCTCGTAGAACGGAAGCCCCATCCTAGCGTAGTCCCGCGCCTCCCTCTCCACGTCGGTGATCATCAGATCACGGTCCACCAGGATGAACGTGCTGGTGGCGAGCCGCAGCAGCGGATGCAGAGACCGGTACTCCTGCCGCAGTTCCGCACCCTTGACGTTGAGGCTGGAGAGATAGATGAGCGCGTACAGGCAGTAGGCGCCCACCACGGCGAAGACCGTCTTGGTCACGGCCCCGGGCAGTCGCGCCTTACCCGCCAACCGCTTGCTGACCCAGGCCGTGTAAATCAGCAACACCAGCGCCGTGAGCAGAACACCGGCCAGCAGGGCCGGCCAGGTCGGCACGTCGTAGTTACGATACAGGAAGACCGAGCTGCCGACCAGCACCCAGAACGGGAACACCAGCGCGGCGGCGACCAGCATGCAGCGGACGAGCCACTTTGCGACGAGTCGGCGGACATGGAGGCGCGGCCGAGCCGCGAGGGCCGGACGTTCAGCGGACCGTTCCTTCTCGAGCCGCTCGAGGAGGGCCTCGTATTCAGCAAATGGATCGATCATCGCCCTACCCTACGACCGCTAGGGACCCGGCGTTTCCTAGACGGCTTCACGTCGCCGCCGCTCGGTCTCCGCGTCAGCTATCCGCCTTCTAATCCTCGCGCGGCCGGCCCAGCACCAGCGGTAGCTCGACCAGCCCGCCGCGCGTCGACATGACGCGCACCTCGCCTTCAAGGCCGGGGACACCGTAGGTATGCACGAGGAAGTCCACCGACGTCTCCTCGCCGGGCTGAGTCCATCCAGCACGGATCACCTTGTCGTGGGTCGACGGATCCACAATGCGGACCACGGGCGCGTCACGCCGGGTCAGCGTGGAGTCGAACACCAGCTCTGCGCGGTCCTCCTGTACAATCTTCACCAGCTGTGCCTGGCGGAGCGCCGTCGGGAGCACCCCGCTGTTGGTCCAGCTCACCGCAACCCGATAGGCCGTGCTATCGCCCCAGCTCTCGATGCGGCGGACATCGGTCTTCACCTCATCGATCTGCGGCAGCTGCTTCGCCAGCTCGAGGTTGAACAGCGCCTGCACGCGGATCCAATGCTCGAGCTGCTCGGGCGGTCCGTTCTGGGAGAAGAACTTGGGGTGAAAGCCGCCGATCTCCACGGAACCCAGCACCGGGTGCTCTAAGGGCTCCCACTCGCGGAAGCCGCGGCCGCCGTTCTCCTGATCGTCCCAAATCAGGGCATCGACCTCGTCGAGCAGGCCGTCCTCGTTGTAGTCCTTCATGCGACCACCGTGCCACAACTCGTCGCCGTACCAGATGGCGCCGTAGTAGAAGTAGCCGAAGTCGGGGCCATGCCCGAAGAGCGGGCGCGGTATGTTCGGATCACCGGTCATCGGGTTGATGGGCACCCGCGTCATGTAGGTCTCGTATGTATCGCCCGCCCACGGATAACCGGTGATGGAGCGCCCGAGGCTATCGAAGTGCTCGAAGTAGGCAAGGTCCTCGGGGAACATGCGCTCGGCGCTCTTCGAGGTGGAGGGCCCCCGCAGGTGCATGGGCACACGCGTGTCCATCGAGTTCACCACCGAGACATTCGGGTGGGTGAGAAGCCACAGCGCCGTGGCCCGGGTCTCCGGCTCACTCAGCGGGAACGCCCCGGACCCGGACTGGGTCCAGCCGCGCTTCGTCGCATCCGCGCCTGTGTCAGGCCGCCAGTTCTCCGGATAGTTGCGGTGCAGGTCGAGACCGCCGATCCCGTCCTCGTTGAACTTGTCGTCGCCGTCGTTGTCGATCCCCTCGCCGATGACGATCCAGTCGCCCTCGCCTTCCGAGACCCTCTTCATCAGGCGACCGCTGGCGTCACGCTCGTCCAGCACCGCGTTCCCCTGCTCCTCCTCGCCGGGCCGCACCCGCCAGCGCAGCTGATAGATCACGCCATCGCCGTCCAGATCCTCGTAGGGGTCCTCATCCATCAGCCCGTCACGATCGGAGTCGTGCGGTCTCACCGAGCTGCGATTCGTCTGCGCGGTGTGCAGGTAGAGGTTGGAGCCGTCGGGATTGTTCTCGGGCTTGAGATAGATGGCTTTCGTGTCGAGCAGTCGAGTGATCTCGGCATCGCGGCCGTAGCTCTCCAGCAGATGTTGAATCAGCCAGAGAATCGACTCCGAGCCAGTCACCTCGCCGCTGTGACGGCCACCCTCGAAGAAGGCGGCTGGCTTGTCCACCGCGGCGCCGGTCTCGTTGTTGGTGAGGGTGACCTGCAGGATGGGCCGCCCCTCGAAGCTCCTACCCACTTCGTAGAGCTCGACCAGGTTGGGATACCGCTCGACCCACCGGCTCAGCCACGCGTAGATCACGTCCACCGTGTGGTAGCGGTCGAAGGTCAGGCGTTCACCGGCCTCGTACTCGACCTCCGGGTGACGCTGCCGAGGGAAGAAACTCACGCCATGCCGCTCACCCTTCACGGTGTACCACGCCGTGTCGGCGCGCGGCGCGCCCTCACTGAGGCCTTGGGCCAGCAAGGCGCTCGTGCTGGCCACCCCGAGGCCGATACAGATCAACAGCTGCACGTACCTGATCATCGCTCCTGTCCCTCCAGGGTTGAGACGACACCCTCGTCAACGTCGCGCGGTGCAGTCTGCACGCTCCAGGATGCACCGCGGAAATCGATCCAGTAGCCGAAGTGGATGCCAACTCGAAGTGAACCGCGTCCAATCCACCCGCTACCGCGTCCGCACCGGGGGCAATCTGGCAGGCTTCCAGCGACCGGGCCAGGCACACCCGACCGGTCGCAGACCGGCCCCATTCTGCAATCGGAGGTCTGTGGCGTACCAGGCGCCGTCTGCTGTCAGACTCTCTGGAAGTCCGCCGCCGCGATGGTCTTCAATTCCTCCTCGCTGAGAACGAGGTCTGCGGCGCTGGCTGAGTCGAGCGCGTGCTCCACGTTGCGGGCACCCGGGATGGGGATCACCGTGGGACCCTGGGCGAGCACCCAGGCCAGAACGACGGCGTGAGCGGAGGCGGCGATTCTATCGGCGATGGACTTGACCGCGGGGTGGTCAGGCAGTTTTCTGTTGAGTTGCCTACCTCCTACCGGACTGTAGGCCAGGAACCCTATCCCTTTGTCCGCGCAGTAATTGACAACCCCGGTCTCCAGTGCCTCACGAAAGAATGGGCTCAGGCGATTTTGAACCGTCACCACCTCGACGATTTCCTGAGCCGCCTTGATCTCGGCCACCGAGACGTTGGATAGCCCGACCCGGCGGACTTTCCCTTCCCTCTGCAGTTCGGCGATCGCCCCCACGCTCTGTGCGAAAGGTACGGCGGGATCGGGGGCATGGAGCTGGTAGAGGTCGATACGGTCGACGCCCAAAGCCTTGAGCGAGCGCTCGCAGGCCGCCCTCAAGTGCTCCGGGCGCCCGTTCCGTTCCCAGCGGCCGCCGGGCCGGGTCAGTCCGCCCTTCGTCGCGACGACGATGGAGCCCCGGTCTCCCGGCCAACTGGCCAGCGCTCGGGCAATCAACCGTTCGTTATGGCCGATATCGCTATCGTCGAGGCAGTAGACGTCGGCGGTGTCGATGAGCGTCATCCCCGCGTCCAGCGCCGCGCGGATCACCGAAAGCGCTCGGGATTCCGCAGGGCGGTCGGCAAGGGAGAGCGGCATGCCACCGAGGGCGATCGCGGAGACGCCTGGCGCACCCGGCCCGAGCGGACGCGTGCGCATCAGTCGCAGCCTGGCGCGGGCGCGTCCAGGATCTCACGCACCTTGTCCAGTAGGCTCTCCTGCGTGAAGGGTTTCGCGAGGAACTGCATGCCCGGGCTCAACATGCCCTGCCGGAGAACGACATTGTCGCTGTAGCCCGACATGTAGAGGACCCTGACCTCGGGGCGCAGCTCGGCGACCCGTCGCGCCAAGTCGCGCCCACTCGTTTCCGGCATGATCAAGTCCGTGATGAGAAAGTCGATGGGCCCCGCGTATTCACCGGCCAGCCGCGTGGCCTCGGCGGCGTCTCGGGCCGCCACGACCGTGTAGCCACACCCCTCCAGCGCCCTGCGCACAACGCCCCTCACGGCGTCGTCATCTTCGACGACCAACACCGTCTCCTTGCCGTCGCGCTCCAGCCCTCTCCTCTCCGCCGCGCCCCTGGTTTTGGGTCGCACGACCGCCTCGACGTCTTCAACCCGCGGCAGATAGATCTTGAAAGTCGTTCCCTGTCCCGCTTCGCTGTAGACCCAGATGTAGCCGTTGCTCTGCTTGACGATCCCGTAGACGGTGGAAAGACCGAGGCCGGTGCCCTTGCCGGACTCCTTCGTGGTGAAAAACGGCTCGAACACCCGGGCTCTGGTCGCCTCGTCCATCCCGCTCCCCGTATCGCTGATCGCCAGCATCACGTAGGGGCCCGGCTGCACGGGAGTGTGCGCGCTGACGTATTCCTCATCGAGGTCGGCGTTCGTCGTCTCGATCAGCAGCCTGCCACCCTCAGGCATCGCGTCGCGGGCGTTGACCGCCAGGTTGATGATGACATGCTCGATCTGACCGGGGTCGGCGTGGACCTGACCGAGGTCCGGATCCAGCACCGTCACCAGCTCCACATGCTCGCCGATCACGCGCTCGATCATCTTGGCCACGCTCTCGACCACAGAGTTGAGGTCGAGAAATACAGGCTCCAGCACCTGGCGCCGGCTGAAGGCGAGCAGCTGCCGCGTCAGTGACGCCGCACGCGCACCCGCCTTGCGGATCTCGTCGAGGTCCGCACGTCGAGGATCGTCGTCATCCATACGGGCCAGCAACAGCTCGCTGTTGCCCATGATCGCCGTCAACAGGTTGTTGAAGTCATGGGCGACGCCGCCGGCCAGCTGCCCGACCGCCTCCATCTTCTGCGATTGGCGGAGCTGATCCTCCAACTCCCGCTCACGTGTGACGTCCCGCGCCGCGCACACGTAGCTGACGATCGCACCGGACGCGTCTCTCACCGGGGAGATGGTCGCCTCCTGGCGATAGAGCGTGCCGTCCTTCCTGCGATTGATGAGATGGCCCGACCACACATCGCCCCGCGCCAGCGTTTCCCACATCTCCCGGTAGAATCCCCCATCCTGTTTGCCACTGTTGAGAATACGCGGCCTATGGCCGACGGCGTCCTGGCGCGAGTATCCGGTGATCCGCTCGAACGAGGGGTTGACGTACTGGATCGTGCCGTCGAGGTCGGTGATGTAGATCGCCTCAGCGCCCTGCTCCACGGCAGTCGCCAACAGCTTGCTCGCCTGCTGGCTCTCTCTCAACGCCGCCTCGGCGCGGGCGCGCTCGATGGCGTAGCGAACCGCGCGGGCCAGCGCATAGGCATCCATCCGCCCTTTCACGAGGTAGTCCTGTGCGCCGCGGCGTGCCGCTTCCATCGCCGGCGCCTCATCGTCGACGTGGCTGAGCACCACGATGGGCACCCCCGGCGCGGCTTGGTGCACACGGTCGAACGTCTCCAGTCCGTCCGAATCCGGCAGGCCCAGATCCAGCAGAACCACGTCGATCCCGCCCCGTCCCAAATGCTCCAGGCCCGGAGCGAGGGCTAACGTGTGCTCCACTACGAACGAGGCACCACGCGCCGCCCCGAGCATCTCTCGGACCAGACGGCTGCCCCGTGGATCGTCCTCGATCAGCAAGACTCGGGTCGCCGACACGTTCATGGCTCTTTGTCGTTGCAGCACAGTGGATAGACGCTCGCGCCCACGGCCGGGCGCAGCGTGCCCCAGGCGGGCGAACGGGCACGCCCCGAACCACCAATCGGTTAGCGCTGATAGAGGAGGACCAACCCTGCGGGACGACGCAAAGCGCCGCGCCGCAACTCCGGACGCTGTAATATGTGTGTTTTTCAACGGTTGAGGAAGGCCTGACCTCCGCGCTTCGAGCGCCGCGCTACTCGACGCCCGGCGGCCCGTCCGCCAACTCCGGTAGGCTCAGGGCTCGGGAGGCCGCCCTCAGGACTCGCTCGATCAACTCAGGGTTGGTCGGACTGATGTGCCCCGCCTCGAGCCAGATGAGCCTTTTCGGTTCCCCCGCCGCCTCGTACAGGACCTCAACGCAGTGGCGCGGGACCCTGTCGTCAGTCAGCCCGTTGATCAGGATCAAGCGGCGCGGCGAGACCTGGCCAGCGTAGTGGAGAGGCTCGATGGGATCCAGCAACCACGCGCCGACCCGGGCCACGGGCGCCCGCAGCCATCTGGGCTTGATCTTCAGGTTTGCCTTCGCGAGCGCCGCGTAGTCTCCCCCGCCATACGCGACCAGCACCGTGCGAGCCCGCTTGTCGAGCGCGCCGGCTACGGTGATCAGCTGAGCTCCGAAGCTCGCACCCGCGAGCACCACACGCGACGAGTCGACCTCGGGACGCTTTTGAAGGTAGTCAACGGCCAGGAGCACCGCTGACGGCGTGAGCAACATCGCGCGGCGGATCTTCAGGACGCGTACCAGGAACTGCAGCGACGACAGGTGAGTCGGCCCATCCCACGGATAATCGAGGCCGAGGACGACGTACGGCTCAGCGGGCGTGATCAGCTCGGCGGACATGCGCCCCGTCTCGACGCCCCCGATCACGACCAGTGACGGCCAGCGACCCTGTTGGCGCGGGACCCGCAGGTGACCGCGCACGCTGTATCCGGCACTGCTGGTCAGCGTCACCCGGTAGGCCTGGTAGAGAGAGTCTCCTTCGCTAGGCTCCTCCTCTACCGCGACGAGTTCACCCTTTTGACGCCAGAAACCGTCCGGCGCGTCGAAGGCGAGGGCGCGGGCCAGGTAGGCGGAGGTCGCCACGATGATCACCAGTGCCGCAACCGTAAGCAGAGTCAGCATCGGTCGGCGGCGCCAGAACGAAGCCACCGGCGTCAAGCGCGCGGCGCCCATCTGCTAGCGCCGCTTCGCCACGAAGGTCCCATTGGGCTGATAGAGCACCAGCTCAGTCACCACACCGGACTCATCCCGCGTGAACTCGACGCTGAAGCCGCTCAGCCCCTTCAGGTCGAACGACGTCCCGCGGGTGGGGACCAGCCCATAGCTCGGCTGCCCCGGCACAGTGAGGGTGAGCGTGTCGTCGCCCTTGAGCGCCACCGTGAGAACCGCACCGCCGAGGTCGTACTCGCCGACGAACGGCTCCAGGAAAGCTCGCTGCCGCATGGACTCGTCGGGTACACGTGTAAAGATGATGTCATCGACGTTTGGCTCCAGCGGAGCGGCGATCCGGTCGATCTCCCCCTTCTTGTTGTAAAGGAACATCACCTTCCCGCCACTGAACGGGTTCAGCGGTTCCTCCTGTGCCTGGAACACATCGTAGTGGAAGTGCTCCAGCACCGAGCTGACATCGTTGAACGTTGCCCTGAGCTGATCGCCGTCCAGTTCCACTTTGACCCGGCCATAGCCGGGGTGCTCGTACGTGCCAACATAGTCGGCGGTCGCGTGGGACGGTGAGGTGCCCTCGACCCGCTGGCTGCGACCCTCTTCCTCGCCCTCCTCCTCCGCCTCCTCGGCCTTCGCCTGCTGCTCCTTGACACGTGCCACCCAATCCACCGGCTCGAGGCCCAGCAAGCGATCGTAGACACCGCGCGTGACGATTGTCGGCACCGGGTTGTTGCCCGACAGGTTAGTGAGGACGATCATACCGATCCGCTCGCGCGGCATGAACGAGAGCAGCGAGATGAAGCCGTCGATGCCGCCGCCGTGGTGGACGAGCTCGTGGCCGCGGTAGGTCGTGACGAACAGACCCATCCCGTAGCTCGTGTGTCCCAGCTCGTCGTATTGGATCGCTTCCGGGATGACCATCTGCGGCGTCTGCATCTGTACCACGTTCCCCTCGGACAGCAGCTGGGCGTCCCCGTACTTCCCCTCGTCGATGTGGAGCTGCACGTAGCGGATCATCTCTGCGACGCTCGAGTTGATCGATCCGGCCGGCCCGATCTCGTCGAGGTTGCGGAAGTTCACCTGTCGAACAACGTCCTCGACCTTGACGTAGGGGTAGGCGAAGTCATCCGACCTCTGCGAATCGCCGACCGAGAAGTTAGAGCGCGTCATGTCCAGCGGCTCGAAGATCCGCTCGCCCACCAGGTCCTCCCAGGTCGTCCCGGCGAGCTGGCCGGCGAGGTAGCCCGCGGTCATGAACATCAGGTTCTGATACTGGAAGACGGCGCGGAAATCTCGGCTCGGCTCCAAGTAGCGAAGCCGCTCGTACATCTCGCGTCGCGTCAAGTCCGAGCCGTACCAGAGACCGTCATGGCGCGGCAAGCCGGAGCGATGGGTGACCAGATCCCGGGGCGTCATGTGCTCGCTCGCC
The DNA here is from genome assembly GCA_039586495.1 of Gemmatimonadota bacterium. Classification (GTDB taxonomy): domain Bacteria; phylum Gemmatimonadota; class Gemmatimonadetes; order Palauibacterales; family KS3-K002. Next base: position 2,709 of record JBDHKG010000078.1, on the reverse strand, counting down.
AGCTCATCGTGCAGGCGAAAGTCCGGGAGATAGCTGCGGACGGGCTCATCCCAATCGAGCAGCCCCTCTTCTTCCAGCAACCCCAGCACGGTGACCGTGAACGACTTCGTGATCGACCCAATGGCGAACAGCGTCCGCGGCGTCACCGGCAGTTCCTCGTCCACGTCCCGATACCCGAAACCCTTCGAGAAGACGACCTCGCCGTCCTTCGTGACGGCGATAGCCAGGCCGGGCACCTCCCACTCCTCCATCACACTGGTGACGAAGTCATCGAGATCGCTCAGCCCGGTCGTATCGCCCTGGATGCGCGAGAACGCCGCCGGTGAGGCGGCAAGCGGGGCCACCTGGAGGACGAACCCCGTCAACAGAAGCAGTCCGGCCGCAAGGATTCTACGCATGACGCCCCTCCGAGAGGTCACCTTCACCCTGATGTTCCAGCCTTGACTCTTTTCCGACACGGCCGCCTGAGCGGGGCGCCGCCAACTAATCCGGCGTGACGCGGTAGACCTCGTCGCCCGTCCGGACGCGCTGGTCGACCTTGATGGCGACCTCGTCGCCGGCTGCGGCGGCCTCGATGTTTGCGTGCTCCACCTGCATGGACGTGATCTCCTGCTGGAATTCAGTGGTGTGACCGCAGAAACGGAGCACGTCTCCGACCTTGATGCCGGCGCTCAACTTGACGACGCCGACCTCGGGCTTGGGGAAGTAGTGTGTGATCGTGCCGACGAGTTCCTCTGCCATGGCACCCTCCTCCGACCGATCGCCGCGCTTGTCCGCCTATCGTGTGACCCAACCTACCGTCACCCGCCGCAAGACGAAAGGGCCGCGTTGAGCCCACAGCGGCGTCGGGCTCGCCGCTGGGCCACTACCGCAGCAGCCGCCTTTCTGACTATACTCAGCGCCGGAGAGGGTAGCGCCCTTCCGGCTGCGCGGCGGCCCGCCGCGCGATTCTCCCATCCACAGGTTCGGAGCTCGGCAGCCCGACGGGGTGGAGAGGTCAAGGAGGCAGGGGGCATGGCCGACTATACGGGCACGATCGGAATCCTCACGGGCGGCGGCGACGTCCCGGGACTCAACCCGGCGATCCGCGCCATCACGATTCGCGCGCTACGAGAGGGGTATCGGGTACTGGGTATCCGGCGCGGCTGGGCAGGGCTCATCGATATCGTTCCCGACAAAGAGGCTGACAACGGCAGCTGTGTGACGCCGCTCACCGAGGAGGTGGTCAACCGGGCCGGCCGCACGGGAGGGACTTTCCTGCACACCTCGCGCACACGGCCGAGCCACCTGCCCAAGGCCGCCGTTCCTCAGCACCTCAGCGAGGCATACGGGCAGGAAGTCAACGATGTCACCCCGGAGGTGCTGAAGAACCTGGAGTTCCTCGGCATCGACTACGTGATCCCGATCGGCGGCGACGACACCCTGAGCTATGCCCTCCGCCTTCACCAGGAGGGCGTCAAGGTCGTCGCGATCCCGAAGACGATGGACAACGACGTGCCGGGGACCGACTACTGCATCGGCTTCAGCACCTGTGTCACCCGGACCATCGCGCTCACCCACAGCCTGCGGACCACCGCCGGCTCCCACGAGCGCTTTCTGGTCATCGAGGTCTTCGGCCGCTACGCCGGCTACACGGCGCTGTTGCCGACGATGGCAGGCGCGGCCGACCGCTGCTGCATCCCCGAGCAGCCCTTCGACATCGAGCGGTTGCTCGAGCTGCTCATCTACGACCGCAACCGCAACCCCAGCCGGTACTCCGTCGCTCTGGTCTCCGAGGGCGCGCGGTTGAAGCATGAGGTGGAGAGGTCGTTCGAGACCGAGGAGACGGACCAGTACGGTCACCGCAAGCTGGGCGGGATTGGTGACAAGGTCTCAGCACTCCTGAAGGACCTCTCACCCAAGCAGAGCAACGGCCGCCGGATCAACGTCGTGAACCAGCGGCTCGGCTATCTGGTCCGCTGTGGCGACCCGGACGCGCTCGACTCGATCGTGCCCATGGCCTTCGGCAACCTGGCACTCGACCTCATCCTCTCCGGCAGCTCCGGCCGCCTCGTCAGCCTGCGCAACGGCGTCTACGACAGCGTCCCGATAGACGTGGTCACGGGGCGGACGAAGGTGATCGACGTTCACAAGTACTACGATCCGGACCGACTGCGCCCCAGGTACAAGACCTTGCTGCGCCAGCCCCTCTTCATCATGACGTCGGACGTCTAGCAGGCTGCTGAAAAGAATGCCCCTTCCGTCCTCCAGGGAGGCGCCGAGGGTCCGACGAGCGTAAGTCGCGAGCGGGCAAGAACGGAGCGACGATCTCCGAAGCTGCACGCGAGCGCTGCAGCGAGCGCACCCCCGGGTGCCGACGGCCGCGCTCGCGCCAGATCAGCGCGCGGATCCCAGCTCGCGCAACGCCAGCCCAGCGGCTCCACGCACCGGGGCAACGTGCGTGCCCAGGACGACGCACGCGCGCTCGGTTGCGGCCGTGGTGACCACCTCGCGCAGCGGTCCACCCGGGGCGAGAAGGCCTCCGGCGAGCGCCAGGCCAGGCGGCGAGCTCCAGGGCCCCAGCCTGGCGAGTAGCGCGTCGACGTGCGCCGTCAGCGACGCGACGGCCGCCGTGACGATCTCCGCGGCGACCTCATCGCCGGCACCGGCCAGCTCACAGACCGTCGGTGCCAGCGCAGCGAACGCGGTCTTCGGAGCCCTGGCCGCCCA
>JBDHKG010000169.1:0-4658 GCA_039586495.1 Gemmatimonadota bacterium | reverse complement strand
CAGGTATCCGTCCTCGTAGAAGAGGCCTTGCTGGAACCACAGTTGGGCGCGCTCCTCGGCCGGTACCCGCTCAGGAGACTCCTCGGCGAGCTCGGCGGCCCGCTTCAACAGACGATGGGAGTCCAGATGGAGCATCTGCTTACGCATAAGCGCGCCGAGCCCGGCGAGGTAGAGCGGGTGGTTGGGCTCCAGCTGCAGCGCCCGGCGGAGCGCGCGCTCGGCCTCTCTACGCTCGCGGAAATCCGTGGCGACGTCGCTGGCGCGTTCGGCCAGCACGCGCCCGAGCAGACCCCAGCCAGGCGCGTATTCAGGCTCGGCCTCCGTCAGCTGACGCAGGGTGGCTAGGGCGGCGACCGTGTCCCCAGCCACCAGCCTCGACCGGGCCTGCCGGTAAAGCTCCGACTCCTCTTGAGCAGGAAGCGAGGATGCAGCAACCGCCGTGATCGCGAGGAAGGCAGCCGCCGTCACAACTGGAGGTCTATACACCATTCTCGACCTCCCGGGGCGACTACGAGCGCTCGTGCTGCCCTGGGCTACATGTTGACTCTCAACAAAAATATACGGACCGCCCGCCGGCGTGACCAGCGGCCCTACGATCCCGTCACCCTCAAGGTGCGCTTGCCTGATCGGGACCGGGACTTTCTCGGCGCAAGGCAGGAGGGGGGTGAAGTTTCGCGCGACCTTATCTCCTAATCCTCGACGCGTTAGACACGGGGTTGGCGGGGCTGTAGATTCAAGCCTGAGCCTCACACCATCAAGCGACTCGATCAGCTACCCGAACAGGCGTGACGCGAGGCGGTGCGGCGCGCTTATGGTAAGACAGCTGACAGGCAACCGGCCCAGGTTCCCCACCCCCAGGAAGCCGCTTCCCGAGGAGGCGCGTCCGGGGATCTTTGCACCCCCCAACTGAGGAGAGCGCCGGCGCGCGGGCGTGTAGGTGAGTACGGGTCCGGCCGATCCTCAGGTTCCCTGAAAGTCCTTTCCGGTGCAGTCGCGCCGGTCATGCCCCGCACGCGGAGTCTTAATTCGACGTGCCTTGTTGTTCTCTTGAATACCGCAGCCGAGTGGAGAGTTGAAATGGCTGAGATCAGCGTATCTGCCGATTCGGTTTTCCCCGTCCTCAAGGAAAACATCCTGGTGGATGGCTTTCATGTCGTGATCGATCTGCAGAGGTCTCACGGCTGTGTCATCGTGGATGCATTGGCGGGTAAGGAGTATTTGGACTGTTATGGGTACTTCGCCACGCTGCCGGTGGGGCAGGCCAACCCTGCCAACAGCGACATCTACTCTCGGGAGTTCGCCGGTTTCGTGAAGACTTTTCGGGAGATCGCCGTGCCGGACGAGTTCCGCTACCTGTTCTTCATCGCTGGCGGCGCGCTGGCGGTGGAGAACGCCATGAAGGCGGCCTTCGATTGGAAGGTGCAGAAGAACCGGGCCAAGGGGATTGATGGTGGCGGCGACAAGATTCTGCACTTCGTTGATGCGTTTCATGGTCGTAGCGGCTACACGCTCTCGGTGACCAACACCGATCCGGTGAAGATCAGGGATTTCCCCAAGTTCGATTGGCCGCGGATCTCGAGTCCGAAGACCGAATTCCCGATCGACGATCCGAAAGTCGCCGCTGCTGAGGATAAGGCCTGTAAGGAGATCGAGGCGGCCTTCGCGAAGGACCCGCATGGCATCGCCGCCATACTGATTGAGCCGATCCAGTGTGAGGGCGGCGACAATCACCTCCGGCCCGAGTTCCTGCAGCGTCTGCGGGAGTACGCGGACGAGCACGAGGCCTTGCTGATCTACGACGAGGTGCAGACGGGTATGGGTGTCACGGGCACCGTGTGGGCGTATCAACAGTTGGGCCCGACGCCTGACATCATCGCCTTCGGCAAGAAGACGCAGGTCTGCGGCATCATGAGCACGCGGCGGATCGACGAAGTGGAGAAGAACGTCTTTCACGTCTCCTCGCGGATCAACTCCACCTGGGGTGGGAACCTGGTGGACATGGTACGCTGCGCTCGCTACCTGCAGATCATGAAGGAGGATGGGTTGGTCGAGAGCGCGGCCAAGGTAGGTCACTACTTCAAGGAAGGCTTGGAGAAGCTGCGGTCGGAATTCCCGACGGTGATCAGCAACGTCCGTGGCAGAGGCTTGATCCTCGCCTTCGATCTGCCGGACGGGGAGTACCGCAACAAAGTGCGCCAGGGCTGCTGGGATAGGGGACTGGCGACCCTGCCTTGCGGGCCACGCTCATTGCGTTTCAGGCCGCCTCTGATCTTCAGCAAGGCGGACGCGGACAGGGTGTTGGGTACTCTGCGAAGCGTGTTGGCGTAACCGGGGACGGCGATCTCGCCAACTACAGGAGCTCGAGGCATGTTCAGGCGCATCACGTTTGTGCTGCTGTGCGCGGTCGCCGCGGCGTCGACGGCGCGGGCGCAGGATCACCTGCCGTTGCTGGATGCCGGCAGGCGCGACCTGCTGCATGAGGCGCTAAGCGGTGAGGTCGCGAAGGACCACGTCATCCAGATAAGCCGCCATCATCGCATCCAGGGCTCACGAGGTTACCGCCACTCGGCGGAGTACGTGCTTGCCCAGTTGCGGGCCTACGGCTACGGCGAGGACGAGGCCTGGATCGAGTCGTACCCGTCTGACGGGAGGATCGTGTATCAGACCTGGCAATCACCGTCGGGCTGGGACATCGAGTGGGCGGAGCTCCGGATGGTGGAGCCGAACGACGAACGGATCGTCGGCTACCCGGAGGTCGCCATGAGCCTGATCACCTACTCGAATCCGGGGGACGTGACGGCCGAGCTCGTCTGGGTGGGTGCGGGCACCAGCGACGCGGACTACGAGGGCAAGGATGTCCGGGGCAAGTTCGTGCTTGCCACCGGCTACGGTGGCGATGTGCATCGCCGTGCGGTGATCAAGTACGGCGCTGCCGCGGTGGTCTGCTATCTGGATGACGACCGCGCCAAGGAGTACCCGGACATGCTGGCCTACACCGGGATGTGGCCGCTCACCGAGGAGCTGGAGCACGTGACCTTCGGCTTCAACATCACCAACCGGCAGGGCGAGCGACTGCGGGCGTTGCTGGAGTCGGGCGGACGCGTGGTGCTCCATGGCCGGGTGAGAGGGATCGGCCTGGAGCCGTACTTCATGGACATCGTGGTGGCACACGTCCGTGGCTCCGAGCGGCCTGAGGAAGAGCTGGTCATCGTCGGGCACCTCGACCACCCGAAGGAGTCAGCCAACGACAACGCCAGCGGCTCCGGCGCGATGCTCGACATGGCCCGTACGCTCAAGCAGCTGATCGACGAGGGCCGCATCCTGCGGCCGAAGCGCTCGCTGTGCTTCCTCTGGGTGCCGGAGTGGCACGGTACCATGGCGTACATCGACAGGCACACCGAGATGGTGGGTCCGAGGCTGGGCGGCAGCTACCTGGCCAGCATCAACCTGGACATGGTGGGTGAGCATCTCGAGCTGCTGCACTCGCGAATGAATATCACCAGCACACCGGCCTCGATCCCGTCCGCGGTGAACGACGTGGTGGCGAACATGGCGGCGATGGTGGACCGCATGAATGTGCGCACGCCGCGCGGCAGCCAGTCGGTGCTCAACTATCGGGTGTCGCCGTACAGCGGTGGCAGCGACCACGTGATGTTCATCGACCGGAAGATCCCGGGCATGATGATCGGGCACTCGGACTACACCCACCACACCTCCGAGGACACGCCCGATAAGGTCGACCCGGTGGAATTGGAGCGGGCCGAGCTTATCGCCACGACGGCGCTCCTCTACTTGTCGGACCTGTCGGAGCCGGAGGCGCTGGATCTGGTCTACTTGGTCGGCGCGAACGGTGCGGAGCGGCTGGGTGCAGCGGCACGGCGGGCGCGGCGGTTGTCGCTCGCGGCCGCGGAGGATAATCCGAATCGGGCCTGGTTCGAGGCGCTGAACACCGTACGGCAGGCGGCGGAGTGGGAGCGTGAGACCGTAAGCTCTATCCTGCACTTCAACGACGCCGCGCCGGTGCGCGCGGCGGTGCGGGCTGTGCAGGATCGGATCCGACAGCAGGAGGAGTCGCTCGTCGCGACCCTGGAGCGCGAGGCCAGGGCCCTGGGTGCGCGGCGGGCCGAGCGCGGCGAAGCGGTGGACAGGCGGATCCCGGAGCGGCTGACCCGTGGTCCACTCGACTTCGATCTTCCGGCCAGCAGGCTGCCGGAGGCGGACGCGGCGTGGTACTCATCGCGCGAGTTCACGCTGGGCGGCAACGCGCGCTTCGAACTGGTGAACTTCATCGATGGCACGCGCTCGGTCACACAGATCCGCGACGCCGTCAGCGCCGAGTACAAGCCGGTCTCCATCACAGTCGTGGCCCGCTATCTGGATAATCTGGCGCGGGTCGGTGTCGTTAGCTGGAAGTGAATGAGCTGAGGAGGGACCATGTTACGACGTTATTGCTGCCGCTTCCTGGTGGGCGCTCAGGAGTATGGGGCGCTGTGGCCCATCCTGGTGTGCTCGGCCCTCGTGGTCACCGCGTGTGCGCGGGAGGCGGGCCCGCAGGCGTTCGTCGAACGGTTGGGAGTGGACACGATGTCGATCGAGGTGTACTCCCGCACCTTTGAGGGATTCGAGGGAGATGTGCTCATCCGGTCCCCCGTCACGCG
>JBDHKG010000077.1:0-13818 GCA_039586495.1 Gemmatimonadota bacterium | reverse complement strand
GAAGACCTACCCCAGACCTCGGTCGAGGACGTCAGCCTCGCCACCTGGATCCGCCCGATACCGGTATCCGGAGGCTACTACTACGACAAGGGCGCGCTGATCGGCCTGTTGCTCGACATCAAGATCCGCAACGCTACGAACAACCGGCACAGCCTGGACGAAGTGATGGCCCGGCTGTATCACGAGCACTACGAGCGTGGCCGCGGCTTCACGACCGACGAGTTCCTCGGCTATGTGGCCGAGTACATCGACGGGGCGGAGATGCAGGCGTTCTATCGCGACCACATCGACGGCCGGGTACCGCTGCCCTACTGGGAGGTCTTCGAGCTGGCCGGGATGAGCTACCGGGCGGACACGATCGTCGAGCCGCTCCTGGGCGTCGGCCTGGACTACAGCCAGGAAGGTCAGGTGGTGGTGCAGTCCGTCGTTCCCGGCAGCGCGGCCAGCGGGGTCGGCCTGGCTTCGGGCGACCAGCTGCTGCGCGTGGGGGTCGTGGAGGTGACCGGCCAGGACTGGGGCGACCGGTTCCGGCAGACCTACGCCGACTCGATCGGGTCGCCGATCAGCGTCGAGTTCCTGCGTGGCGCTGAGCGGATGTCGGGCCAGGGTACGCTCGGCACGCGGACGCGGATCGAGCATCGGCTGGAGCCGCTGGCCGACGCAAGTGAGGCGCAGATCGCCATCCGACGTGGTATCGTGGAAGGTGTGACACGCTGAGGGGAGCCGGCCAGCGAGTGATGGCAGGTGGGCGACGGACTTGATGGACATGGAGGGACTGGAGATGAGACATCACTTGGGACTCGTAGCTGTAACCCTGCTCGTGTCGCTGACCTTTGGCTGCCGCGAGTCGCGGGTCGAGGGTGAAGCGCAGGCCGAAGCCGATGTGCAGGTGGAGGGTCGAGCACTAATCGAGCCGCCAGCGCTCGAGCCCGAACTGCAGGCTGAACTCGATGCCTGGCTCGCAGAACATGGGAAAGATCCGGTGGACTACGTGGTGGGCCTCTTCGCCGACCATGACGTCGTTCTGCTCGGCGAGCAGCATCGGGTGCGGCACGACCCGCTGTTCGTCGGGTCGCTGATCGAGCCGCTGTACCGCGCGGGGGTGCGTACGCTGTGCAGCGAGTTCGCGCGCCGCGAGGACCAAGCGCTCATCGACTCGGTGGTCACTGCGCCCGAGTGGCGTGAGGATCTCGCCCGCACGATCGCCTTCAACAGCCTGGTGACCTGGGGCTACCGGGAGTACCTGGACATCTACCGGGCCGTGTGGGAACTCAACCGAAGTCTGGCGCCGGGCGCGCTGCGCTTCCGGGTGTTGGGGCTGGGCGATTCGCCCGACTGGAGTTTGATCCAGACGCCCGAGGACCGTGACAACCCGGAGGTCATGCGAAGGGTGTGGCGCGGCGGCGGCGAGGAGCACTGGGCACGTGTCATCCTGGATGAGGTCGAGGCGGGCGAGAAGGTGCTGGTCTATTCAGGCATCCACCACGCGTTCAGCGAGTACCAGCAGCCGATCGTTTGGGAGGGCGAGTTCGTCCGCTTCGAGACCACGCGGATGGGCAACTATGTGTACCGCGCCATCGGCAAGCGGGCGGTGACCGTGTTCCTGCACGCGCCGTGGAAAGGGCCGGGCGGCTACGACGATGAGATGGTGCACCCCGCCGACGGTGTGATCGACGCGCTGATGTTGAACCGTTCTGGCGGCCCCTACGCGGTAGGTTTCAGTCTGGGCGGGTCTCCCTTCGGGCAGCTACGGATCGAGAACGCGGTCTACCGGTGCGGCTTCGAGGACTTCCGGCTGGCCGAGTTCGCCGACGGCTGGATCTACACGAAGCCCATCTCCGAGTACGAGGGTATGACGCCGATCGCGAACTGGATCAACGAGGCGAACATCGAGATGGCACGGCTGCAGATGCCGAACCCCGCGTTTCGTGACGCCTCGATCGAGAGATTCAATGCGGGCATCGCGCGGGACGCCGATATCCCGCGTCGTTGGGGGCATCTGCACTGAGGATTGACCGCGCCGGGTAGTGCTCGGAGTCGGATTCCGCTCTGCTCGTGATGCTGCGGCTAGCGCTGGCGCTCCAGCCGCTCCAGCCATTCGCGCGCCGGTATCACATTCGGGTTGAGCTCCAGGCACTTCCTGTAGTATCGGACGGCGAGCTCTGTGTTTCCCTGCTCGCGGTGGATGTTGGCGAGCCGCCAGTACCCGTTGACTGAATGAGGGTAGAGCACGATGAGGTACTCGAGCACCGTCAACGCCTCGTCGACCGCGCCCCTATCCGTCAGGAAGTCCGCCTGCTGTGTCAGGACCAGATCGGGTATCGCGACGCTGAAGCCGTAGCGCTCAGACAGCACGTCATAGTGCGTCTGGATGTCTTTCAGTCGCTGCACCTGAACGTGCTCAGGGAACTCGTAACCGCGGAATAGGGTGACGAGGCCTTCCCGCAGGCCCGTCGGCGCGAGGAAGTCGCCGGTCGGTTCCACTATGTCCACCTTCCATCTAAAACCCTCAGGGGTGTGGGAACCGATGATCTCCGCGAACCTATGGGCGTAGTCCAGAGCAAGCTGGGGTTCGTTGGCCTCGCAGGTCATGAGGAAGTAAGCGGGTAGGGACCGTGTGCCTGGGAAGAAAGACTCGGCTCTCTCTATCAGGGAATCGCGGTTCGCGCCTCTGTAGAACTCGTTGTTGACGATATAGGCGTCGAAGGTCTCGGGCCTCTCCATGAGCGTGTAGGTTCCGAAGACACCGCCCGCCTGCGGCGCCACCAATATCCGGAAATCCGCCGTCCGATAGTTGGCATGTATATAAGGTATCAGCTCCTCGACCATGAACCTGAGGAAATTGCCGGCTCCACCCGGGCTGCCGTCGGGCCGCACCGGCAGGTAGTCCCTATAGCGGTCGGTGTTGGCGATGCCGACCACGATCGCCTGCGGGATGCGGTTGATGCTCAGCAGCGTCGTGACATGCAGGGCCTCGGCGTAGTAGTTCGTGACCTGATCCGCGTAGAGGAGATAGATGACCGGATAGCTTATCGACGTTCCCTCATAGCCTCGCGGGAGATGGACCAGCACGAGCCGGTCCTCATCGAGGATCTCCGAGTGGATCTTCCTGTACTTCCCGACGACTACGTCCTCGTTATCCTCCTGAGCGACGGCTTTCTGCTGCGCGAGCATCAGGGCCAGTAAGGTCAGGGCCGCTAGCCATGGCTCGGAACGTCGTCTTAGGATCATTCCTCTTCTCCTTAATGGAGACGGTTCCGCCAATTCGTAGTCCGGCGCTAAGAATGGGGCTGCCTCACCTACATAGACGCTTGCGATAGCCGTGACCGTTGCCGGGCACTACCGCGGCGGGAAGCCAGGCTGGCGGCCGATGTCGCCGAGGCGAATGCGGCGGCCACCAGCCCCTGGAGTCTGACGGGACTCCCCACGGATCTCGGAGTCCGGGACGCTCTATGCCCTAATAGGGCTGGGCCCCACGAGGAGGACGAGCCCGCGGCCAATGGCGGAGGTACGCCTAAGGCTCGAACTCACTCGTCGGATCTGGTGAACTCCAGGTTCCTCACGCGTCCGGCATCCACCCACAGACTGGAGATCTGACCCTCCTCATCACGAGTGAACCTGAAGGTCAGCCCGCGCAGCTTGAACTCGTCCCTGATGGTGGGGGAGAGAGGATCCTCGGGCCTGTCCTTGAAGAACAGCCCGTCTTCTTCGACCACGAGCTCCCACGTGGCGTCAAGTTCCTCGCTGTACCACTCGCCGGTGTACCCGGCCAGCTCGGCGGGGTCGGGTGAGACGAGTTCGACCGTCTCGTAGGTCGCCTCGTCGCCGTCCTCGAACACGGCGTGTACGCGTCTGGGCTCGTCCTCGAACGTGACATCTATGCCCATAGGAGCGTCGACCGCCTTGAACTCGGTGGGGCTCACCGGGGCGAGGTGCATCTCTGTCCCGTTGAACTCGACCTTCAGCCGTTCGCCTTCCACCGACACCTTCCAGATCGTGCCGGTACTCGGATTCCGGTAGGCCCCCGCCCAGGCTTCCAGCTGTGCCTGTGACAGTTCGACGAACTCGGCCTCCTCTTCCTCTGCTTCCACCAACTGGTCGGCGAGGTAGACATCGGCGACTTGCTGGGCGAGGCGGCTCGGGTCGATCGTGCCGAGGTTGCAGAGACAGATCACGCTGAAACGCTGATCAGGGAAGCGGAGCAGCTGGGTCCGGTAGCCCTGGGCCGATCCGCCGTGGTCCACCGTGTGCAGGTCCTTGTACTCGCTGATCCTGAGGGCGGCAGCGTAATTCAGAGTGTCACCGCTGTTGAGGATCCCGCGCGTGTGGAGCTGCTCGAGCAAGGTCCTCTCGCCCAGCTTGTTGTCGTAGAAGTTACGATCCCAGAGCAGCAGGTCTTCCACCGACGTGTGCAGACCGCCGGAGCCCACCAGGTCGAAGTTGCTCACGTACATGGCGAAGGTGCTGTCGTCGCGCAGGACGTGTCCGATCGCGCGATGCTTGGAGATCTCGGTGTGATCGTCATGGAAGTGCGAGTGCTTCATCCCGAGCGGCTGGAAGATGTTCTCGCGGGCGAACTCGCGCAGCGTCACCCCCGTGACGCGCTCGATGATCACTGAGAGCAGGAAAAACCCGGAGTTGCTGTACAGGTACTCCTCACCCGGCTCGAAGTTGAGTGCCTTCTGCCGCGCGATCATCTCCAGCGCTTCCTCCGGCTCGTGGATGTCCGCGAACTCCTCCCCGGCCAGGTCCCACAGCGTCAGGTAGTCGCGCAGCCCGCTGGTGTGGTGGAGCAAGTGCCGGATGGTGATGGTCTTCCCGTAGTCGGGCACCTCGGGCACGTACGTGCGGATGTCGTCGTCGAGCGACAGGAAGCCCTGCTCCGCGGCGAGGATGATGCTGGTGGCGACGAACTGCTTGGAGGTGGAGGCGATGTAGAAGACGGACTTGGAGGAGAGCGGCACATCGTGCTCCAGGTTGGCCATCCCGTAGCCGCGCGTGTAGATGAGCTCGCCGTTCTTAATGACGCCGAGGGCGCAGCCCGGAGAGCTGGGGTTGTCCCAGGGCGCGAAGATCTTGTCGACCCGTTCGGTCAGCGACTCCTCCTGCGCTTCCTGGCCGAGCGCAGCGGGTGAAGTCGCTAGCCCAATGGCGAAGATCAGAGCGGCTGACACAACGTAGCCTATTCTCGAGACGACCGTGTTCATGACCGTTCTCCCTTGTTTACTGTCGGGCCGGGACCTTGCACTCTCTATCGGCTTGTTGTGACCCTCGAGGTCAGACACCACCTACTCGTGTTCAGGCTCGAAGTACTCGCCCCGACGGCGGTAGCGCCTCTTGATGATCCTTTTCAGTAACGGGGTGTCGCGCTCCGGCTCGAACGGCCACGCCGCCTGGTGTGAGCGCTTGTACTTGAGGAAGGGGTTCCACGCATAGCGGAGTGCCCAGGCGCCCGCGTTCACGTCGTCTCGGACTCTCAGGTCACCCCAGCGTCGTCCGAGTCCGCGACGGTAGGCGTAGTAGAACGCCGGGTCGAGAAACCATTCACCCAGGTCGCCGCCGACATCGCCGCCGGTAAAGGGACCTGCACCACCCGTCCAGAACCAGGGGGCGCTCATGCCCGACGATTCCGGAGCGACATCCTTGAACTGATTCCACAGAGAGAACTCCCCGCCTTCCCTGAGGATCGGGACGAGCTGGTAGGCTCTCGCTATCCAGCTGCCACGGTCGTGGTAGGCACCGCCTGTTTGGTCACCCCAAGGCGGCGCTTCGTGGCCCCCGTTCTCGGGGGCCGAAAGGGGCCGATACTCCAGGGTGCCGTCCCAGCCGGGTGCGTTCCGTCGTGTGAACCCATTGAGTAGTGCGCCGTGCCCTTTAGTCTCGATATGGAACGTCGCCCGGCGCTTGGCCGGATCGCCGCCCCACAGATACACGGTGAATCTCTGCGCCGGGTCACGGTTGAGGGGGCGGCCGTATTGATCGACGCGTCCTGAGGCGATCCAGTTGTGCGCCAGCGCGGATGCGATGACGAGGCGGCCGCTCTCACAGTCCGCCACAACCATGGCGCCTTCTAGGTTGTTGCTGTGTCCGAACCCACTCTTCCAATCGACAGGATGATAGAAGACGTAGCAGACGAAATAGTGGGTGCGCGTCCGCACAACCGAGTAGTAGACGTAGCCGCGCAGGTCGAGATGACGAGGATCGGCGGCATCGCCGGCGGTCGCGCAACCCGGATGCTCGGTGCATGGCGACGTGCCCGACTCATCGAGCAGCTCGATGAGACGCTTCTTGTTGGGGTCGCGCCACTTCCAGTAGTCGGGCCTCTCCTCCGCGTCTTCCGGTCGCTCGAAGTCGTAGCGAAGGATAAAGTCCTTGTGGGGAGCCTCGTCGTTGATCTCCTGCCGGATGATGGGCGCGTAGGTCTCTGCGATTTCCTGGTCGCTCGGCGGCATACTGACGATGCACTCCTTCTAGGTGGGAGACAGGTGCCGTGTGATTACGGTTCCGCCAGGCTCAGCAGCGAAAGGAAGAAGGCGGCGGCCAACACGACGCCCACTAGGACCGCCCACTTGACCGGGGTCGAGAGCCCGGACGTGCGGTCGAGGACCACACCCACCCGAGTGGCGATGAGCACAACGATGCCGACTAACACCACGTTCCAGAAGAATTGCCAGGCCATCGCCGTTCCGCTAGCGGGCTGTGCGGACCGCTATGAAAGCGACCTCGACGCTGGCGCCGCCGGGCAGCGCCGCCACGGCGACGGTGGTCCGCGCCGGCGGATCCGTCGGGAAGTACTCGCCGTAGACCGCGTTCATCTCGGCGTAGTCGTTCACGTCGGCCAGGAAGACGTTCCCTTGCACCACGTCGCTGAACTCGAGCCCCAGCTCGTCGAGCAGCCCCCTGTACGACTCCATGATGTTGCGGACTTCGGCGGCGGTGCGGCCCTCGGTGAGGGCGCGGGTCGAGTCGGTGACTCCGACCCGGCCGGCGAAGTAGTAAGTGTGGCTGGCGCGCACGACGCCGCTGTAGGGGCGCTCTGGTAGCTGGCTGTGGAGCGTCTCGCGGCTGGGCGGCTGCTGGCATGCCAGCGCGAGCAACGCGATCAGGAGGATTCCGGTCCGAGGAATCATTGTCAGCTCCTCGGTTTTTGTGGTTGTGGTGTTGTGGGCCGTGGCAGAGGCATCTGCGACCGCATTATACCGCGGGGCACGCGGGCGGAACAGTCCTGCTGTGTGCCGCGCCGGCTGTGTGGTCTGGCCCTACGGCGCACGGGTCGGCGGCAGGAGTCCGCTCGCTCCACCGCTCGCGTGTTGGATCTGGACCTTGGCACCATCGAGCCCGCTCGCGAGTTGTGCTCGGCGGACTCCTGCCGCCTCCCGTTGTTGTTCGTGAGTTGCGCTCCACTGCTCCATCGGCGCAGCAATCATCATTCACGGCCAATCTGGCCGAATACTACTATGGGCTCGCGGGCTCCACGCTAATACCGTCCAGATCCTCGAGGCGGGCGATGAGTCCCCAGCCACCGAAGGCCTCGGTGACCGCGATCACCAACTCGTTGGCGCCCCGACGCAGTGGCAGGTAGACCGCGTCGTTGTCGATGGTCACCGCGCCCAGGTACCGGAACGAGCGAGAGCGATACGTGTTGTTGGCGGAGAGGAGGCAGCGGCCGTTGAGGAAGATGCTGCCCTCATCGCTGAAACCGAAGTCGAGCTTCTTCTCCTGGTCGCGATCGGAGTTGATGATCACGCGAGCGAGGACGGTCGCCCGGCGCGCGTCCTGCGGGAAGCCGCGATAACGCGCCAGGTTGACAAGCCCCGACGATTCGCCGACCACCGTCTCCCAGCCTTCGCTCTCCATCATCTCGCTTGGCAGCGCGCGGATCGGCGTCTCGGGCGCCGGGAAGGCGGGCGAGAGCGCCCAGCGGCTGATGACCTCGGGTGCCGGTGCCGCCGCCTCCTTATAGGTGCCGGGCGACTCGTCCAGCGTCAGCCTGAAGTTGGCGAAGGCGGTGGGATAGAGATCGGCGGGCTGCCCGGCGGCCGGGAAATTGGACTTCAGGGCGACGACCCCGCGGTGCTTCCCTGTCTTCAGGTCGTCGACCACCAGCACCGGCTCGCCAGCGTCAGCGACGAAGGCCTCGAGGTGTGATCCGGAGATCACCAGCTTCACGTGTAGCCAGCGCTCGGTAGGGATCTCGATCGGGGCATTGTACTCGGGGTAGAGCTGCCAGGCCGAGAGAACGCCATAGACCGGTGTGTACTGGGTGGCGTCGTCGCGACCCGAGTTGTGCGGCCGCAGGTAGAAGTCCTCGTAGGCTCCCGTCGCCATGTCGATGCGGAACGCGGCGCCGATGAAAGAGCGATGGCCGGTGGTCGCCACGTCAAACTCGATGGTGCCGTTCTCGAACTCGACGTCGGGCAGTACGAGTCCGCTGTTGCGAAGCCGGACAGCCTCCTGGCCTAGGTAGTCCTCGACCTTCACGTCCTCGCCGGAGACGGTCCAGGTGCGGCCGCAGAATTGGATCTGTTGCTGCGAGGTGGCGATGGCTGGGGTGACCAGGATGAGCAGCAGGGCGCCGAGCGGACGCATAAGGCCTCCTCGTTCGCCAGCGCCCCACCTGCCCGCTACCTCGTATTACGAGGGGTCGCCCGCGCGGGGTTTCAACGCGTTGACGTGGTCGAGGTTCACGGCTCCGAGGACTGCTTGCGATCCTGGCCGTCGCGGCTGCAGCTTTCGTCTTTACTGCTGAACAGCGTGCCACGGGCACGACGTAGATCTGGATGCTGTCTGCGGGAGGAGCCATGTACTACATACCTTCAAGTCCACCGAAGCCGCCATCTCCGAGGGTTCGTGAGCTGAGCCAACGCATCCAGGAGGTTATCAACGAGTTCCAGCGGCAGTATCCGTTGAGCCCCAGCGAGATCAGGCAGGCCTTGAGGCTGGCGACGGGCCGAAGCGGTGGCGAGAACCGTGCCCCCCTGGTCGCTGTAGGTGCGGGGTTGGCGGTCGCCGCCGGGCTCGGGGTTTTCGTCATGTTTCAGCGTTCGCCGGGGGAGGTCAGCCCGGCGATCTGGCCGGCCGTTCTGGTCGGGGTCGGGGTGGTCGCGCTAGGCCTCGTGTTCGCCCTCAGGAACCGCTAGCCTGCTCTGACCCGAACTCACATGCAGACGCCGCCGTTCTGGGAGCGGTCCGAGCAAGTCGAGATGTTCGCCGGCCGCGAGCCGGACCGGCGTCTTCTGGAGCTCATCGGTTCTTACCCGCACCCGCAGCGGACCCGTGTGCTCGATATCGGCTGTGCCGGCGGCCGCAACACGGTGGTGCTGGCCGAGCACGGGTTCGACGTCTACGCGATCGATTCCTCGTCAGCGATGGTGGAGAAGACGCGGGAGCGCCTAGCGCGCGTGTTGGGCGCGAGTGAAATGCAGAGCCGCGTGCGGGTCGGGCACATGCAGGACCTGGGCGACTTCGACTCCGCGTCCTTTCACCTGGTGGTTGCGCTCGGTATCTACCACAGCGCCACGACCCGCGAGGAGTGGGATCGGACGCTGGGTGAGACGGCACGTGTTCTCGTTCCCGGCGGTCAGGTCCTGGTCGCGAACTTCAGCCCCCAATCCGACCCCGGCGGCGAAGGTCTTCGCCCAGTGCCGGGCGAGCCACACGTCTACGAGGGCTTCGATGCAGGCCCGCTGCTCTTGCTGGAGGCAGACGAACTGGACGCCGAGCTGGCCCGACATGACCTGGTCTCGGTCGTTCCCACGGAGACGGTGGTGACGCCGACGGAGGCGGGGCGCCGAGTAACGGTCAACGGTCTGTACCGGAAAGGCCAGCGTGAGACTCGGGGCCGCGGAGGTCGGAGGTGAGTCGTCGTCTGGGCCTCCGCGGCCCGTCAGCGAGCAACTCCTACTCGCCGAGGCTGCGGTGCCAGACGACGGGCACGTAGCCCTGGTACTTGCGATCGGCACCGTACGGGTCGGCGAGCATCCCCTCGTCCACGAGTACGCGGTTGGCGATTCCGAACACGGCGCCGCAGGTAGCCGGCCGGCAGTGTGCCTCGCCAGGTAAAGAGCCTCCGTGAAGTGATGGCGCGCCCGCTTGCCCTCTTGGAGGGCATCATCTGCGAGATGGTTGACAGTCAGCGTCGCAGGCGCCTCAGTGCGGATCCTTGCCCCACCTGCGGGACCAGGCTCGCTCGACGCTCCGCACGATCGCGGGATAGACGAGGACGCGTCGGAACGGGTCGATGAGCGCCATATATACGGGAGTCAACCAGCTCGTCCTCTTTACGTAGATCGCCCAGTACATCCGGTAGCCGTCCTCCGCGGGCACCAGGGCCGTGCAGAAGAACGCGTGCGCGGTGCGATTCATCATCTCGACCAGCGCCTCGTTCTCGAACGTGTAGACAGTCCGGAACAGGCCGTGGCTGGTGCCCGGCTCTTCCGAGGAGCGGGACCGGTCGGCGTCGGTCAGCCGGCGCACGTAGGAAGCAGCGGCGTCGAAGTGCTTGTCGTCGTCCCAGCCGGACAGCTGGCCGATAGCCATGCGTAACGCGACCAGCCAGGCCACGGTTGTATTCGTCTCCGTCGGCGGCTGGTCCGATAGAGCTGCCCAGGTATCGGCAAGCGTTCGCTCATCGCCCCCGCCGCGCAGGTGAAAGACCCAGATGTCGTGCAGCGGCACATCGGACAGCAGCGCGTGGACCCGGAGGTCGAGCGCGCGGAACTCCGCGGGCGTGGCCCGTATGTGGTTCCCGGTGAGCAGGGGCCAGAGGAAGGCGAAGTTGATGAAGGCGGCGGTGAAGATCACGGCGAAGCGCCGGAGAATTCCTCCGAGGCCGCCGAGGCCGCCGAGGCCGCCGATCATAGCGGCTACGGCGAAAGCCATGCTGGCGGCCAGGAACCAGGGGGCCAGGATCAGCGGCCCCGCGGCCATGGCGCCGAGCAGTCCCCCACACGCGACCCACGCGGCCCAAGAAAGCCACTTCCTGCGCGATGCCTTCGCAGCCAGCACGAGGAGAGCCCCGAGGAAAGCGATGATCGCCGCATCGGCGAGCAGGGGGCGGGGTGTGGCGGATGCCGGCGAGGCCGGCCAGTAGATGACAGCCGCGAGGATTGGGGCTGCGGCGCCGATCAGAGTCAGGACACGGGTCATGTCGGATCTGCGTGTGCGTCGCCGGAGCAGGCGTCGCCGGTCTGATTAGGGTCGTCAACACAAACACTACGGAGGCTGGGCGCCGGATGTGCCAGGAACGATAGTCGGTAGGGCCGGCATGCGCTTTGCACAAGAGGCGTGGCATGATGGCTCAGGCGAAACGCGCCCGTGCGCCGGTGCTCTCTCTGGCTGTTTCTGGCGCGGCTCCAGCATCAAGCCTATCATGCTGTCTCAGAGGACGCTAAACGCTCGTGCGTCGCCCCTGCCGTCCGCCTTGCCGCCTGGGGGGTGACCGTGTCGACTCTGGGTAAGACTCTTGCGATTGGCTGCGGCCTAATGGCCCTGGTCCTTGTCGCGGGTCTGGTCACGTTGTGTTTCTTGGCTTCGGAGCCGACGGACGTGGAGGTGTCTGTCGAAGCTCCCAGCGAGGCCAACCACGGCGACCGGTTCGTCGTGCAAGCGCAGGTGAGAAACACCGCAGACAGGAGGCAGGTACTCGTAGATCTCGACCTCGCTGACACCTACTTGGAGGGTATCGCCATCGAGCGCGCGGAGCCGCCGTTTTCCGACGCCAGGCACGTTCCAATCGACAACACGGTCAGCTATTCCTTTGATATTCCGATCGGTCCAGGCGAGGAGACCACGGTCAGCTTCTATGCCTACGCGGCGCACGTTGGCGACTACCAGGGGCGCATCGATTTCTGTATCAACTCAGAGATCAGGTGCATCACCTATCGGCTCCGCACCATTGTGAGAGAGGCCAATCGCTGAGGGCAAGCGAGGCAGGAGGCAACGGCCACCATAGCCGACGCTGAAGCTGAGGGGTGCTGGCCCTCTTCTACGCCGGCGGACGCTGCGTTTTCCCGCGCATTCGCAGTCGTGCCTCGCGGAACTGCGCACGCACGCGGCCACCCGACACTGCCATCACGACGGACTGCACCGCGTCGATTTCAGCTTCCGTCATTCCGATTTCTTTGGCCACGCCAAAGTATTCTTCCATTCAAGGGTAGCAGCCCACCGCCATCGCGGACGCCAGGTGGAGCATGAGCGTCGTGCGCTCATCCAGGACCTTATTGTGGCGCGCTGAATCGTAGAAGGCGTTCCAGCGCTTCTGTTGGTTGCTCTCTTGCATGGTGTCTCCTTTTCCCAATTGGCTTCACCGGCCACAAGTACCAGCCGCCAGTTTGCCACGCTGCCCCGCGGCGTAGCAGCCCGGGTTATGGTGTGCCGGGGCGAGGTCTCGCAGGGAGAGGGCAGGGAGTCCTGCGCGGCTGGCATCACCTCCGTAGGGTGACCTCCACTCTTCCGAACGCCTTAGGTGCTTGATCATGGCCACGGCGCTCGCGCAACAGACGCCCGTGAATTCGGTGGACTGTGCCACGGCGGTCGGGACTTGCCCCCGCTCGGTGAGCACGAAGCCACGACGCGCGAAGAAGCCCTGGGCAGTCTCGGTGAGCAGGTAGACGTCGTTCACGCGAAGTCTGCAGGCGAGTTCGAGGGCTGCCCGTGTGATGCGGTCGCCCAGACCTCGTCCCCTGGAGTCCGCGGTCACCGCAACCGATCGGAGAAGCGCGTGCTCTCCGTAGATCTCCAGGGCCGCGCAGGCGACGACGCGGCGATCGTCGTAGGCGGCGAGGAGCAACGTGCTCACATGCTCGCCCAGCCCAGACGTGGGTAGGCCAGACTCCTTGATGAGACTGAGAATCGCCGGCAGATGTGACGGTGTGGCTATCTCGATCTTCACGAACATGTCCGACTCCTCCGCTATTCGAGCCAGCCCGCTACCCTACCAGCGCCTGGAACAGGTAGCCGATTCCGATTACGCCTGCGGCGAAGACGAGGACGATGCGCCACAGGAGCGACCCGGGAAGGATCCGGGAGAGCAGTATACCCTCCGGCAGGCTGAATCCGTTCGCGCCCATCAGGAACGCGGTCACGGCGCCGATGCCGACGCCCTTGGCGAGGAGCGTCGAGGCTAGAGGCAAGACCACGAGGATGCTGCCGTAGACCGGGATGCTCAGCAGCGCCGCGCCGGGGACGGCCCAGGAGGTGTCGGGCCCCGCCACCTTCACCAGGAGTTCGGTGGGCACGTAGCCGTAGATCGCCGCGCCGATGGTCACGGCAATGAGGAGCGGCAGCGCGAGCTTCCTCAGGTCGGAGAGGCTGCGTAGGAATGCCCCGGCAAGGCGCCTGGCGAAGCCGGAGGTCGCGACGTGCGATGAAACGGCCAGGGGAAGAGCCAGCACCGCTGGGCCACCGGCCGCTCCCGCCACGCTCATGCGCATGGCCCAGTTCAGCTGGTTGGCGCGGGCCGGCCCGGGGTCCGAGCAGCCACACGCGTCGTCGACCGCCTTAAGGCTGCCGACGAGCGGAAGCGCTTCGTGGGCGCGATGCCAGCGTGCTATCGCGACGCCACCGACGGCCGCGCTCACCATCGCCGTCGCCGTGTAGAGGACGGCGTACTCGGCTCCCATGGCGCTCCACAAGAGCGCGATCGCCACTGGGCTGATAAGCGGCGATGCGATGAGGAAAGCCACCAGCGGCGCTGTCGGCACACCGGCCAGGCGCATGCCGTGCACGATGGGTACCGTGGAACAGGAGCAGAACGGGGTCAGGGCACCGAGCGTGCTCGCGAGGGGGACCTTGAGCAGCGGAGATCCTCCGCCGAGC
>JBDHKG010000168.1:0-3422 GCA_039586495.1 Gemmatimonadota bacterium | reverse complement strand
CGTCCTGCCCGGCCGGGCCCGCGTTCGAGGGCAGCGGGATCGACTGCGGGATGCCGGCGTTCCCCGGCGCGATCGAAGCCGTGCGCCTCAACGGAGCCGAAGTCCCATTCTGCCGGGTCATCGGCGGCGGTGAGGCTCAGGGCATCTGTGGCTCGGGGCTGGTAGACGCCCTCGGCGAGCTGCTCAGGACGGGACGTATGAGCCTGCTCGGCCGCATCGGCGGCGAACGGTTCGTCCTCGACACCCACCGGGACATCTATCTCAGCGAGGAGGACATCAGTCGGCTCGCGCAGGCCAAGGGCGCGCACGCCACGGGCTGGACGCTGGTGATGAGACGGTACGGTTCCGAGTACCGGGAGCTGAAACGCCTCTATCTTGCCGGCGGCTTTGCCAACCACATCGACGTGGAGGCCGCGATCCGCATTGGCCTCATCCCGCGTCTGCCCCGCGAGCGAATTCGACCGGTGGGCAACGCCGCGATCGAGGGGTCCACGCTGGCGCTCCGCTCCGTGACGTTACGCCGCGAACTCGAGGCATTCGTGAAGACGATCGAGCACATCGAGCTGGAAGCCGAGGAAGGTTTCTTCGAGGCGTTCGTCGACGGCTGCCAGTTCAACCCGCTCGGCCAGTCGGCCCCGGGAGGGGGATCGTGACAGCTGGACTCCGGAACTCGATTCTCGTAGATGTCCCCGTCGTGCGCCTAGAGCGTCTCCTGGGCGTCCCGCCCGGTGCCAGGCACTGCCCCCAATGGCCCTCGCTGGTGGACGGAGCGCGATGCTGGTGCCGCGAGCACGTAACGCCCTGGGTACGTACGCGGCATGTCGTGATCACTCGCATCGCCGGCGATGTCGTGCAGCTCGAACCGGGTACCAAACTCACCAGCACCCTGCTCGCCAGCGGCCTGCGGGCGGTGCGTGCCCACGCACTCATCGTCGCCGCCTTCAGCGCAGGACACGAGATCGACGAGGAGGTCAAGAAACTGTGGGATGCCAGCCGCCCGGATGAAGCGATGGTGCTCTACGCCTACGGCGGCGCCCTGATCGAAGAGCTCCGCGAGCGCGTCGCGCGATGCCTGCGGCGGACGTTCGGAACTCGCGGCATGAGGGTGCTTCCCTACCTGAGCCCGGGGTACGACGGTTGGCCGCTCGAAGATCAGGCGAACCTCTTCTCGCTGACCGCCGACGCGGCCGGACCCATCGAGCTACTGGACTCCGGCGGCCTGCGTCCCAGCAAGTCGACGCTCGCCGTTTTCGGTCTCACTTGTGCGGACGACATCGCTGCCTCGATGCACGACTTCTGGACTTCGCAAACATCCACACATGCGGCGAACGCGGCTGCGACAACATCCTGGAGGGTCCTGGCCCGCGGGTCACGTTTGCCGCATCATCCGTGCAACTCTTTGCTAACGGCTCGAGCACAATGACAAACAGCTTCCTTGCTGCGCTGAAACAGCGCGTACTGTTGGCGGACGGTGCCATGGGCACGCAGCTCCAAAAGGCGGGGCTCGAGCCCGGCCGCTGCGGCGAGCGGTGGAACATCGAGCATCCGGATCTCGTCCTGGCCACCCAGCGTGCCTACGTCGAAGCCGGCTCGGACTGTCTCATCACCAACACCTTCGGTGCCAGCCGGGTCATGCTCGAACGTCACGGCTGCGGCGACGATGTGGTCGCGATTATCCAGGGCGGCGTGCGCATCGCCCGGGAGGCGTTCAGGGACCAACCCGGCTTCGTGCTCGGCGACATCGGTCCGCTGGGCGGTCTGCTCGAGCCCTACGGCGATCTGCCCGAGGACCGAGCGCGCGAGGCGCTCAGCGAGCAGGCGGCGGCCCTCATCGAGGCGGGCGTCGACGCGATCGTCATCGAGACACAGACGAGCCTGGAGGAACTCGGCATCGCCATCGCCACCGCAAGGGACGCCGCCGCACCATGCGTGATCGCGTCGGTGGCTTTCAACGTGACCCACGACGGCATCGACCTGCGCACGATGATGGGTGTGGGCCCCGAGACGGCCGCCCGCTTCATGGCGGACGCCGGCGTCGACGTGCTGGGAGTGAACTGCGGTTCGGGTGTGGATGCGGCTCGCGCCGCCGCGGCGGTGCGGCGTTATCGCAGCGTGACCGACCTACCCACCATGGCGCAGCCCAACGCTGGCCAGCCGGTGCTCGAAGAGTTGCAGGTGGTTTACAGGCAGGATCCCGACAGCATGGCGCGTCAGCTTCAGGAGGTGCTCGCCGCCGGCGCCCGCGTCGTCGGTGGCTGCTGCGGGACGACGCCCGAGCATATCCGGCGCTTCCGTGCGGTCGTGGACGCCTGGAACGCTAGCCCAGCCTGAACTCGAGATACACCGACGTCACGTGCTTCCTGGGCCCGCCAGGCGTTTACCGCCTTGACCCGAATCGAACCGAGGACCCCGCCTGGGGCACGAGCGACTGCGCTCTGCAAAGGACTGTCGCGCCAGCTTGCCGGTGCCCGGGTCAATACCGGTCGAGGATAGGATGGTGACGCCGATTCAGCCCGCCGGGTACAAAGCAGGGGCGACGGAGCCGAGCTCCATCGCCCCTGTGAGGGGTTGTGGACCTGATCAGCCGCTAGTTGAGCGGGCAGCCTCCCGGACCGTTGTTGAGATCGTCCAGGTCGCCGGCGAGGTTGCCGATATCCGGCTCGCCCGCTGCGAGGGCTGCGTTCACGAGGTCGATGACCTCCTGATCGGTGTAGAAGTACGCCACGTCAGGGTTCGCGCCGTTCAGCAGCGCCGCCACGGCAGCCCGCAGGAGGCCCGCCGCGCCGGAACCGTTGAACCGCAGCGCCTGGCTGAGGGTCGCGGCGCCGATCGCGATCTCGTCCGTCGGGTCACTGCTATCCGACTGATCGAGTTTCACCACGGTGTTCGCGACATCAACCGGCAAGGTGAACACGCTCGCCAGGGGATCAGACGGCGAGTAGCCAGTCGCATCCCACGAATCCCAATGCTGCTCCACCTTCCAGTAGCCCGGCGTGCAGCCCTGGGTGGGCGTGTTGATGAAGGTGTAGGAGTATGACGCGCCAGACTGCGGCGGCGATTCGAAATCGTACGCCGTCGGAGTAAGCGGGCTCCAGCCCATCACCGTCGCCTCTTCGACGTCGTAGTAACTGCCGGCGGCCAACGGACCGAGGTCGGTCCAGGTGTAGCAGCCGTCAGCGCCCGTCGTCTGCGTGTCGTCGATAGTACCGTCGATGGTCAGGTATACGGTCCAGCCTTCGGCAGGTATCTGATCGCCGGTCGTGCCTAGATCGCCATCGGCATCCTTCACCTTGCAGGCCGTGACCTCGACGTTCTCGAAGTTGGTGAAGTCGGCCTGATACGAGGCGCCGGACTGCGGCGGCGACTCGAATGCGACCGCGGTCGGGCTGGTGGCCGTCCAGCCAGCAGGCACCTCCTCGCTG
>JBDHKG010000167.1:0-4436 GCA_039586495.1 Gemmatimonadota bacterium | reverse complement strand
TGGAACGACCACAACGACACGAGCCCCATCGGTGAGATCGCAACGGACCCGGCGCATTTTGCCATTCGCTACGCGCAGGGTTGGGGTCCGGTGAGTACCCAATACACCTACAACCCCTACCAGCGCATCTGAGTCGCCCAGCGGATCAGGCGGTCGAAGCCTTCTCCGTCGAGTGCGACGGCCACCAGGCGAGCTTCACGCGAGAGCCGGGGACAAGCGGCGCACGCGAGCCGAAAGGTAAGGCAACTCACAGGTGACCCGGCTCGCCCGCTTGGGTACACGGGAACAAGGCCCCAGACCCCACGCCTAGAATTGTCAGATTCGCCGCTGGACGCTTCTACTGGTGACCCGCTACATTCTCTAGGACAATCAGCAGAGGGGCTGCTGAGGCGATCTGGATTCCCCCTGCGGGCTCGGCGCGACTGGCCTATTGTCAGGGGTGCAGCCCCGTAGGGCCGTGTTCAGGTGCGTGACGAGGGTTACGCGGGATAAGGCGGCTGTGGACGGGTGAGGGAAGTGGTTTGGCCTGTTACCAAAGCACTCTGTCCTGGAGATGCATCACCCAACGCGAACGTTCCGTCCGGCGCGTGTTGATCACTTCTCCGCGGTAGCGCGGCGCTACCGTACTCTGCGCGATCTCGACCTGGCGACAGTCCGTCACGTCACCGGCCTGCTGGCGGAACATGCAGGGCCCGGTTCCGTGCCTTTTGTGCTGGACATCGGGTCCGGCACGGGGCGGTACATCGAGGCGGTCATCGAGACGACCGCCGCGGAGCGGGGCTTGGCATGCCAGGGGGTAGCATGCGATGCCAGCCGTTTCATGGTGAGCAGCAGCCACGTGACGGATCTGAGTCAGAATCGCGTTGTCGCGCTCGCGGAGGCGCTCCCGTTCCGAGACGGGTCGTTTGACGCCGTCCTCTCCTTCAACGCGGTTCACCACTTCCAGCTTGAAGCGTTCCTGGGAGCGGCAGCGCGCGTACTGCGGCATGGCGGTCTGCTTCTGGTCTACACGCGAACGCCGGAGCAGAACGCGCGCACGGTGTGGGGACGGTTCTTTCCGGACTTCGCGGAACGGGAGACGCGACTCTACACCGAGCAGCGGTTGCGGGCGGCGCTCGCGCGCTACCCGCAGTTCCGCTTCGCGAGGCTGGAGGAAAGGCCGTGGAGGATGCGAAAGACGCTGGGCCGACTTATCCAGCAGGCGCGGGGCCCGTGTTACTCCACGTTCAGCTTCTACACACCGACGGAATTCGAGTTGGCGCTTCAGACCTTTCGGCGACGTGCAGCCGCAGCCTATCCGGATCCGTCCAACATCTCCGTGCGGAACGATCACCTGCTTCTCGCCGCCTCGCGGTGCTAGTCATCAGCGGCTGCTGGATTGTGCTAACTTCGCTTCGGAGGTTGAGAGCGCAGCTCATATTCGTAGCGGTGCGCATCCTCGCCGGAGCCGCGGCCGTAGTAGTGCCACTGCGGGAAGTTGAAGTCGGACGTGATGGAACGCGGCCCCAACAACACGGCTCTCAGGAAAGACTCCAGGTTGGGGACGTTATAGATGTTGACCTCGAACTCCCAGGCGTCCATCTGGTCCAGTAGCTGCGTGAGGTTCGGCAGACCCCAATTCACCGAGAAACGATTGATGCCCCAGTCACTCAGCATGTCGAGGAGCTGCCTGCCGTGCTCCGGCAGCGTGGCGATCAGCGGCGCGAGGAAATCGATAGGGCACTGGATGATCGAGCCAGGAAGCGCCTGGGCGAGTTTGCGGAACCCGTCTTCGCCGAGCACATCGACGTTCGCGTTGAGCCAGAGCTTCTCGGGAGCGTAGCGTCGCTCTCTGACGATCTCGATCACCTCATCGAGGATCTCGCCGCCTTCCTTGAGGTCGAGCTTGACAGCCTTCTCGAATCTCTCCAGGCGCGTCAGTATGTCGCCGATGTGGAGGGGCTTTTCGTCCTCCTGAAGTGGCGTTCTCTCCCAGGAGTCGTGGCGAAGGATCAAGTCGCCGCCGGGGTCTCTCCGCACATCGAACTCCGCCCAGCCGATGTTCGAGGCAAGGAACTGCCGAATATTCGCCTCATCGTTGAGGCCGTGCCACACGAACTGGACATGCCGCGGCAGGTCCTTCTCACGGACTAGGCTTGTTATGTCGTAGTCCGCACCAGCGGCGACCCCGGCGGGCAGTCTTGTGCGTGCGCTTTCAAAAATTGTGTCCGCATGCAGCAACAGGATCTCGCCGCTCTCATCGGCGTCGGCAACGGCCTTCAGGTTCTCCGGCTCGTTGTCGATCATGGCAACGACGCGGTACCCGGCCTCCCGGAAGTACCGTACGCCCGCGACCTTGGAGTTCTCCACGTTCTCACCCCAACCTCCGGGGTTCATGTAGAGAAGGTCGTCGGAGAAACGGACCCGATACTCCTTCCCCAGCTCGTTGAGTGACTGCAGGGTCTCGGCGCGTATCCGCTCCGGTCGGCCGGTGTTGAGTCCTACGCTTGTCCGCGGCTGGATCTGGAACCAGCGGATCACTTCCATGACGCCGCGGAACGGGCGGTGCGATTCGAGGATGGCCTCCGGCGTCCAACGGCGGTCGAGGTACCAGTCCTTGACGCGTTCGACTTGCGGTAGCGGGAGATTGAGATCGCTGAAAAGCGGATCGATGTGGTTCTCGTGAGCCTCGATCTGCTCCAGCTTGAGGTCCCTGAAGAAATCCGTCCCGTGCTCCTCATCGAATTCGCACAGCATCTGACGGACCATGTGTCGCATGTCGAGAATGGTCCCGTCGATGTCGAATAGGATGAGAAGCTCATCATCGGCGTATCGCGCCCGCATCTGCTGGTAGTCGCGGGCCAGTCTGTTCATCCACGTGCTCATTGCCGCTCCGGCGATTCCTGTCCGGTCCAGCCAGGACTCTGGGGACTCACCAGTCTACGCACGTAACCTGGCGTGTATGGGTGACCCTGCGGCTGCAATTCGGCTCGCAGTTCCGCGAGAGCCCGCGCAGCTGACTCCACAACGGCGTCGATGCTGGCGATTTGCCGCTCGTGCCGATCGCGCTGCTTCAGTTCAACTCCGCCCTGCTGAAGTGATCGGGCGCCTAGTGTGGCACGCAGCGGGATGCCGATGAGATCCGCGTCGTTGAACTTGACCCCGCTGCTGACATCGCGGTCGTCGTACAGCACTTCGGTTCCTGCTTCGCGGAACGCCGCATAGACGGCGTCAGCCTGGCGTGTAACTATGTCGTTGCCGCCTCCGATCACGACCAGATAGACCTCGTAGGGCGCCACGCTGGCAGGTAGCCGCAGCCCATGCTCGTCGTGATGCTGCTCGGCGATGCAGGCGAGCAGCCGGCCCAGGCCGATCCCATACGCCCCCATGGCCACCGGTCGCAGGCTGCCGTCTTGGTCCTGGTAGGAAAGCTCCAGCGTTTCGCTAAAGCCCGCCTCCAAGCGATGCAGACTGGCGATCTCAACGGCCGCGGCCAGATGCAGCGGCCGGCGGCATTGAGGGCAGGGCGCTCCTGCGAACGCCGTCGCGATGTCCGCGACGACGTCGGCGCGGCAATCGCGCCCGAAGTTCACGTTCAGCAGGTGAAACCCTTCCTCGTTGGCGCCCGAGACCAGGTTGGGGGACTCTGCTACCAGATCGTCGGCCACGACGACGAGGTCGTCGGAGCGTAGGCCGACCGGCGAAGCATAGCCAGGCACTGCGCCGAGAGCGCGAACTGCTCCCGCCTCCGCCGGACGCATCCAGCGGGCCCCGATGGCTCTCCTCAGCTTGCTCTCGCTGACCTCCACTCCCGAAGCCCCGCTGGCCCGGCGGCCAGCGCCGGCAGCCCGGCCGAGAAGAAGACCACCTTCGCGGTACGTTCCCTGGGCACGTTGAGGAATTCCGCCAGCGCCTGGATGGTGTCGGCGCCGGGCGTTGCGACCTTCTCGAGTGGTCGCGGGTCCTCGACCGGCGGCTCGGCCTTGCTGAAGCGAGCCGTCCTCAAGTTGGCGGCGTAGCCGCATGAGTTGCACAGCACCAGCGTATCGTCACCGGTCTCGCTCAGGATCACGAACTCGTGCACCTGTGCCTCACCGGTTCCGGGATCCGACGCCACCGCCATGACGCCGTTGAGCCCTAGTCGCCGGAAGATGCGCGAGTAGGCCTCGCAGTGGCTGCGGTACTGTGCGTCGAGGCCAGCCGGATCGCGATCGAAGCTGTAGGAGGCCAGCAGCTCGAACTCCCGGGCCCGCAGCAGGCCGGCGCGAGGATGCGGCTCGTCACGAAAGGTGGTCCGGATCTGGTACAGCAGGGCCGGCAGCTGGCGATAGGATCGGATCACGCCTCTGGCGAGTTCGGCTGCGACTTCTTCGTGTGTCGGGCCGACGACCAGGGCCCTGCCCGCTCGGTCGCTGAAGCGCACCAGCTCCTCGCCCGCCTGCTCCCAGCGTCCCGTC
>JBDHKG010000076.1:0-14010 GCA_039586495.1 Gemmatimonadota bacterium | reverse complement strand
ATCCCTTCTGCGAGCCCTCTTCACCCTGGGCAAGGGCGTCATTAGAGGACTGTCCGAGGAGAAGGCTGGGCCTGATCCCCTAGCCCTCTTCGCCGAGTGGTTCAAGGACGCCAAGCGGGCGGGGGTATACCTGCCGGAAGCCATGAGCTTGGCGACCGCCACGAGCGATGGGAAACCGTCGGCTCGCATGATGCTGGTGAAGGGCTTCGATGAGCGGGGCTTCCGCTTCTTCACGAACTACGAGAGCCGCAAGAGCGACGACCTCACGGCCAATCCCCGGGCGGCGATGGTATTCCACTGGGGAATCCTGCAGCGCCAGGTGCGGATTAGAGGCGACATCGAGAAGCTCAGCGAGGAGGAATCTCGCGCTTACTTCCGCACACGACCGCGCGGCAGTCAGCTCGGCGCCTGGGCCTCGGAGCAGAGCTCGGTGCTCGAGAACCGTCGTGAGCTAGTGGAGCGGTTCCGAGAGCACGAGCAACGCTTCAAGGACACAGAGGTGCCGCTACCACCCTTCTGGGGCGGCTACCGGTTGATCCCACACAGCATCGAGTTCTGGCAGGGCCGCGCCAACCGACTCCACGATCGCCTGCTGTACACGCGCGAGAGCGACGGCTGGAAGGTGGTCCGCCTGGCGCCCTAGAGCGGTCACGCCTCAGCAGCGCTGACGCCCTCCTGTCGGGCGGCAGCACGCATCGCTGCGTGTCCCGCCCGATGCATCCGCACCTTGAAGTACCTCCAGATGCCAGCACCGGTGATCAGACCGGCGGCCGCGAGGCCGATCCACACGGCGATGCCGCTCGACCAACCCACCACCTCCTCGACCTGTGGAGCGAAAACCCAACCGGCGCCGGTGTAGACGGTCGCCCAGGCCAGGAGGCCGATCCCATCCAGGAGAATGAACTTGCCCAGTCGGACGCCGGCGAAGCCTGACGCCGCGGCAACGAGGTTCCCCGCTCCCGGGATGAACTTGGCCGGCAGAAGGTAGGCCGGACCGACCACGCGTATCCGGCGCTCGACCGCGAGCACACAGCCCATCGGGTTCGACGAGAGCCCGCAAACCGCGTCAACGATTCCCGCGCCTCCCATGCGAGCCACCGCGTACCAGCTCAGATCAGCGATGAGACCGCCCAGCGCCACGCTGAGCACGACGCCCGGATAGGGAGGATGCCCCATGGACGCCAGCGCGCCGGCGACGACAAGCACTGGGACACTGGCGATCGGCGCACCGGCGAACTCCAAGAAGCCGATGCCAAACAACAGCCCGTACCCGTAACGGTTGAGGAGTACGACGAGTTCTTCCATAGGGGCACGCTTCCGATCAGGCGGGATTCAGGTTCAGCAAGAAGAACGCAATTGGTGCTCTAGGTGTTCCAGCTGCGATTGAGGGCGTCCGCCTTCTGCTCGAGGATCTCGAGCAGGAGATCGATCGTGTCCAGGTGGCTCCGGAAAGTGAGCACCGCCAGCCGCAACACGAACTTCCCATCCAGCATCGTGGAGGAGATGAAGACTCTACCGTCCCGGTGGATCTCGTCCACCAGCGCCTGGTTGAAGGCGTTGGCGTCACCGGATTCCGGCACGTAGCGGTACGTGGCCACCGACAGCTCGGGTTCCGGACCCACCTCGAACCCGAGCTTCTGAACCTCCTCATAGAAGTAGCGGGCCAGCAGTAGCTTTTCCTCCAGGCAGGCCCGGAACGGCGCCACTCCGTGCAGCTTCAGCGGCAGCCACAGCCTCAGGCCACGGAAGTGCTTGGTGAGCTCGGGCGACAGCTCGGCCGGCGAGCCGATCTCCAGCGCTTCCTCGGCCAGGATGTCCTGCATGTAGCTGGCCTGGTAGTAGTGGGCCCGGTAAAGAGCTTCCCTGTCCTTCACGAGCACGGCACCCGTGCCGTACGGCAGGAACAGCCCCTTGTGCGGGTCCAGAACGATCGAGTTCGAGAGCTCCATCCCTGCCAGCTTCGGCCGACATTCGTCCACCAGCGCGAAGAATCCACCGTAGGCCGCGTCGATGTGGTACCAGAGCCCGTTCGCCTTCGCGATGCTCCCGATCTCCTCTAGAGGATCGATCGCTCCAACGTCGGTGGTGCCCGCCGAGGCGATCGCCAGCCAGGGGATGAGCCCCGCCGCCCTGTCCTCGGCGATCGCGCTCTCCAGCGCCGCCGGGATCATCCGGTAACACCCATCCATGGGGACGTACCGCATCACGCACTCGCCCAGGCCGGCGATCCGCAGCGCCTTGTGGATGCAGTGGTGCGCCTGCTCCGACAGGTAGACGACCGCACGATCGAAGTCCCGCGGCTTGAGGCCGTGCGCGTCGCGCGCCGTGACGATCCCGATCAGGTTCGCGATGCTGCCGCCCGAGGCCAGGTTGCCGCCCGAGCCCTCCGGATAGCCCACCAGGCCGGCCATCCAGTCGAGCAGCATGTTCTCCATCTCAACCGCGCCCGGACCGGCGAAGCGCACACCGGCGTAGCGGTTCGTGACGGCGGCGAGGTAGTCGCCCAGCGACGAGTAGTAGATGCCGCCGCCCGGGATGTAGGCGAGGTGTCCTCCCGATGCCGGGTTGAGGCCCGGCTCAACCACACAGTCCTCAAACAGCTGTAGCAGCTCGTCGATCTCGGCCGGCTCCTCGGATATCGGCGAGTTCCGGAGATCCTTCGCCTTCTCCTTGTTGATCTCGTACGTCTTGAGGTGGGGTAGACGCATGAGAAACTGTTCCGCGTAATCGACCACCGCCTCGCCGACCCGCCTCCGATCCTGGGGATCGGGTTCCAATCTGCGGCTGATGGCCTCGAGCTCCCGAATCTGTTCGATCATAGGCCTCACGCTCACCGCACCGACCTGTGGCCGCCGAGCCCCTCGTCGTGCACCTGGATGTTCCGGGAAATACGCCCTCACCCAGTCTGGCGCACGAGCCCCGCAGCGTGCAAGGTCCGCCGGAACCTCGGCACACGAAACAGCGCCGGCCCACGGTTGAGCCGGCGCCCTTCCCTACCCGCTGACTTGATTCTGTCTAATTCTTGCGCACCCCCGGCATGTCGCGTCCGGCCTGATGCAGGATGAGCTCATCCACCGTGCCGGCGGCCCCCCGGACGAAGGTGATCTGAGCGTCCACCTCCCTGATGAAGAACTCCGTCTCCGATTCGGGGAACAGCTGGACCTTCTCCTGTCCGGTCGCCTGGACCATCAGGGCCTCCCCCTCGCGCGTCACCGTGAGGTCGAACCCAGGCCCCAGCTCGTAGACGCCCACGTAGTCGTCGTAGATCGCCGGGTCGAGATCGATCGCCTCCCGCTCCGGCACCTCGTCCGAGACCTTGACCGCCTCCTCGGCTTCCTTGCTGCCACCCTGGTACATGAGCATGCCGGTGACCTTGCCGCCCTCCACGACGAACTCGAAGTGCGAAAGCGAGTGCTTATAGAAGAAGTGCGTCTCCGAGGCCGGAAAAGCCTCGAGCCTCTGACTACCGGTGCGCTGCGTGTACAGCTGCCCGTCCTCGACGGTCACGATGCGCTGTGTCTCCTCGTCGATCTGATACACGCCCACGTGGCGCTCGAGGACTTCTTCATCGAGAGCGATCTCCTCGAACTCGGGGAACGGGTCGCCGATCGCGAGCGCCGCGAGCTTGCTGGCGGTCATGCTGACGCTCTTGCCCGTGTTGTTCGAGAACGCCGCCACGAACACCCTCTCCTCCGGCAGGTAGATCGCGTCCGTCACGTAGCCGAAGATGCCGCCACCATGACGGATCGCGGGGTGGCCGCGCACGTCGCCGACGGCGAGCCCGTAGCCATAGCCGGTCGAGCTCCCGTTGTTCAGCGTGTACGGGGTCGTCATACGCTCAAGCGATTCCTCGCTGACGACCTCGCCGCCGAACAGCGCCCGGCTCCAGCGCAACAGATCCTCGACGGTCGTCATGAGCGCGCCAGCCGAGTAGGGCTGGGTCATGCTCACGAAGCTGGCGTTATTGTACGTGCCGGCCTCGCCGTCGTAGCCGGATGCGCGCCTGAGAATGATCCGGCTATGGCTGCCGTAGTACGAGTCCTTCATGCCGAGCGGACCGAAGATTCGCTCCTGAATGAACTCGGCATACGGCATACCGCTTGCCTTCTCGATGATCGCGCCCAGCAGAATGTAGCCGGAGTTGTTGTAGGCGTAGCGCTCGCCGGGCTCGAACTCGACCGGCAGGTCCTTGAAGACGTCGATGAGCTCCTCCACCGACACATCCTTCCGCACCTCGCTCGCCATGTAGCCCGGGATGCCGGTGTAGCTGACGATGCCCGAGGTGTGCGTCAGCAGGTGCTCGACCGTGATGTTCTCGCCGTAGGCCGGATAGTCGGGCAGGAACTTCGTGATCGGATCGTCCAGCGCCAGCTTGCCCTCCTCCAGCAGCATCATGATCGCCGCCGAGGTGAACTGCTTGGTGATCGAGCCGATCTCGAACACCATGTCCGGCGCCAGCGGTACCCCGAGCTCCAGGCTCGCCATGCCCGAGGCGCCGCGGAAGACCACGTCGCCGTCACGCGCGACCAACGCGGCGGCGCCGGGCTCGTCGCCCGGGTATAGCGCCGAGAGAACACTCTGATACTGCTCTGCCGACTGCGCCGCCGCCGAAACCGGGGCCAGCGTACTGAGCACGAGGGCCGGCAGCAGGCCGATGATCAGTGCTGGTCTCCGTATCATCGTCACCTCGCTGTGAGTGTGTGTCGTGGAAACATGATCATCAATGATGAGATCCGTACTCAATACGGACGGCGACCATCCGTTGTGTCAGCGCTTCCGGCTCGACGGGCGAGAGAGAAAGGGCGGTTTGAGAGACCGCCCCTGCTATGCCACAAGTCATTCAACTAATCGGGAAACGCTACATGCGCTCGATGATCGCCTCCCCGAACCCGGAGCACGAGACTTCCCTGACCTTCTCGCGACCCTCGCGCTGCATCAGGCGCGCCAGGTCATACGTGACATGGGCGTCCTTGATCGCCCGCTCCATGCCCCCGAGGATCAGATCGGCCGCCTCGTTCCAGCCCATGTGGTTCAGCATCATCACCGCCGAGAGGATGATCGAGCCCGGGTTCACCTTGTCCTGGCCGGTGTACTTGGGCGCCGTGCCGTGCGTGGCCTCGAACAGCGCCACCTCGTCCGACATGTTCGCACCCGGCCCCAGCCCCAGACCGCCCACCAGCGCGATCGCGGCGTCCGAGAGGTAGTCGCCGTTCAGGTTCGGAAGCGCGAAGACGCTGTACTCGTCGGGCCGCGTCTGGATCTGCTGGAAGATCGAGTCGGCGATGCGGTCCTTCATCAGGATCCTGCCCTCGGGCATCTTCCCGTCCAGCTGGTCCCAGAGCTGCTTCTCGGTAATCGTGATCTCCCCGAACTCCCGCGAGGCGAGCGCGTAGCCCCACTTGGCGAACGAGCCCTCGGTGAACTTCATGATGTTGCCCTTGTGGACCAGGGTCACCGAGGGAAGGTTCTGGGCGATAGCCCACTGTAGGGCTTTGCGCACGATGCGCTCGGTGCCCCAGATGGAGATCGGCTTCACGCCGATGCCGGAGTCCGCGCGGATTTCCCGGCCTGTCTTCTCCTTCACCACCTCGATGATCGCCTTGGCTGTGTCGCTGCCCGCCTCGAAGTCGTGACCGGCGTATACGTCCTCCGTGTTCTCACGGAAGATCATGAAGTTCACCTTGTCGGCGTACTTGTTCGGCGCCGGCACACCCTCGAAGTAGCGGACCGGGCGGACGCAGGCGAAAAGGTCCAGGTGCTGCCGGAAGCGGACGTTGATCGAGCGGAAGCGCTCCGTGACGCCGTCCTCTTTGCCGCACTTGTCGCAGGCCCCCGGGTGGTACTGCTGGTGCGAGCAATTCAGGCAAACGTGTGTTTCTTCACCGATCGGTGTCGTGAACGGCCCCTTGATCGCGATCCGCAGGTAGCGGATCGCCTCCACCGTCTCCTCCGGGAACTCGCTGCCGTACTTGTGCAGCCCCTCCAGCCCGGCATAGAGCTGGCACCAGGCGATCTTGCGCTTGCCCCCGTACGCCTTCTCCACCGCCGTGTCCACCACCTTCCGCATCACCGGGCTGATGTCCAGGCCGATACCATCGCCCCGTAGAACCCCGATGATAGGGCGATCACCGATGATCAGCTTGCCGTCCCGGTATTCGATCAGATCGCCCTCCGGGAGCTTCACTTCCTTGAAGCGCATCCTGACCTTCCTTCTATTTTGTGGGGCCGGTTGGGGCAGGATCCCGCCGCATGATACGGCAAGAGATCACCCAAAACAAGACGGATGGCCCTCGAATCGCGGCCGGGTCACCGGCTAGCACCGCACCGATCCGGGCTAGGGCGTGCCCACGTTGCCCGTGTTGCTGAGGTCATGCCGGAATTTGGGCCACGGCGCGTCCGCGAGCCCGCCGCTTCCGCCGTAGATCGCGTAGAGAGCGCCGTCGAAGGAGCCCACGTAGACCGTGCCGTCGGGACCGATCGTCGGTGAGGAGACCACAAACCCGTTCGTGCGGAACCCCCATCTCCCCGTGCCATCCGGGTTGATGGCGTACACGTAGTAGTCACCCGAGCCCATGTAGACCGTCCCGTCGGCGCCGATCGCCGGCGACGAGAACACACCGAGCCCGGTGATGAACTCCCACTTCTCGCTGCCATCCGGGTTCACCGCATACAGCCTACGGTCCAGCGAGGTCACGTAGACCGTACCGTCGCTCGCCACGGCGGGCGAGGAATTCACCTCGTCTCCCGTCGCGAACTCCCACTTCTTCGTTCCGTCCGGGTTGACAGCGTACAGCACCCCGTCCACCGACCCGATGTAGACCGTGCCATCGTCCCCGATGGCGGGCGATGACGACGTGATCTGATCTCCGGCCTCGAACGTCCACTTCACACTCCCGTCCGGATTAAGGGCGTAAAGCCTGCCGTCGTACGAGCCGATGTAGACCGTGCCATCGCTGCCGATCGCTGACGAGGACGTCACGAGGTCTCCCGTGCTGACCGCCCACTGCTGGCTACCATCCGGGTTGATGGCGTAGACGTCCCCGTCCTCCGATCCCACGTAGACCGTGCCGTCGCTCCCGATCGCGGGGGACGAGCCCACCCAGCCACGCGTCACGAACCGCCACTTCAGACTGCCGTCCGGGTTCACGGCACGCAGCGCGCTGTCCGCCGCGCCGACGTACACCGTGCCATCCGCGCCTACCGCCGGCGACGAGCCCACGCCCGCCTCCGTCTCGAACCTCCACTTCACGCTCCCGTCAGGGTCCAGCGCGTAGAGGTACCCGTCCCACGAACCCACATAGACCGTCCCGTCGCTGGCCAACGCCGGCGACGAGTTCACGAGGTCGCCGATCACGAGCCGCCACTTCATGTTCCCGGGCTCCGGCGGCCCGACCTCCGGGCCCTCCGCGTCACCGTCGCAGCTAGCGAACGCGAGAACGGCTATTGCGAGGAGAATAACGATTGCAATGCGGTGTCCCACGAACATCTCGACCCCCTGCCGAGCCCACGCCAGCCGCCCGGCCAGACGCCGCTCAACGGCATCTCGAAGTTCACCTCGGTCCACTTCCCCAATCTACTGTCCCGCGTGCCGGCTCGCCTGCCGGCGGCTGCGACACGTCTTTGCTGGACGGTCTGATCGCAGGCCGGTAACTTTGATGTCGTAGGCAGACAGCACACATGAGACGATCGTGCCGAGCAGCGACTCCAGCGTACACCGCTGGGCCGTGCGCCACCCGGAGCCCGTGAGCGAAATAGAAGTCGCGCTGTCGCTGCAGCTGGCGACGACCATCGAGAAGGCGCTGGGCAAGCGCGATTCCTGACTTGCTCGCTGCGGGGGGTGCCGTCTTCCATTCTAGCCTGACTAGCGCAAGGTGAGTCGCAAGATGACCGCAAAGACCACGTCCCTGCTCGCTGCAGTGCTCCTGGTGATACCCCTCTCTGACCTCACGGCACAGGAAAGGCAGATCGCCCTCGAGGGTGCACGAGTCCGAGTGGCAGCACCCGCCGCAGGTGTCGAACAGTTGATCTGCAGAGCTGCAGCCCCACAGCCGGACGCGCTCGTCCTCGACTGCGGCACCCGGTTCGTCGTGCCCTTGAGCTCGGTGAGAAAGCTGGAGATTAGTCAAGGTCACAAGGCAAGGACTCTCGAGGGCGGTGTGGTCGGCCTGCTCGCCGGCGTCGCACTGGCAGCGACCACCACCGACGATCTTGCCGGCGGCGTTGTCGCTGCGGGCGCCGGCACCCTGTTCGGGCTCGCCATCGGATCGACTATTCGAGGCGAACGCTGGGAAACTGTCCGGTTGGATCGCGTTCGCCTCGGCGCGCGAGCCGACGGCACACTCAGCCTCACGTTTTCAACCACACGCCTGTTCTAGGGACAACTCATTCGCGGCCGCGCGTGCGCGCCGCCACGATCGAAGCACCCTGGATTCAGCCACAGTCACTTCGCGACGTGCTGCGGTCCCGCGCCGCAGGGAGGATGCCGACATGAGTGACAGATTGAGTATCCTCTCCACCCCCACAAGCCCTGTGCTCGCGGTTCCCGCAATCCTGGCCGCTGTTGTCGCGTATCACGCCAGTGCCAGGGGACATAGCAGCCAACCCGAGCCCACGGTGCAGGCTCCCAGAGCCAGGGATGACCGTATTATCGCCTTCTCGTCAGACCCCGACGACAACTACGAGATTTACGTCATGAACGCCGACGGCTCGAGCCGGAAGAGGCTGACCTCCGACGACGGAGTAAGTCACCACTTCCCTGCCTGGTCGCCTGACGGTGCTCGGATCGCCTTCTCGGGAGGGACTGACAGCTCCGGGATCTGGGTGCTGAAAGCCAAAAAGCGCGCCGTACAGACCGATGAACTTCAGTCCCACCACAGAGGCCGCCAGGCCGTGACCGATCTCATGCGGAACCGCTCGCAAGTAGTTCAGCGCCAGGTAGACAAACGTGGCCTGGAGGGCAAGATGGACGTAGTTGGAGGTCCTCAATCTGGTCGACATGGCTCCCTCCGTGACGGACTGCTGAATCTGCGTCGGGAAGGCTCCAGTCTGATGGTGTGGACGTCGCCACAATCGCGCAAACCTCTTGCGACTGACCGCCGTCACAACGCGCCCACAGGTCAACGCAGCAAGACGATCGGTAGCGAGAGGTGCTAGTTGTTCTTGCTCCTGAGTACTCGCAAGGGCATTCGCCGAGGCAACCGTAGACCAGCCGCGCTTGAGCCGGAGAGAGTGGGTTGCAGCGATGACAGCAGCGGTGAAACGAGATGAAGTGAAGGCCGTATTCTATTGCAGGCTATTCCATTAGCAGAATGCCCCGGGGAGGGACTCGAACCCTCAGGAGCGGAATCCCATCGGATCTTGAGTCCGAAATCGGCGGCCGAGCAGGACGGAACAAGAGGCAGCACCACCCACAAACCTCGCTTCATAGAAGTCCTTTCGCCCGCTGGCTGTCTGTGCCCCTCCCTGCTGTTCCAGGGCGCTACGGGGCACAGAAAGCGCACACCGCTTGCAAGCTTCGGTAGAGCCTGGCCCCTGCTGCTCGGGTACGGGGGTGTGGGAGCGGGCTTGGTGTGGGCGTGAACCGGCTACTCGCGATCGCCGGCAGAGTGCTCACGAAGGTAGGACCTGAAGCGTGAAGAGACCAAGGAACCAGAAAAGGCGCATCGCTGGTACTCGAAGATCGTCAGGACGATGTACTGGTCGTTCGTACTGGCTTGGGCGCACTTCTCGTATTCGCTGTAAGGAACCTTCCTCTCTGATCTCTAACGCTTCTAGCTTCCCTTCATGCGGTGGTTGGACACGTTGTGGTTGACACTGTGGCAGAAGCCGAAAGTTGTCCTCCCAGCTGGGGTCTCGGGGTGGTCCACGGGCTTTATCACGTACCAGGAGTGTGTTCACCAAGGATGCAATGCTAGGTGGGTACTCACCGGTGTGAAACCTGAGCAGAGGTGCCATCGCACTCTTCACTTTGATGATCCTGAAGCTGTTCCTCACCGCTGTCCGCAGAAATGTCCTCGATGCGGCTCAGATCCTGCTCGACCACGAGCCCAGGTTGCAGCTGGCAGCCCACGGCGCGGGCTCTTGCCCCTGGCGACGCTACCGAGGGTCTTCAGGGCTTGCCAACGGTGGTGGGACTGGCGTTCCAGATCTCCCGAACGACTCTCCAAGCGCCGTCCGCCTGCCGTCGGAGGACGTGCATGCCCTTGCCTTGGGCCACCGTCGGTTCTCCACCGACCCTAGGCGTTACCTGCCAACTGTAGGCGTAAGTGTGGTACGCGAGGTCACCTTCTATTTCGGTATCGAGGTGCTCAAACTTGAGCCACTTGACGGTGAATGCCTCCAGGAACTCTCGCAGCCAGATCCGCAGTTCCTCGCCGGCCCTGGATGTCTGGTTGGGCGGCATGAAGACCGCATCATCGGCAAGAATCTCGAGGTACGCCTGCACGTCGCCAGTCCTGACCGCGTTGACCTCCTCGTCGATAACCTCCAGAACTCGCTTTGCGTCAGCTTGGGAAGTCGAATTACCCACGGTGTACACTCTCCCGCCTCTTTTCCTCGGGGCTCCTATCATCCTCCACCGCGTTCAACAGGTCTGGCCATGCCACTGAACCCACTCGCCGGGCGCCATCTAACAGATCAGCGTTCCAGCTCCGCGTGAACCACCGCGCCCGCTTTACCAATCTAAGGCCATCGGCACCATGGGCGTCCCCGTCAGGTGCAAACGCCAATGAGGCGGAAGCGAAGTGATAGCGCTAGCCGTCACTTCAGCGTCTGAAGCCGGGGCTCGATCTCACTCACGAGACGCCGCACGGCGTCTATCATGGGATCCAGGAAGACTTCCTCGTAACCCTCCGCCACCGGGACGCGATTCTGTACGACAATCATTCCTCGGGTGGCTTAAGCCGGGCGTGAAATTCCTGCACCTCCCGCAAGCGGTGCAACTCCGATTCCATACCAGCCAGATGCTGCTCCAGCAGATCGACTCGCTGCTGTAGCAGCCCCATCTCCCGATCGGCCCTCTGCCCTTCGCGTATCTTGGTCATCGCCTCCGCGATAGGCTTGATGGCTAAGCGCAAGGTGATGCCCGCGATGGGAATGAGGATGACGAGCGACCCCATGATCACAGTGACTACGCCCGTCACATCGATAGGCAATATCTGCGGTGTCTGCATGTTCACCTCCTGGTTGGAGTCTGCGGAGTGCGCTCACGACATGTTGCTGGATTGCCTCTAGGTCGCCCGTGGTAGCAGCAGTCGAGCAGCCCACCAACGCCGACTCCACGTTTGTTCTTCTTGTGTTGTTCAGGTGCGATACGAGCACGGCCACAAACGCGTCGCCGAGAACCGATGCGATACCGTTCAAGTCCGCGTCTACAACGGCCATTTGCAGGCTGCCAGACACTCCGTCAGCCGTGGCCGTAATTGAGACAGATCCCTCTGTCACGCCGCGTGCTAGTCCAGTCCTGCTTACGGTCGCGACCCTCGGGTCTGACGATTCCCAGGCGAACTGGACCCCTATGAGGGTATCGCCTTGGGCGTCGGTTGCGGTGGCACCTAGCTGCACGGTCCGCCCCAACGCCATCAAACCGCCGATGGGCGGGCGCCGGGTGGTTCAAGGTACGAGATTGCAGCGAAGGCCATGGAGATCGCTGCTGTGGTTACCAAGGTTATGGCTACGAGCCAGCGCGGCCCTCCCGCCAGACACCGAGCGGCACAACAATCGACCACAGTGCCGCTCGGGAAGATCAGCTTCCCGGCGAGCCGTCCGGTTTAGAGCGCCAGCGTATACCTGAACTTCAGCATGCCCGTTCGGTTAGCGCTCGTTGGAGCAACGGGATGGTGGCCGTACCGGTCGGTGTTGACGGTCTCGTCATACACCACGTAGACGTCTATCCCTTCCCGCGGATTATAGCGAAGCCGTACGTTGACGATGACAGCATCGATCGCGCTGTTGTACTGGATGAAGGCCGCGCCGGAGAAGCGTGTGCTCGGCATGTAGAGAATGCGCAGCCGCCCGACATGGACGACCAAGCGCGTATCACGCTTCGAGAAGTCAACGTTGGTGAACTCATAGCTGCCGCTCAGCTCGGCCAGGGCTCCGAGACTCCACCGTGGACTCAAGCCGAGCGAAACTCGCCACCCATCGTAGAAAGAACCAGCCTCGACATTCAGACTTGCGCGCATCCGCCGGGTGCCCGGCGTTTGGAGGTCGGCGCTGAGGCCCCAGAACGTGTACCTACCCGGCGGCACTTCCACGTCATCCGATAGCTCGAAAGCCTCAAGGATGTCCTCC
The DNA here is from genome assembly GCA_039586495.1 of Gemmatimonadota bacterium. Lineage (GTDB taxonomy): Bacteria > Gemmatimonadota > Gemmatimonadetes > Palauibacterales > KS3-K002. The sequence goes on along the minus strand of JBDHKG010000076.1, from coordinate 1,719 downwards.
CGGTAGACTCTCGGGGTGATGGTGCCCGAGTAGTCCGACCTCGACTCGTACGTCCACCCAGGGCCGACTTCCGCCGACTCGATCGCTCTGTCCCCATTGCGAAAGATCACGAACCCGTCCAGGAACAGCCCGTGAAAGAAGAGCGGCGACGCTCCGCCCGGAAACCAACCATACATGACGTTCGAGCTGAAGCTGGTATAGTTCTCTCGGGCCTCGAAGCCTATTCCGGGTTTGTAGGCCGGTCCCACGTAGGACGACCCGACGAAATAGCTCAGACCACGCGTCGTTCGCCGCTCCCAGTTGACATGTGCGCGGGCGGCGCCCGGCGAGAAGAGCTGCCTCTGATTCCCGCTATCATAGCTCTGTGCCCACTTCACGGTCAGATAGTCTTCCCCGAACGCACGCACCAACCCATCAAGACCATAGGCGATGTTGTATGTGCCATCCGTTCCGATCTTCGTCGCAAGGATGCCCCCGACGTAGGAGTAAGGGTCGAACACCTGACGGCGTAGGCGGAAGATCCCGTAATTCTGGGAAGCAGTGTCTTGACATGCGGCTGTCTGCATGTTGAGCACCCCCAGGTCCCAACTGCCGAGCCGGCCCACCAGCCGCGCTCCCCCGTAGACGCGCGTCAGATCTTCGCCACAGATGCCGATGCGGCGGCTGTAAAAAAGGCGATTCGGCCCGATGAACGTGAAGTCAAGATTCGCCGAGCGCTCTTGGAAAAACGGCCTCTTCTCGGGAAAGAAGAGGGAGAACCGCGTTAGGTTAATCTGCTGGTCATCTGCCTCCACCTGGGCGAAGTCTGGATTCACCGTGACATCGAGCGTGAGGTTGCTGGTCAGTCCGTACTTGACGTCAAGGCCGAACTCTCTCTGCACCTGCTCCTGACGCTCATAAGCCGTTTCCGCCTCGTTGAGCTCGGAGGAGCGACCGAGACCGACCAGCGTGTAGGGAGCGGTATACAGAGGACGGCGACTGTAAACGCCATCCAGTACAAACTCCTGTGCCCGCGATGGCTTGAAGCAACTGAAGAAGCCCCAGTCGGGGGGGATGCTCGGGAAGATCGCGTGTTCGTTCTTCCGCGCGACCCTGCGCCACGTGATCATGCCCATCACGACGCGGCCGTCGCTGTCCTGGAATCGCAGGCTCGAGAACGGTATGCGGAATTCGACGAACCACCCCTCGTCGCTCCGGACGGTCGCAACATCCCAGAAGGTATCCCAGTCGACGTTGAGAGGGTCCACGCCCTGGGCATCGTTGATGACCGCAGCGTCCCAGCGCAGGCCGGCAGGCGTGGTGAAGAACGCCACAGCGGTCTCTTTGTCGTTGAACGAATCGATGACGATCCCGAACCAGTCGCTGCTGGGATCGTCGGAATCCCTCGTCCTCGAGTTGTATTGGACTCGTGACGGTTCGTGGTCGTAGAGCCGACCCGCGAGGTAGAGGAAGTTGTCGTCGTATGCCAACAGAATATCCGTGCGCTCCGTCGGCTCGCCCCCGAAGCTGGGCATGAACATGACGACAGGCAACAACTCGATCCCGTCCCAGGCCGGCTCATCGCTCAAGCCGTCCAGCGTTACCGCGCCGTTGATCCGGGGCATCACATACGGCTCCTGGGCATGCCCGGGGAGCTGAACGCCGATGACCAGAAGGCCAACGAACAACAGGAGCGCGTTCGCCCTCCTGCACAACGGGTCCAGCACGGCGTCTTGCATC
>JBDHKG010000166.1:0-3475 GCA_039586495.1 Gemmatimonadota bacterium | reverse complement strand
AGCTGCCATCCGAGATGCAATAAAGGGCATCGACGCTTGCTCCGATCCCCTCCAGCGCAGGTACCGCAGCCAGACTGCCTGTACCGTTGCCGCAATCGATGACAACCTTGACCGGCCGCTTCAATCGGAAGCGCCCCATCAAGTCAGCCAAGTAGGCGTTTAGGATAGGATGCTCTTCAAGCTGCCCCGGCCCCTCGGCGAATCGTTGGGACTCGATGCGCTCTCGCAATTTCTGGATCGCCTTGCCATAGAACGGGCCGCGCGCAGTCAGCATCTTGAAACCGTTGTACTCTGGCGGGTTATGCGAGCCGGTCACCTGAATGCCCGCGTCGGCTTCCAGGTGGTGAACGGCGAAGTAGAGCGCCGGCGTCGGCACCAGACCGACGTGGAGCACACGCGCCCCACTCGCCGCCAACCCGTCCGCGAACGCGGCAGCCAGCTCAACAGAACTCAGGCGGTTGTCGTGCCCGAGGGCGATGGCCGGGCCAGCCAGGCCTAGATCCTCACGGACTTGGCTCCCGAACGCCCGACCTACGTGCGCTGCCGTCGCCGGCGTCAAGTCCTTCCCGACAACGCCTCGGATGTCGTACTCGCGAAAGATGTGATGGCTCACCCGCGTCATCTTTCAGCCTCCGCAGGGATCCGCTCCATCCTAAATATCCGGCTGCTGCTCGGGAGACGTCTAGGGCTGTGTTAGGGGGTTGGAGTCTTCTACGCGCTCAGCCACGCGGATCAGCCCCTCCACACTCTGGCGCGCCTTCAGCAGCGGCCACGACGGAAGGATCCCCAGCAAGACGGTGATGAGCGAGCACACAACCAGCGCGGCACGCAGCGAGCTCCCCCAGGGCACGCGTCCGATGGGCTCGATCGACGGCTTCATGTACATGGTCACGATAACGCGGAGATAGTACCAGTACGAGATGAGCGTCGTGACGGCCAGGATCACGGCGAGATTGACGTAGCCGGCCTCCACGGACGCCCTCAGGATGTAGAACTTCCCCACGAATCCCGCCGTCGGCGGCAATCCCGCAAGCGAGATCAAGAAGAGCGAAAAAATTGCCGCGGCCCAGGGATGGCTCCAGCCTAACCCAGCGTAGTCGGACAGGCCCTGGCGACGGTCCTGCTGACCGGCCAGCACCAAGACGATCGCGAACGCACCCACGATCATCACGGTATAGGCCACCAGGTAGAACAAAAAGGATGCCATGCCCGACTCGTTCGCCGCGACCAGCGCCACCAGCAGGTACCCCGCGTGCGCGATCGAAGAGTAGGCAAGCAGTCGCTTGATATTGTTCTGCACGAGGGCGATCAAGTTGGGAACGATCATCGTCAGCATGGCGAGCCACCAGATCAGGCGCTCCCAGTGCACGTGGAGATCGCCCAGCCCCACGACGAATATGCGAATGAAAGCGGCGAAGGCGGCCGCCTTGATAGCCGCCGCCAGGAAAGCTGTGATGGGCGTCGGTGCCCCTTCGTAAGCGTCGGGTGTCCAGACATGGAACGGCACCGCTGAGACCTTGAATCCAAAGCCGATCGCGAGCAGTGCCATGCCTACTAGGGCCAGCGCACCGATCGCGCCTGTGTCCAGCGTCTCCCGCATCAGACCCAGGTTAGTCGTGCCGCCCGCCGCGAACAGCATTGCCATCCCGTAGAGGAGGAAGGCGCTCGAGAATGCCCCCAGCAGGAAGTACTTCAACGCCGCTTCCGCCGACCTGGGATCCCGCCGCTTGAATCCCACCAGCACATAGACGGCCAACGACATCAGCTCGAAGCCGAGGAAGATGAGGATCAAGTCACGGCTACCTGCCAACAGCATCATCCCGACGACCGCAAATAGCAAGAGCGCGTAGAACTCGCCTTGCGTGATCCCCTCGCGCTCCGTGTAGTCGAACGAGATCAGGACTACCAAGGCGGCTGCGCCCAGGAACAGGAAGTTGGTGAAGATCCGAAAGCCGTCGATCGCGATCTGCCCGGTCTGCCCTACCTCCTGGACCCCCATCAGCCAGACGTTGGCGACCGCGGCCAGCGCTATGGCCACCACGCTCGCCCATGCGAGGGCTCGAATGCCGGAGGCGTTCTTTCTCGCAAACCCGTCGTACAACAGCAGGATCAGCGCCGCCGTCGCGAGAACCGTCTCCGGCAGCAACGCCCACAGATAGTCGAGGTAGTTCGAGAAATCTATCTGCATCTCCAAACTCACTGCGCTCCCGCGCGGCTTCCGGTGAAGTCGCCGGCAGCCACAGGCTGCGGCGGCCGGGCATCCTGGCCCGCGATGAGCACGATTTCTTCGCTGAACGACTCCGCGGAGGCGGCAATCCGGTCAATGAATGGCTTGGGATAGACTCCGATCAGCACGATCATGATTAGCAGCGGAACGATGATCGCCAGCTCCAAGCGCGAAAGGTCAAGCAGCTGCCGATTCTCATCATGTCTCAAGTCGTTCCACACGGCACGCCGGATCATCGGCAGCATATAGTAGGCTGCGAAGATCACGCCCGTCGTGGCCAGCAGCGTAATCCAGGGATGCCGGCCGAAAGAGCCGATGAGAATGAGGAACTCCCCGACGAAGCCGTTCAGGCCAGGCAATCCGATAGACGACAGCGCGACGAGGACCAGGCAACCCGAATACATCGGTATCACCTTGGCCAGCCCGCTGTACTCCGAGATCTCATACGTGTGGCGCCGATTGTAGAGGAAGCCCGCCAGTATGAACAGGGCTCCTGTCGAGAGCCCGTGATTGACCATCTGCAGGACGCCGCCCGTCACCGACTGACCGGTGAGAGCGAATGTCCCCACCATGATGAACCCGAGGTGGGCCACCGACGTGTAGGCGATCAGCTTCTTGAGGTTGGGCTGAACGGCCGCTACCCACGCCGTGTAGATGATCCCCATCAGCGCCAAGGCCATCATGGTCATGAGCACGGTATGGCTCAGTGCCGCGCTCGGGAAAAACGGGATGGCGAACCGCAGGAAGCCGTAGACGCCCAACTTCAGCAGGACGGCGGCCAGAATCACCGAGCCTGCCGTCGGTGCCTCCACGTGTGCGTCGGGCAACCATGTGTGGAAGGGGAATATCGGCACCTTGATGGCGAAAGCGAGGGCGAATGCCGCGAATAGCCAGTACTGCAGCGATCCCGGCACCTCGACCCTCAGCATGTCCGCGTACGCCAGACTCGTGACGCCGAACTGGTCGATGTGAAGCCAGAAGAGCACCAAGATGGCGACCAGCATGAGCAGCGAGCCAAGCGCCGTGAACAGGAAGAATTTGACAGCCGCATAGATCCGGCGCTCGTGTCCCCACACGCCGATCAAGAAGTACATCGGAATCAGGGTGACTTCCCAGAAGACGTAGAACAGGAAGAGGTCGAGCGCGACGAAGACACCCAGGATGCCGGTCACCAGAATGAGAAGCATCGCATAGTAAGCGCGCTCCTTCTCTTTGATCTGGTCCCACGAGACCAGCACCGATATCGGC
>JBDHKG010000075.1:0-16671 GCA_039586495.1 Gemmatimonadota bacterium | reverse complement strand
TGGTTACTCTCGCCCTCGGCGCGTTCCTGGGCGCATGCTCGAAGAACCGTCTGACCGTTGGCGAGGCGGCCCGCCCGGCGCCGGAGGCGCCAGCACTGAGCGAGGCTCCGGTCGAGCGTGACCCCAACGCGATCGTGGACTTCTTGGAATACAGCATCCGCAGGCCGGCTAGTCACGTCTTTATTCCGCCGCGCGCCCTGCGCAGCTGGCTGGGCAAGAAGGTCGATGCGTACAATCCGACCGCCGAGGACGATGTGGTGAACTCGAGCTGGTTCACCCACAGGAACGGCAAGCGGCGGATGACGCGCGACGAGGTCGCAGGCGGACCGGGTGGCGGCACGGGGCCAGACACCAGCGGGACATGGACCGTGTTCAGGGCCAACAAGGAGGGCGTCACTCCGGGCTTCATGCTCCGGGACGCGGCCGGCGTCGGATACCTGGTCAAGTTCGATCCGCCCGACTACCCTGAGTTGGCGTCGGCTGCTGAGGTGATCACCAGCCGGCTGTTGCACGCCAGCGGTTACTTCGTGCCGGAATGCGCCGTCACGTACATCGATCCATCCAACGTCCGAGCTGCGGAAGGTTTGACCTTCGAGGATCCGCTCGGGCGCGAGAGCCCGGTCGGCGACGAGTTCGTCCAGGAGCTGCTGCAACCCGTCCCGAGACGTGCCGACGGCCGCGTCAGAGCAGTAGCCTCTAGGCTGTTATCCGGGGCACTCGGGCCCTTCGACTATGAGGGCACGCGCGATGACGACCCGGCTGACACCATCCCGCACGAGCACCGCCGTGAATTGAGAGGACTGTATGTCTTGGCCGCGTGGCTCAACCACCTCGACACCAAACAGCACAACTCACTGGATATCCTCGTCGATGAGGGCGGTCAAAAACGCGTCGTCCACTACTTGATCGACTTCGGCTCCAGCCTGGGCAGCGCGGCCCTCCGACCCAACGCACCGCGTGATGGCGTCGAGTACGACCTCGAGCTCGCTGCGATCGGCGCCCGCTGGGTCAGTGCCGGGTTCTACAGCAAGAGCTGGGAGCGCTATCGCCAGCCGCCGATCCACCCTGCGATCGGTTTCTATGCAGCGGACCTCTTCGATCCTGGGAATTGGAAGAACAACTACCCAAACCCCGCCTTTCAGAACCGTACTGTTCGGGACGGGTACTGGGGCGCCAAGCTGGTGGCCAGCTTCGACGAGGAGCAGATTCGCGCCGCTGTCACAGCGGGCCAGCTGAGTGATCCGGCAGCGGCAGACGCGCTGACCCGCGCGATCATCGCGCGCCGAGATCTCACCGTCGCCTACTGGTACCTCAGGGTAACGCCCCTCGAAGAGCCGAGCATAGAAGGATCCGCCCAGGGTCCCGTCCTCAGCTTCCGTGACCTGGCGGTGTCCGAAGGCCTTGTCCCTGCTGCTGGACGCCGCTACGAGATGCGCTTCGACTTCCCGGCAGCTCGCATTCGTACCGAGGATGTGAGGGAGCCGCGGATCTCCGCTGGCGGGGTGGGTCAGCTGGAGCTTCCCGCGCCCCCGAGCGACGCCGCGTTCTGGCAGGAGTTGCGTAGCCAGGCAGTAGCGAAACAGCTGGCCGTGCTCAAGCTTAGAGCGATCGCGACAGACGACGCGCCACGACCGCGCTCGGTCCGCATCTACCTACTGCCCGTCGAGGGCGCCGGCTACCGGATCGTCGGGCGCGCCTACTGAGCCCGGACAGTTGAACCGACTCCACCCACGCGTCACGATCGCCTGGCGGCTCGGAGGAGGTTTGGCCGCTTTCGTGCTGACGGCGCTGGTCGGCGCTTTTGAGGCGGCCGCCCTCAACCCGGAGGGCGTCGTGCTCCTAACGCCAGGGCTCATCACCGGACTGACCGCCGCCTTGACCCTGTTGTTGGCGCTCGTCTGGCCCACCCTGCGCTATCGATACTGGCGCTGGCAGATCGAACCCGACCGCGTGCGGATTCAGAAGGGCGTCGTCTGGCGCTCGCGCTCGCTCATCCCCAGGGTCCGTGTCCAGCATGTAGACACGCGGTCCTCCCCGCTGCAGCGCTGGCTCGGCCTCAGCTCGCTGATCATCTACACCGCCGGTACTCGCGGCGCCGACGCTGAGATCCCCGGTCTCGCCGCCGAGGATGCCGAACGCTTACGCGATGAGCTTGCCCAACTCGAGGAGCTGGATGAACGTGCCTGAGGATCGAGAGGGCTGGCAGCGGCTGCATCCCGCCACGCCGTTCCTACGCTCGGTGCAACTCCTCTATGCCTTCGTCATCGGCGCCATCGCCGCGTCGACCGGCGTCGCTGCCGTGCTCACCGTTCTGCTTGTGGTCGCCCTCGTGATCGCAGCCTGGATCACCCTGGCCTACCTGCGTTTCCGCTATCGGCTGACCGAGGAGAGCCTGATCATCACGCACGGCGTCCTCTTTCGTCAGCGCCGCGTCATCCCGCGCTCACGCATCCAGAACGTAGACCTGCGCGCAGGCGTCCTGCAGCAGATGCTGGGTGTCACCACGGCGCGAATCGAGACCGCCGGCGGCCGGGGGACGGAGGCCACTCTGCACGTCGTGGGCCGAGCCGAGGGCGTCCGCCTGAGAGCGACACTCGTCGCTCGAGCCAGACCCCAGGCACCGGCCGCCGTCGCGGAGGCCGTCACGCAACCCGTTGGTGAGCCAGCGGCGGAGCCCATCGGGCAAGCCGTCGAGCACGAGACGTTCACGCGCCGCGTCACGCCCGTGGAGCTGGCGATCGCAGGCGCCACCGCCAACCGCGCCGGCCTGTTAGTGGGACTCCTGCTCGGCGGCGACTACCTGTTCGACCTCGTACCCACCGACTGGCTCCTGCAGCGCCTTCTGCCGCCCGAGCTGGTCGAGCCGGGCGACGCGGTGAACAGCCTCGTCCAGGCGGCAGAGCACGATCTACAGTCTTTTCTGACCGGATTGGTCGTGTTGATGCTGTTCTTCGCCCTGGCCGGCTGGGCGATCTCGGTCGTGCTCAGCGTCATCCGCTACTTCGACTTCTCGCTGAGGCAGAGCGGCGGCCAGCTGCAGGTCAGCTATGGCCTGTTCACGCGCCGTGAGAAGGGCTTCCGCCGCAGCCGCGTGCAGAACGTTCAGATCGAGGAGTCGATCCTGCGCCGCTGGTTGGGGCTGGCCTCGCTGCGCGTACAGACTGCCGGATATGGGCCGCAGATGAAATCCGAAGAGCGGATGGAGACCCTTGCCCCGATCACTCAGGCGCGAGAGATCCCGAGCTACCTGACCGCCGTCTATCCGAGTTTCGACTGGGAGAGCGTGGACTGGCGCCCATCGCATCCACGGGCTCGGCGCCGACTCTTCATCCGCAGGGCGTTAGCGGTCATCCTGGCTAGCGGGCTGCTGGCGGTCTGGCAGGGTCAAGGGGCTCTCGTGCTGCTGGTTGCACTGGTTCCGGCGTGGTTTCTCGCCGCCGCGCATTACCGGCACCTGGGCCACGCGCGTTACGGCGACTACGTGCTGGTGCGTGAGGGCCTGTGGAATCGACGAACTTACATCGTACCCATCCGCAGGGTCCAGGCGCTACATCTCCGACAGTCGCCTTTCCAGCGTCGGCTTGGCCTCGGCACCCTCCACATCGAGACCGCCGGCAACCCCTACGACTGGCATGCGCCACGCGCCATCGATCTGGGTACGCCGTACGCTTACGAATCGATGGAGGGCCTTGCGACCGAGGTCACTGCCACCGGCCTGACCTTCTGAGCCCCTTCGTCTCCACCACCGCCTAACTCGCCTGCGTCTCAGCGGCGTCATTCGCCATGTACACGGTACGAATCGGGAACGGGATCACGATCCCTTCCTGCTCGTACCGTCGATGAAGCCGTTTGATGAACTCGTGCTTGAGCAAGTACTGGTTCACGTACTCCTTGGCACGCAGAATCACACTGAAGTTGATGCTGGAATCGCCGAACGTGTGATAGCGGATGAACGGCTCGAACTCCGCCACACCGCCCTCGACCTGCTGCAGCACCTCCTTGGCCACCTCGATCGTCACTCGCTCCACGTGCTCCAGGTCGCTGTCGTAGTGCACACCCACCGAAACCAGCACCGACATCTCCGGCCCCGGTAGGTGGTAGTTCGTGGTGATCGTGGAAGCGATCTGAGAGTTCGGCACGATGATGATGTTGTTCGGCAATTGTCTGATCGTCGTCTGCCGCCACGTCACGTCCGTGACGTACCCTTCCTCGCCGGACGCCAGCTTCACATAGTCGCCTGGCCTCACCTGTCGCGACGCCAGGATATGCACGCCGGCAAACAGATTCGCCAGCGTGTCCTGCAATGCCAGCGCCACGGCCAGGCCGCCGACACCCAGGGCGGTTATGACCGGCGCGACGGAGATCCCGAGAGTCTGGAGGATCACCAAGAGCCCCACTGCCAGAACACCCAGCCGAGCGAGGTTGGTGACCAGCGTAGCCCCAGGCAGGGCCTCGGGCGCGCGCCTCGCGGCCACCTCCACGAGCGCTCCGGCTATCCTCGCAACCGCCCAGGTGATCGAGAGGATCACCAGTATAAGTAGGATCCGCTGTATGAGCCCGGTCAGAGCCGGCGAGACCGTAACGACTTGGAGCGCGGCGTAGAGGCCCGCGACGAAGAACCAGACGACCACCGGTCCACGTACCGCGGCCAGTACGATGTCGTCAACCACCGAGCGGGTCTCCACAGCGACTCTACTGAGCCGCATGACGACCGTCCTACGAACCACGGTGCCCAACAAGAGCCCCAACAGCGCGATCCCGACGGGGATCGCGATCGAGAGGATAGTGCTCAGCTCGAACTGCAACATTGCCGCCTCCGAAGTTGAACAGCCGGCCAGATCGCCCGGCTGTGTCCCACCAATGAGACCGTCAACCGCTCTCTAACGATGCAGTACCTTGGGATGGCGAATCGTCTTGCCTTTGACCAGATAGACGACATCCTCACCGACGTTGCACGCCAGGTCGGCAACCCGCTCGATATTGCGGCCGATCAGGATGAATGACAATGCCGTGCCAATCTCCGCCGGTGACTCCATCATCAGGGTTATCGCCGACCGCAGATGTGATTCGTGCAACTGGTCGACCCGGTCGTCGCGCATCAGCACGGCCTGGGCCTTGTCAGCATCATGTTGCACGAACGCATCGAGCACATCGCGTAGCATGCCCTGTGCGATCCCGGCAGCTTCCGACAACTCAATCGGCAGGGTCCAATCACTGTTCCGCTCGACCAGCCGTTGAGCAGTCTCCGCGATATTCACCGCATGGTCGCCGATCCGCTCCAGATCGTTATTGATCTTGAGGATCGCGATCAATCGGCGCAGATCACTGGCCATCGGCTGTTGCAGCGCCAGCAGCTCGACACACGCCTCCTCGATCTCGACCTCCGTCGCATCGATCTCGCGGTCACCCATGACTACGGCCTCGACCTTGCTTACATCGCGTTCGTGTACAGCCTCGAGTGACGTCTCGATGAGACCCTCGATCAAGCGGGACATGGCGACCAGGCGCCCCGTCAACTCGTCAAGCTTCTGTTCGAAGTGTGTGCGCGCCATCCTGTTACCTCTTAGCCGAACCGGCCCGTGATGTACGCCTCGGTACGATCGTCGTCCGGGCTGGTGAAGATCTTCTGGGTAAGACCATACTCTATGAGCTGACCCAGGTTCATGAATGCGGTGTAGTCCGCCACCCGGGCCGCCTGCTGCATGTTGTGGGTCACGATGACGATCGTGTAGTTCTCCTTGAGCTCCTGCATCAGCTCCTCGACCACCACCCGTGCCCGAAACACCTACCGCCACTCGCACACCGCGATTCGCGGCCTGGAACTCCTCCACGACCGCTTCGGTGATCGGATACACCGTGCTCGAGCCGCCGATGTGCACGGCGCCCCGCAGCTCACCTTCGCCCCCCTCACCACCGCCAGCACAGCCGGCTACCAGCGCGAGGATGAGTGGGAGTGCGGGATGAGCCTCTCGACCCCCAGCTAGCTGCCGACTCATCGCTACGATCCCCTCTGCTTGCGTCGCTCGTCTTCGATCGCAGAAGCTAGCGCTACCGTGAGAATGTGAGGTAACCGTTCTGTAACGATTCTGTATCGGAAGTCGTCCTACCGACGGGCCGGCCTGGAACGCGGTCCGCCTGGTCGTCCGGCGGCCAGACACCTAGCTTGACCGGGCACGTTCGTTAGGCGCCGCCCGAAGCGACTCCGGCAGACAGGCAAAGGAAGAACGACAGCTAGCCAGAACAGCCAGCGAGGAAGCCGATGAGACCGAACGCTCTCCAATTCTCCGTCGCGATCTTGCTGCTGGCCAGCCACGCAGCCAGCGGGCAGGAGACGCTGAAGATCTACATCTCGGTGGACATTGAGGGGGTCGTCGGCGTCGTGAGCGACCAGCATGTGGGCCCATCCGGATTCGAGTACGCGAAGGCCCGCGAATGGATGACCGGCGAGGTGAACGCCGCCATCGAGGGCGCTCGGGCTGCGGGCGCCTCCGAGATCGTCATCAGCGACTCGCACGGCAACGGGCAGAACCTGCTGCTCGAGAGGCTCCCTGAGGACGTCACGCTGGTGCGGTCGTGGCCACGCCCGCTGATGATGATGGAGGGCATCGACTCGACCTTCGATGCCGCCATCTTCATCGGCTACCACACCAGCACCGCCAACCCCGAGGGCGTGCGTGCCCACACCTTCTCCAGCGGGCGAGTCGCCGACTTCAGTCTGAACGGCATCTCGATGCCAGAGGCCGGTGTCAACGCGGCCATCGCCGGCCATTTCGGTGTGCCCGCGATCTTGATCTCCGGCGATGCCGCCTGTGTCCACGAGGCTCAGTCGCTGCTCGGCGACATCGAGGGCGCTGTCGTGAAGTGGCCGATCAGCTACCACTCGGCGCGGACGCTCATGCCGGAGGTCGCCTACGATCTCATCCGCGAGAAAGCCGAGCGAGCGGTCGAGCGCATCGCCGACTTCAAGCCCTACCGGCTGGATACACCGATCACCTTGGACCTGCGCTTCAAGAACTATCGGCCCTCGCAGGTGCTCAGCCTGCTGCCCATCGTCGAGCGGACCGACTCCCACAGCATCCGCTTCGTGGGCAAGGACATAGTCGAGGTATCGAGGTTCCTCGAGTTCATCTTCAGCTACGATGGATCTCTGGCACCGTAGCCAGAATCGCGAGATCGTTGATCCTCGCACGCGGGCTTTGCATCTTGTAGTGTTCGAGTCCCCGTTAGCCCCACCGGAGCCTCGCACCCTCAAGCAGACCACCGTCGAGGAGGTTCGTGAAAGCTCTCGGACAATTACTGCGCGAAATCCACCGGCGTTGGCTCTGGCAGGTGCTCGTCATGTACCTGGTGGTCGCGGTTCTCATTTTCCAGGTCATCCAGACGCTCATAGCCACCCGGAGCCTGCCGAGCTGGTTCACCGTGTTCGCCCTTGCTCTACTGATCATCGGCCTGCCCATAGTTCTCATTACGGCGTACGTCCAGGAGGGTATGCCGGCGCTGACGCGCCCGGGCTCCAGAGCCACGCCCGACGCGAGGGGCGGTCTCGGTGAACCTCCGAGCACAGAGATCCTGCCGGAGCCGCGGGGCCCCCGGCGGATCTTCACCTGGCAGAACGCCATCATGTATGGCGCGGCCGCCTTCACGCTTTGGGCGGTGGTTGCCGTAGCCTGGCTGTTGCTCACCTGAACTCCCCCCATACACCTTGTGCCCCTCCCGACCTGATCCCAATTTCCCGCCCGGCCACACCGCGGTCGTCTCAGGCTGGAGGTAACGCGAACCGAGGATGTATCTCCTTCACCTCTTACTGCTGATCGCCACTCAGGGCGCGCAAACGCCGCAGCTGCCCGTCACTGTCGGGGAGTACGCGAAACTCAAGCGGCTGCACGAGATCCAGGTGTCGCCGGATGGCGGTTCGGCAGCGTTCACCGTGACGCAAGCCGACCTGAATGCCGACGAATACCAGACCGCCCTCTACGTCTGGCAGATCGATCGGCGGAGGACGGCCGTACCACCGAGTTCCCGGTACATCAATGCCCCCAGGTGGTCGCCCGCCGGTGCCTGGCTGTCGTTTCTCGCGGCCAGCGAAGCCGCCGACTCACCGTCGGCTGCGAGACAGCAGGTCTGGGCCGTCCAGCAGCTCACCGGCGGCGAGCCCGTCCAGATCAGCCGGCTCCCGGGCGGCGTCATCGACTACGACTGGGCACCCGACGGCGCCGTCTTCGCCCTCACCGTCAACCAGGCGAGCGGCGCCCGGGAGATCTGGAGCGTCGAGGTACCGGGTGGCACGGCAGCGCACGTCTGGGGCGGTGATCCGGGTATTCGGGAGTTGGCGGTGAGTCCCGACGGCCGCTCCATCGTCTACAGCACCAACGGCACGGGGGCGAGTGGCGACCTCAACTACGATCTGCGGGTGCTCGACCTCCAGTCCCGCAGGACCCGCCGGCTGACGGCTCGACCCGGCCCTGAGGTCGCACCGGTCTGGTCGGCGGACAGCCGCACCATCGCGTTCCGGGCACCCCACAACCCGAGACACCCGCGCTCGCACACCGAACTCTTCAGCGTCGCGGCGAGCGGCGGTTCCCCGCGCAGCCTCACCGACGCCTTCGACCGCACGGTCATCGAGCACGCCTGGCCCCCAGGTGGCGACCTGCTGTTCACGGCGGCGGTTGGCACCTACACACACCTGTTCGCGGTGCGGGGGAACGGCGCAATCGCGCAACTCACCAGCGGCAACTACAACTACGGCCCCTTCGACGCAGCGCCCATCGGCGCTGCCATCTACGCCGTCCGCAGCTCGGCGACGGAGGGGCACGAGCTGTACAGCCTGAGCGGTACCCGGATCGAACAGCTGACACAGCTCAACGCTCACGTCGCGACCTGGAGGCTGGGTCGACAGGAGATCATCCGCTGGACGGCCCCCGATGGACTGGCTGTCGAGGGGCTGTTGGTCTATCCCGCCGATTACGAGCAGCGGCAGCGCTACCCGCTGCTGGTGAACCTCGGCGGGGATCGTTGGAACCGGGTGCGTAACGTCCTGGATCAGGCCGGGGCCTACCAGCTCTTCGCCGCCGAGGGCTACGCCGTGCTGGCGCCCAACCCGCGAGGCAGCCCCGGCTACGGCGAGGACTTCGCCACCGCGAGACGGACGGATCTGGCGGGCGGCGAGCTGATCGATCTCATGGCCGGGATCGACCACCTGATCGCCACGGGCGTAACGGATCCCACCCGGATCGCCATCTACGGAAGCGGGTACGGCGCCTATCTGACAAGCTGGACGCTCGCGCAAACGCCCAGGTTCAGGGCAGCCATCGCCCTGTTCGGCGGGCTATCTCCTCCCTCCCGGACCACAGGCCCATCCTTGACCGCGGAGGAGTCGCTACGGGCCGAGGGCTGGATCGAGATGGGGCAAGAGGCTCTGCCCCTCAGGCTCATCCGTAGCGTCCAAACACCGCTACTCATCGTTCAGCGCGGCGAGAGCCCGACGACGCTCGTATCGCAGTCCGGCCAGTTGTACCGGGCACTGCACGACCTGAGACGCCAGGTCGAGTACGTCGAGCTCCCGCGCTTCCAGCCACACGAGCTCAGCGACCTGTTCTTCCGCCAGCTCCGCTGGTTTGACAGGTACCTGAAGTTCGGCGGTGCCGATCTCTTCGAGTTCTACCTGGTGGGAGAGTCGGTACCGGGACCGCACGGCTGGGAGATGCGCGTGCTGCGCGCCGAGCCACGCGCCGATATCAGTGGTGTGGCGCCCGAGAGCGGACGCTATCTCGAGGTCGCTTTGAGCTTCCGGCCCGACGAGGCGGCCCTCCGAGCGCGGACGGTACGCAGCTTTCAGCTGGACCCGCTGGGCGACGTCCGGCTGCTCACACCCGGCGATACGATTCGTGCACCGGCCGGGACGATCACCGAGATCTTCGGCCGCGACGCCCTGGCCAGCGAGGCGATCAGCACGATCAGCGTTACGCAGCCGCAAGCCGGCGCCTCCACCGCCCTCAGCTTGCGGTTGGCCTTCGAGATACGTGAGGAGTCCGCCGAGTATCTACTGGAAGTGGAAGGCTTCCAGCCCGTAAGGATCTGGGTCGCCGACGGCAACTAGAACCGCGGGAGGCACGAGCTTGAACAGGCGCAGAATCGTACTGCTGGTTAGCGGCCTCATCCTCGTCGCCGGGATCGCCGCGACTGGGCGTTTTCCGCAGCACGGCGAGCACTACGGCTTCTGGTCGGTCCTACCCCCGGCGGTGGCCATCATCCTCGCCTTCGCCACCCGGGAGGTGGTCAGCTCGCTGTTCATTGGCGTCGCACTCGGCGGCGTGATCAGCGGCAGGCTGAACATCGTGCAGCACTTCCTCATCCCCTCCATCGGCAGCGAGCAGTACGGGCTGATCCTCCTCGTCTACCTCTGGGCGCTCGGCGGCCTGATCGGACTATGGACACGAACCGGGGGCGCTCAGGTGTTCGCCGAGTGGGCAGGCCGCCTCATCGTCGTCGGTCCGCGTTCGGCCAAGTTCTTCACCTGGCTCATGGGGCTCGTCTTCCATCAGGGCGGCACGATCAGCACCGTGCTCACCGGCACCACGGTGCGGCCGGTGAGCGATAAGCATCGCGTATCCCATGAGGAGCTCTCGTACATCGTGGACTCGACGGCATCGCCCGCCGCCACGCTCATCCCGTTTAACGTCTGGCCTATCTATGTCGGCGGGCTGGTCGCCGGTACCGTGCCGATCTTCAGCACCCAGGGCGAGGGCATGGGCTTCTTCTTCAAGGCGCTGCCGTTCAACTACTACGCGATCTTCGCGATCCTCTTCACCTTACTCTTCTCCATCGAGCAGATGCCCTTCATGCCGGGCAAGCTGTGGGGAAACGTGCCGCTGGTCGTCGGCCGCAAGATGTCGAACGCGATCAAACGCGCGCGCGAGACAGGAACCCTCAACCGGCCCGGCGCCGACCCGCTGACCGCCGACGAGCTCACCGTGGTGCAAGTGGTGGAAGGCTACCACAGCGGCAAGATCGATTTCTTCGGACCGATGGGGGTACTGCTGGGTGTCGCCGTCATCCCTTACAGCTACGCCTTCTTCATCCTCGGCTCCGAGGATCCGCCCCTCTACATCGCCGAGGCGTTCATTCTCGCCGTGTTGGCCGGCGTCGGCATCGCACTCGTCAAGGGGATGACGCTGAAGACGGTTATCAGCGCTGTCATCGACGGCTGCAAGGGCGTTACCATCGGCGCCATCATTCTGGCGCTCGCCGTGACGCTGAAAGAGGTCGCCAGCGCCGTGGGCACGGCCGCCTACATCATCGAGGTGACCGCCGGACTGCTCAGCCCGGTCATCGTGCCCGCCCTCTTCCTTGCCCTCTGCATGGTGATCGCGTTCTCCACCGGCACATCCTGGGGCACCTACGCCGTCTTCTTCCCCGTCGCGATGCCCCTGGCCTGGGCGATCCACCCGGACCCCATGTTCATGAAGCTTTGCTTCGGCGCTGTGCTCGGCGGCAGCGTGTTCGGCGACCAGTGCTCGCCTATCTCCGACACCACGATCCTCTCGTCACTGGCCACCGGCTCGGACCTGATGGATCACGTGTACACACAGATCCCGCTCGCTCTCACCGCGGCGATACTCGGTGGTATCGTGTATACGATACTCGCCGCGTTCGTGGTCTAGATCGCCGAGCCGTACATCAGTTCTCGCAGCGCCGGTGGACGATCGCGCTGGGCGTGCCGAGCGAGTGGGCGTAGGCCCTTCATTCCCCCGCTTGAATTGCCCGCCCTTAAGGTGATGACGTATCCTTCCGTCGAGGTCACCGTGCTCCTCGTGTCAAGTCCCAGGGCTCGGGCGCCGGAGGGTCCCCTTGATCCAGTTCCCCACCTTCCTCCCGGACCGCAAAGAACTCGGGCGTAAGCTGCCCGGATACGTCGCCACCGCTCTGATCGTCCTCGTGACCGTCCTCTGGACCTTCTGGAGCGTGGGCGAGATGTACTATGAGGGCTGGTGGGGAGCGTGGTACAATCGGCTGCCGTATCTCATCCCCGGCAGTGTGTGTCTGGCCCTGGCCCTCATCGCGCTGACCTGGCCCCGTCTGGGCGGCTGGCTGATCATTGTGATCGGCGGCGCGTTCACCGCCTGGTGGCTGGGACCGCGCATTCGGGCCGGCGCCGAGTTCGGCCAGCTGCTCGCACTCTTCCCCGTCAGCGGAATCCTCCTGATCATCGGCGTGCTGTTCCTACTCGAGGCCCGCCATCGCCGCCGACGAGGCGCGGAAGGCTGGACGCCACCTGGCCCCTGGCTGCGATGCAACGCCCGCTATGTCGTCGCCGTTGGTCTACCCCTGCTGGTGCTGATCGGCTGGTCGGTGCACTGGTTGCCGATCCTCCTCACCCGTCAGGACGATGGCGCCAGAGGCACGACCTTGATCGAAGGGAACGGCGTGACGCTCGTCTGGGCCCCCGAGGGCCCGGGCTGGAACTGGAAGCAGCCCTGGGGCGGCTACCCTTCCTGGGACCACATCGCGCTCTACGGCCTGCCACCTGTAGGCTTCGACGACAAGCCGGGATACGAGGATCGACACGCCACACATGAACACATGCAGGCGACTGATCTCTGCCGCTACCTGAGTGCCGACGGCACCAGGCTCATGGCCGAGCGCCAAGACATCTGGCGCATGCCCACTACCGACGAGATCGTTCGCTCGCTCAGCAGCGATGGTAGGAACGCCTCATGCGCCCGGGACGAGGCCACCCACAGCGCCCTGCTGGGCCGGGCCGACTGCGCGCGCAGGCCCGACAAGGAGACGCCACTCTGGGCGCCGGACGGGCCGCCGATCTACTACTGGTCAGCGGACGAATATGATAAGGACAGAGCTTACTACGTGAGCTACAACGGCGCGTTCAACTCACAGCCCAAGTCGTGGGGCAACCCGCGTCACGGCTATCGTTGCGTGCGCGAACCCTGAAACTTCATTTGTAGTCGACTATGGCCCACGTCAGCCTGCGCGATCTCACCAAGGAGTTCGAGGACACCATCGCCGTCGCCGACCTCAACCTCGAGGTGGCCAACGGCGAGTTCGTCGTGCTGGTCGGACCCTCTGGCTCCGGAAAGACCACGGCACTCAGGTTGGTAGCCGGCCTCGAGCGACCGACTCGCGGCTCGATCCTCATCGGCGATCGCGATGTCACCGACGTGCCGCCCAAGGACCGCGACATCGCCATGGTCTTCCAGAACTACGCGCTCTACCCGCACATGACGGTCTACGAGAACATGGCGTTCGGCCTCCAGGTGCGGCGCTTCAACAAGCGTGAGATCGAGGCGCGCGTGAGGGATGCGGCGGACATCCTCGGGATCGGCGCGCTGTTTCACCGCAAGCCCAGCCAGCTATCCGGCGGCCAGCGGCAGCGCACCGCGCTGGGGCGCGCCATCGTCCGACACCCGCAGGCCTTCCTGTTCGACGAGCCGCTTTCCAACCTCGACGCCAGCCTCAGAGTCGAGATGCGGGCCGAGCTCTCACAGCTGCACCGGCGTCTGGGCGCGACGATCCTCTATGTCACCCACGACCAGGTCGAGGCAATGACGATGGGTCAGCGGATCGCCGTCATGAACGAAGGCCGATTGCAGCAATGTGCCGAGCCCCTCGAGGTCTACCGCAAGCCGGCCAATCTCTTCGTCGCGGGCTTCATCGGCTCGCCGGCCATCAACCTGTTCGAGGGTGACCTGGCCAGCGCCGACAACGGCTGGGTGTTTCGCGCGAAGACCTTCGAGCTCAGTGTGCCCTGCACGGGCGCACCACCCGCCGGGCCCGCGACGCTCGGTGTACGCCCGGAAGACCTCCGGCTCTCCGACCGCGGCACCTTCAGCGCCGTCGTGCGTGTCGTCGAGCCCGTTGGCAGCGAGATGTACATCCACCTGGCGAGCGGTGACGCAACGCGCGTGGTCGCCCGCGCGCCCGCTGACACCCAGGTCAAGGTGGATGAGCGGGTGGCGGTGGAGATCCCGCCCGGCAAGGTGCACATCTTCCGCAGCGATACCGGCGAGCGTCTCGGGCCATGAAACGCTGCTGGCTGCTCGCCGCCGCTGCTGGCCAGGACACGGTCCTGCGTGTGATGGCCTGGGCCGGGCCAGAAGAACGCGCCATCGAGGAGCGCATCCTCGACCGTTTCCTGGAGCAGCATCCCGCCATACGCATCGAGTACGAGTCGATCAGCTCCAACTACCGTGAGCGACTCCTCACCTCGATCGTAGCGGGCACACCGCCTGACGTGGCGTTGCTGGACAACGGCTCCTACGGCGCCGCGCCCTTCATCGCGCGCGGGCTGCTGGTCAACGTGGCCGCTTACCTCGACCGCGTCGGCGTTGATACCTCCGCCTACTATCCAGAGGTGCTGGGGATCTTCCGCCGGCCCGGCGGTCTCTACGCCTTCCCGAAAGACTTCAACCCCATCGTCGTCTACCTGAACGTCGATCTCTTCGAGGAGGCCGGGGTCCCGCTCCCGGCGTACGACTGGAGCTGGGACGACTTCCTGCGCATCGCTCGGCAGCTGACCCGCGACCTGGATGGCGACGGCCGTAACGAGAGCTTCGGCACGCTGGTGCGCCGCGTCTTCTACCTCTGGCAGCCCTGGGTATGGGCCGCCGGCGGCGACGTGCTGAGCCCCGACGGCAGACGCGCCAGCGGTTACTTGAACAGCCCGGAGAGCGAGCGGGCGATCAAGTTCCTCACCGACCTGGTCACCGTCCACCGGGTGGTGCCCAGCGTAGATGTGCAGCGCCTGGAATCGGCGATTCAGCGGAACTACTTCCTGACCGGGCGCATCGGGATGGTGACGATCGGGCACTGGTGGCTGCCGAACATTCGACGCTACATCGACGAAGGGCGTGTGCGCGTCGCGGTGGCACCGCTCCCACGCTTCGGCGACCACGAGCCGATCACGGTGATCTACGCCGCCGGCTGGGCGGTCCCCTACAACACGCGGCATAAGAAGCTGGCGGTCGAGCTGGCGGCCCACCTCTCCTCAGCGGAAGCTCAGCGCATGCGCGCGGAGTACGGCCTCGCCATCCCATCACTGCGGGCCGTACACGAGGAGACCGCGGCGACCGATCGCTACGGCCTGGAGGATGCGTTCCTGTTCGCCGCGCGCCACGGGCGCATGTCTTGGGGCTCGACCGTGGAGGACTGGGCACACGTGGAGGTCCACCTTCCCGATATCTTCGATCGCGTGATCTTCGCGAACGAGCCGCTGCACGAGGTCACCACCGATGTGGCCCGCCGCATCGACGCGATCCTCGCGACTCCTGCCAGCGCACGCTGAGGCGCCGCTATGAGCCGCCTGCGCCGCGCTTTCCTGCTGCTGATCGCCCTGCCAGCGCTCGTCTTCGCAGCCGGCGGCCTCTATGTGGCGCGCTGGAGTCGCGCGGCCCTCGAGCCGGAACTCGGCCGGCACGCCGCCGGGCGGGCGGTGGAGTATCTGCGACTGCACCGCGAGCAGGTCACGGCACAGCTGCGCCTCACACCCGAGCAACTCGCCCGCCGCGCCTCAGCCCTCGGCATCGAGCGAGTCGCGATCTACAGCGCCTCCGATCAGCTGATCGCGACCTTTCCGGACACGACGCCGGTCCCTCTGAGCTTCGCCGGCAAATTGACGGACGCGATGTTGGCGACTGCCCGGCGCGGCCAGACCGTGGCGGACCTCGTCTGCCTCGCCGGCCAAGCGCTCTGGCTCGCCTACGTGCCCGGCGAAGGTCGAGTCGCCGTCGCCGTGCTGCGGCTGCAACCCGAGCTGCTCGAGCGCTTCACCGCTGCAACGGGCTACGAGTTGGCTCTCTATCACCGAGACACACTCGCACTCGCCAGCAGGGACGGCTGGCCCGAGGCGATTCCCCCTGCGTTGTCGGACTCGCTGGCCAGTTTCGACCGGGCGCTGAGCACACGACTGGCCGGCACCCAGATGACCGCCGCGCCGGTCAAGGACTTCGACGATTGGGAGTTGACCGGCGCGCTGCTGGTGCAGCCCAGCGATGCCGCGCCCTCACTCCCCTCGCTGCCGCCCGGGCCGCTGGCCGCGCTGATTCTGGGAGCCCTGCTCAGCGTGATCGTGCTGTGGCGTGTCACGGCCGGGCCGACCCAGGAGTTCGACCCGCGCCGACTGCGTCGCGGCATCGCTCTCGCCCTCGTGCCACCCGCCCTGGCCGCCGCCTGGCTTGCCAGCTCGGACGCACGCTCCTCGGCACGAGCCAGCGATGCGGCTCTCCAGCTTGGGGCCCGCACAACGGAGACGATGGCCACCCCTGAGACGCTCTCGGTCGAACGGCTCGCCCGACTGAGCGGCGCCGCCGTCGCCGTGATCGCGGACGATTCGCTGGTCGCAGCGCACGGCATCGAACTCTCGGCGATGTCCCTCGCGGAACTCCGGGGGGCGGCGGGACGAGTACAAGCAGGTGAGCGAAGGCTGGCCTACTACACCGTGGAACTGCCCGGAGGGACTCGCCTGGTCTTGCTGAGTTCACCGCTGGAGGATTCGCGCAAGGCGGCGCTCTTCTGGCTGGCCGGTCTCTACGGCCTCTTCGCCGTCGCGGTGCTGATCTTTGCGAGCCTGGCACAGACTGCCGGCAGCGCCATGGCATACCGCGAGACGATCACGGCCTGGGCCTTCGTTTCACCGTCCCTGATACTGCTGCTCATCTT
>JBDHKG010000074.1:0-14286 GCA_039586495.1 Gemmatimonadota bacterium | reverse complement strand
AGGCGGACAACACCGCGGGCATCCACCGCCGCGAAGTACAGCCGCTGACGCTCGGGCAGCTCGTGGATCTGGCCGGTTAGCGCCCTGAGCGAAGCGCCGACTGCCAGAGGTTCAAGGGGCGGTGGTATGACGGTCGCGTGCGGTGCTACGCGCTCGATGAGCACCGCGTTGAAGAACCGCTCCACGCTGTTCGATGGCTCGACCCGGTAGGACTGCCCGATCGCATCCCGGGGGTCAAACTGGGCGGCGGCATCCACCTTTGCGAGCAGGAGAGCGGCCAGCGCCTGCAGAACGGCAGCTAGACAGAGGGTCGTCGCCTTCACCGCCGGGTGACGCCGAGCCCGGGCTCAGCGCTCAGCCGGATGCGGCCGCGTGCGATGCTGAGCCCGTCGAACGGGTCCTCAGCGAGAAGGGCAGCGCCGTCCAGGTCGGCGTAATCGACCAGGGGTGCCAGGTGTGCCGCGGCGGCGATCCCCAGCGATGTGGCCACCATGCAGCCGAGCATGACGCTCAAGTTGTGGGCGCGAGCCGTGTGGACCATCCGTAGCGCCTCGCTGGGGCCCCCGCACTTGGCCAGCTTGATGTTGATGCCGTCCACGGCGCCGGCGAGTCCCGGGATGTCGGCAGCGATCAGGCACGATTCGTCGGCGATGATGGGCAATGCCGAGCGCTCGCGGACGAAGCGCAGGCCATCGATATCGTGGGCCGCGACCGGTTGCTCGACGAACTCGATATCGAATTGGTGCAGCTGCTCTATTCGCGCCACTGCCTCTCTCGGCTGCCACGCCGTGTTGGCGTCCACGCGGATACGCGCTTCTGGCGCCTCTTCGCGAACGATCGACAAAAGTTCTTCATCCCACTCGGTGCCCACCTTGATCTTCAGGATCGGGTACTCGGTGGCTTCGCGCACCTTCTGGCGGACGACTTCGGGCTCGTCGATACCGATGGTGAAGCTGGTGAGCGGGGCCCGGCTGGGATCCAGGCCCAACAGCCGGTGCACCGGCATGCCCAGGCGTTTGCCCATCAGGTCGTACAGCGCCGCGGAGATCGCTGCACGGGTGGATGCGTTCCCGCGCAAGTCGCCCTCGCACGCCGCCTCGATCTCCTGGACGGCGAACGGGTCGCTCGCCGACTCCACGGCTGGCCGGTATGCCTCGAGGGCGGCGCAGACCGTCTCGGGGGTCTCGCCGTAGTGACTGCTCGGATTCGCTTCACCCCAGCCTGTCAGATCGTCTTCATCGTGCAGGCGCACCCAGACCGCGTAGTCCTCCTTCTGCCTACGCCGCGCAATGGTGAAGGGATACTTGGTCCTGAGTGTGATGACCTCGTAGTCGAGTTTCATGATCAAGCACGTATGGAAGGTACGTCTTTACTCGCCCAGCCTTTCCCGAGGGAGGAAGGCGATTCTGACAAAATCGTAGGGCGGCCAGGGCCCCGTTAGGTCGAAGCGGAACTCCGGGTGATTGGCGTCGATTTCGTCGGTGTACTCGACGAAACTGACCCAGTCGGCCCGGCTGACCAGGAAAGCCGCGGACAGGATTCGCCGGCCTGTCGGCGGGAACGTGAACGCGGCGCGCGAGCGGCGGCGCAGCGCCGTGTAGAGGCTCGCGGCGCTATCGGCCTGCTCGCCCTCGCCCAAGTAGGGGCTCTGCCCTGACGGCTGGATGTGGAGCCGCATCTCGAACGCGCCGTCCAGGAACGACAGCGCCTCATCCAGGGCAACGTGCTGGTCGTCTAGGAACTCGATGACTTGCTCGGGCCCGCGGAAGACGATGCCGTACGGGGCTGGCACGATGGTTACACGACGCATCGCACGCTCGATGGTGCTGCTGTGCTTGCGGATCAGCTCCTGGTCCCACTCGGGTAGACGATAGGGAACCGCGCGAACGAGAGCCGCTAGCCCCTCGTGCTCGACCAGTTCCTCACCGGGTGCGACTGCGAGCTTGGCCAACGCCCGTTCGTGCCCACGGGCCCGCACGACGCCGTGGAGAAGAAGCCCCTGCGGCTCAGGCTCCTCGATCAGCTCCGGTTCGACCTCTTGGTCGATTGCCGCTACAGGTTGCTCGACGTCTGCCATCCGTCGCTCAACAGCGCATAAATCTCGGTCTGCGGCTTGGGCGTAGTCACCTCGGGCCCGTCCGCACCCATATACACGTTGACCTCCGAGCGTACGCCGAACTCGCCCGCCAGATAGATGCCCGGCTCGATGGAGAACCCGATGCCTGGGAGCAAACGGCGTTCATCGCGCGTCTCCACGCCGTCTATGTTGGGCCCGAGGCCGTGCACGTCTCCGTCTATCGAGTGGCCGGTCCGATGATTGAAATACTCCCCGAATCCAGCTTTCTCGATAACGCCACGGCAGGCTGCGTCCACATCGCACCCGCGCAGCGGCTGCGTCGTGTCGGCGTGATGATCCTCCAGGTACTTCAACGCGGCGCTGCGAGCCTCGTAGACTGTGCGCCAGATCTGTTGCACCGGCTCGGGTACCTCTGTCCCCATGAAACTCATCCAGGTCTGATCGGCGAAAACCGATCCCTCCTCACGGGCCCAGAGGTCGATAAGCAGCACCTGGTCGACCACGATCGGAGCGGCGGTCTTTGGGGTTGGCTCGTAGTGACCGTTCGCCGCGTTGGGACCGACGGCGACGATCGTGTCGGCTTCCACCAATCCCTCCGCGGCCAGCAGCTTCAGGATCGACTCCTTGAGCCCCCACTCGCTCAGCCCGCTTCCTGCCCGCACGGCTCCTGCGGCCTGCTGAAACCCACGGGC
This sequence comes from Gemmatimonadota bacterium, assembly GCA_039586495.1. GTDB lineage: Bacteria > Gemmatimonadota > Gemmatimonadetes > Palauibacterales > KS3-K002. Next base: position 11,517 of record JBDHKG010000074.1, on the reverse strand, counting down.
CGCTACTGTCGCCAGGATCCGCGCGGTACGTCGGTGGCTCTCCAGCTCAGCGGCTGACCAGGTGGCGGCGAACAGCGTGACGAGTTCGCCGGACTCCGCCGGTTCGGCACCCGCCCGCTTCACGATGTCGAGGACGCCCGCCGGCACGCGGTCGAGCTGTGGAATCCTGTCGGTGTCGGAGTATTCGAGCGCGATGCGCTGGCCCGACTTCAGCAGCTGGCCCAGGGTCGCCTCGAGCTCCTGCCACGTGAAGTACACGCGGACCGTGCCCGGCCACTCGCTCCACGGTGGACGTTCCAACGTGTGGGCGACCGCTACCGGTTGTCCCTCGGCGGGGACCAGGACGAAGTATCGGCGACTCAGCGGCTGCGGCAGGCCCAGTATGCGACCCGCGATGGGGTTGGTAGCGTGATAGTCGTAGAGAAGCCAGCCGTCCAGACCCCGCTCGCGCAACCCCGACTGGATTGCATGCAGGCGTTCCGGCTCAATGTGTGCTCGTTGTGCTGTGTGGGCCATCGATCGTGATTCCTTTTATCTGTCTCCCTGGGTCTTCGCCACGAGCTCGCCCGCCTTGGTACCTGTGATCAGCGTGACGCCGACCGTGCGTTCGGGCCCCAACAGTTTGCGAATCTCGTATTCGCGGCTCAGGGCGCCCCGCAGCCCGCGCAAGCCCCAACGCTGCCAGGCGCGCCGCAGGATCGAGAGCTTGTCGGCCAGGGTGGATAGCTCCGCCAGATGGGTGAACGTGCGACCGCGCACGAGGAACGGAAAGGCATGGTCCGACCAATCCTCCACCCGCAGGTCTTCCACGTTCGCTTCCCGGAGCGCCTGTTTCCACTCCACCAGCATTTGCGGCGGCGCGCCGATGTGATCGATCAGTATGCGGCGCTGGTCGTCGTCGACATGGCCGGTCCAGATGAGGCCGATGAGCACTACAGTGCCCGAGGGCCGCGTGACGCGGGACAGCTCCGCGACAGCGCGGAACGGATCGGTCGAGGACGCCAGCCCGAGCTCACCGATGGCCAGGTCGAAGACCCCGTCCTGGAAAGGCAGATCGTCCACCGGTGCGCTCTGGAAGTGCAGCTGTGTGGTCAGCTCCGCATCCCGGGCCCGTTGCTCGGCAAACTCGGTCACCTCTGGCTCCGGGTCCACGCCCGCTACCTCCACCGGATAGTTCTGAGCGAAGAACTCGGCCACGGCTCCCTGGCCGCAGGGCACATCCACCAGCGACTTCACAGACTCGTCGTCTTCCCACGAGAGACCGGCGAGCTTGGCGATCTCGCGGTAGAGCGGCTGGTCCCCGGGCGTGAAGCCTTTGGAACGGCTGAGCCGTAGCAGGTCGATCATCGACGGCCTGCGTTCCGTAGTCCGCGGTGAGACGGCCGCGGCTACTTCGTCTCGGTCTTCGGCAAGAGGCATGAGCGACAGTATAGACGGGGCCCTCAGGGGGGTCAACTGAGGTCGAGGCCCGCCAACGCCCGGATATGGGCCAGGGCGCAGCGCGTCAGTAGCCCGAGGTCGTAACCGCCCTCCAGTACTGAGATTACGCGGTTCTCACAGTGTGTGGCGGCGATTTCCATGACGTCCCGAGTCAGACGGTGGTACTGGGCAGGCGTCAGTGTGAGGCCGGCGAGGGGATCACCGAGTGCGGCGTCGAAGCCGGACGAGATGAGGATGATGTCGGGGCTGAAATCAGAGAGCGCCAGCTCGAGCCCGGCCAGTAGCTCGGAGACGTAGCGGTCCGCCGGCAACCCTGGAGGGACCGGAAGGTTGAGGTTCCTGCCCTCACCTTGGCCGTGACCGCGATGGGCGTGCTGCCCGGTCCCGGGATAGTGCGGGGATTGGTGCATCGACAGGTAGAAGACGTCAGCGTCCTCGTAGAAGATCGCCTCGGTGCCGTTGCCGTGGTGCACATCCCAGTCGATGATCAAAACCTGCTGTAGCCCTCTCTGCTGCGCGAGGCGCGCGCCGACCGCCACGTTGTTGAACAGGCAGAACCCCATGGCCCGGTCTGGCGTGGCGTGGTGGCCCGGCGGGCGCGCGGCGCAGAAGGCGTTCCGGGCCGAGCCGTCGAGGAGTGCCTCTACGGCCGTGAGCACGGTTCCAGAGGCAGCCAGCGCGGCGTCCCAGGAGCCCGGCGAGACCACGGTATCGGGGTCGAGGTAGAGGAGGCTCTGAGAGTCGGCGGCGGCCCGAACAGCCACCTGGACCTTCTCCACGTGGCTGCGTGCGTGCACGAGTGCGAGTTCGTCTTCAGTGGCGTAGCGTCCATCTACCCGGGCCACGCGTCCCTGGAGCTCCGGCTGCGCCTGCTCGAGCGCGGCTGAGAGCGCCTGCAGTCTGCGTGCGCTCTCAGGGTGGCCGGGTCCAGTGTCGTAGACTGTGCAATCGGGGTGGCTGACGAACAACGTGTGCATGGCTGTAGCGCCCTACTGCCCGCGGCGGTCAGGAGTTGGCGTGTGATGAGGGTGGTGCTGCCGCTTGGGACGGACCTTTTTCGGAGGGCGGGTCAACGTATCGGGGACGCGCGACTTCCTTTGCTTCGATGGAGGCAGCGGCCGCCTCCGGTATCTCTTGGGGGATAGGATGGGCCGCTGGGTGAGTGGCGCATTCATGAGAGGTTCAACGTCGGCATTCGCGCCCGCAAGTAACCCTCGCAGTCGCGGATCGGATAGAGTAGCACGTGCCAGCGCGGATCGGGCAGGGCGAGAGGTGTGGTCTCCGCCAGTAGCCAGCGGCTCACCTCATCCGCCAGCTCCAGGGTCTCGGCCTGCGCGCGACCCTCGATGCGCGCCAGCGCCCAGTAGATGTCATGGCCGCTGGGCGGTCGCAACCGCAGGTACCAGCTGTAGACCTCTCCCACCTCGGGCCGCACGGGCCTGAACACGGAGGAGCGGTATCCGCCTCCCATCCCGAGCACCTCACGCATCGCTTCCACCGAGAGGAATTGCGTACGGTGGCTCTTGATCAGGCCAACGGCACGGCCCGACTTCAGTAGACCCGGCTCTATGGCCAGGCGACCGTCCACCAGCAGCCAGCCTTGGCCCGGTCGCTCGTTGGCCCAGCGCCGGGCCAGGCGCCGTTCGATCAACGCGCGGTGCAGCTTGATCGCTGCCCTTCCGTCTTCAGCGAGCTTGATCGGGTGCGGGCTGGCGGCGTCAGCCGCGCTGTCGATGAGCGCCCGCTTCGGGAAGCCCAGCTCGAGCAGGCGCTCCGGCCGCAGCAGCTCGTGCGGGAAAGCCAGCACCTCTTCCTCGATCACATCCCAGGTAACGAACGCCCTGTCCGAGCGCTGGCGGATAACGGCGGCCACGTAGCCGTGCACGATGGGCACGATGTCCACGTAGCCGCAGATGTGGGTATACTCGATCCCGTCGAGGAAGAACTTGAAGCGGGACTCCGCCGGCGCGCCCACGTGGCGCACCTGCAGGCTTCCGTCACCTTCGACGATCTCGACTTCGCCGAAGGCGGTGGGCTCCGACGCCGGATCGATCTGGAGACCGACGGTGTGAATGGGACGCCAATCGCCGCCCAATTCCGGGCCCAGCTCACGCAGCCGCCGCCAGAGCGGAGTATCGCTCCCCAGTTGATCGCCTCGTTCGAGTGCTCTAGTTTCGCCTATCATGCGAGACCTAGTGGGTACGGGTTTATGAATAAGCGACGGGCTATTTCCTTACAATGGTGTCAGTGCCTGCCGGCTTTTTGCGGGGACGTACGCGCGACGCTGCTGCTGGCTCTACTGCTGGCAGGCTGCGAGGTGCAGTGGGGCGGCATCGAGGTGGACGTGCGCGCAGCGGAGTTCGCGAGAGAGGACAGCGCGGCGGCGATCGCCGATAGTCTGGCCGAGCCGCTCCTCCTAGAGTTGCCGGGTGGACCGCTGCTTTTCCACGTGCGGCGGACGGACGCCGCCGGCCGGGCGACTATCGAGGCGGTGGCCGAGCTGGCGGAAGCGGAGCTGAAGCCGCTGGGGCCGCGTCTCGGCGAACAGGCTGCGGAGTACATTTCCGAATTCATCGCGCGCTACTACCAGCCCGACCAGGCCTACACGCTGTTTCGCGGCCGAACGCGCGTGGGGACGTTCTATGTCCGTGCGCCCGCTCTACGCGGCTCAGGCCTCTGCCCGGAGCTGAGGGCGGAGGGCCGTGTGGAGCTGCGACCCGGAGCGGACACGCTGAGCGAGTTTCTCGCCTGGCCGCCCGGCGCGCGCGGCGGCGAGGAGAGCCTCGAGGTACCTGTTTATCGCGGGGACATGCCGTCCATGGCGCAAGTGCTGGCGCGCTTCGGTGTGCGTGACGACAGGATCCCCGGCGAGTGGCGCTTCGGCGCGCCGGCGGACTTACGGGCTCTGCAGGTGGGCTCGGGTCCGCGGGGCTTCGCCGCTACCTTCATCGTTGGTGACTCGCTGGGCCCGGGTTCACCTCGGGACTCGGCAGGCGCGGTGTTCCTGGTGGCCGACTACGCGCCGGCTCGCGGCTACTTCCCCCTCTATTTCGTGGCCGATTGGTACGGTCCAGGCCAGAAGCGCGCGCTGCGCTGGATCGACGCCGTGGATCTGCTAGGCGATCTGGGTGACGAGTGGCTGTTGCGCGCCTATGGCGACGCCAGCAGCTGGTATGAGCTCTTGGGTCAGCGCGACACGGCGATGGCGGTCATCTGGTCGAGCCGCCGACCGGTCTGTGAGGCACGGGAATCGATAGGCCGCGGCGGCTCAGGCTAGCTGAGTCGGGCCTGGGTGAGGGACCACGCAAGGTCCAGTGAGAAAAGAAAGAGGCCGGCCACCCGGAGAGGTGACCGGCCCTCTGGTTGAGCCACCTATCGCTTACGTCCGCTCGAACACGCCTTCCAGCAACGCGGGGTCGAGGTTGCCGTCCTGAGTGAGATCGGCGATCTCGGCGTGCTCTACGGTTATGCTCAGGATGTCGTTTACGAGGCTGAAGGTGCCATTCAGAGGCGGTTCGCCCGGATCGTCCTCGTCGTTAGTGAGGGTAAAGCTGCTGCCGTTGATCTCGAAGTCTCCCTGGATCGTGTCGACCGGCTGCGGTGCCACGTCAGCGATGAACATGTACCGCTCATTCGTGCTAACGATGAGCGTGATTGTGCCGCCGAGGTCGTTGACGAGATCGATCGGAGGAATAGGAAAGTCGTCCGGCGTCAGTTCGAGGCTCGTCGCGTCCCAGGTGCCCGCGAGCTGCTGGATCGTGACGCCGGTCGTATCGTCATCGCCGCAGGCCACCGCGAGCGCTCCGACCAACAGAACGGGTAGTACAAGGCGGGTCCATTTCATCGCGGCCTCCTCATTCAAGGTCTTGAAGTACCGGCCTTCGAAAGGTGCCTCCTAACTTGCGGTCAGAAAACCCCGCCCTGCGGCATCAGAATGACTGCCTGACCCGCAGCATGATCATTCGCCCCAGGTACGGCGCTCCCGTCATCTCCTGGTGCTCCTTGTCAAAGATGTTGGTGCCCGTGAGCGTCAGCTCCGTCGCCGTGAAGACGGGCAACGTGTACATCAGGTTCACGTCGAACAGCGTGAAGGATGGGACATAGCCCTCGTAGACGCCGGTCGTCACCTCATACGAATCCATGTAGCGTCCCCGCACCTCAGCGCCCAGGCCGAGTCGCGGGTTGCGGTAGAGCACGGAGAGCATCGCCTTGTGCCTCGGGGAGTTGAGCGCGATGTCGCCGATGTTGTCCAGGTTCGGGAAGAAGTTCTCGCACTTGTGGTCGCCGTCCAGCCAGCCGCAGGCGAGCGAGTAACTTCCCGAAACGCTGAACGCGTCGCTGAGCAAGAAAGTCAGCCCCACATCGAAGCCCCACAGGTCGACGTCGCCGAAGTTCCGATAGGTCACGTAGAGATCGGTGGGATGCTCCTCTGGGACCCCATCGGGCGTAAAGGTCCCGAGAGGCATGTTGCTGAGGAGCAGAGTAAGCGTCGGGATGTACTCCGCTGGGACACCGGAGGTGGCGAGAAACGTGGACAACTCCCTCGGGTCAAGGAACGCATTTGCCGTCTCGAAACGCAGCGGTCCGATGAAGTCCTCGACTCGCTGGTAATAGGCGTCTACACCCAGAAGTAGGCGGTCGGCGATGAGACCCTTGTAGCCCACCTCGAAGGTGTTGGTGATGCTGGGCCGCAGCGGCTCCACGTCGATAGCGACCGGCGGATCGTCGAGTTCCATGAAGTCGCTGAAGGGGAAAGTACCCGTTGCTTCGAGATCGAGCTTGCGCGCCACTGTCCCGACCTGCCCGGAAGGATCCAGCGACCTGAGAAACGCCTCGAGCGTCGGATCGAGAGGGCTGCCAGTCCCCTCCGCCACGGCTGCGGCCTGGTCGATAGCATTCTGCCAGAAGCGTGCTACGTCGGGCGGCAGGTACGCTCTCGGGTCTTCAGCGAAAGGCGATCGCATGCATAGCTGCCCCTCGCAGTTGCGCATGAAGGTGAACCCGCTCTCGGGCACGCCGATCGCGCGCACGCCGAAATCCGCGAAGGGGCCGAGTGTGGGACTCGAGAACAGATCCAGATTCAGATTCACGCTCGTCGGCTGGCTGAACGCACGGTTGTACGTCAACCGCAGGTTGTGCTCCGGTGTCGGCTTGTAGACGAGGGCCGCGCGAGGCGAGAAGACCACATCTCCGACCACGCTGTGATCGTCGAGTCGGCCGGCGAGCACCAGATCGAACTGCTGGGAGAGCTGGGTCTCGGACTGCACGTAGCCGCCGATTTCGGTGATGTTGTCGTTGTCCTCGTTGAGCCCGTGGATCGTCCCGTTCGTCCGCGGTATGGTGCGGATGAGATCGGCCCCATAGATGAAGCGCTGCCGCTCGCCGACGTCCGTGGCGTGCTGGAGCTGGGCGACCCAGAGGAGGGAGTTGTCTTCAACCCGATTGCCGTCGCGTAGCGTGTAGCTGTCGCCGGCGTCGCTGAAGTTGATGTAGGCCTGAGCGAACAGGTTCCCGGAGCGAAAACGTCCCTGCAGGTACGTGTAGATCCAGTTCGTAGCCTGCGCCGCTCCGAGGCCGGTCAACTCGATGCTGTTCAGCATGTCGCTGACGCCGCCGGAGAAGATGAAGGAACTCTGCTCGTTGAGCTGCCAGTCGACGCGCGCATCCACCGTGAACCGCTCGGCCATGAAATCACGCTGACCGATTCGCACCGAAGCCTCGGCGGAATCGGGGTCGCCGCCCGCGGCCTCGGCAGCGGCCCGGGCGGCGGCAACGGCCATAATCCGGTTCTCTCCCTCGACCGGGTCGACGTACTTCCAGTCGGTGCCGCGGAAGTACATCGCCGAGATCTTGTAACCGACGTTCTCGCTGAACAGGCCGGAGTGGTGGAGCGTCCCTTGCCAGACGGCCTCGGCGCCGCCCACCTCGTTGCCGCCACGCGATCCGCCCATGACGCTCACCGTCGTCGCCTGATGGTCGAGCGGCGAGCGCGTGATGATGTGCATCACGCCCTTGTCCACGTTAGGCCCGTAGAGGGCTGAGCCCGGGCCGAGCACGAACTCGATACGATCGATGTCCTCGTTCGTGGTGGGGATCAGATTGTAGGCGTTGAACCTGAGGGAAGGCACGGAGGCCCAGCGGTTGTCCGTGAGCACGAACAGTGCGCCGGAGAAGACGTTGTTGAAGCCGCGCGCCACGACGTTGTTCTGGTGTACGCCCGTCGTGGCGACGTCGACGCCCGGCAGGCCACGCACGTGATCGACGGTCGTCGTCGCCGGGCGCTGCTCGACCTCCTCGGCGGCCACCGTGTAGACCGACGCGGGCGACTCGAGCGTCTTCTCCTGCTCACGCGACGCGGTGACCACCACCGGGTTGAGGCGGAAGGCTCGGGAGACCAGCTCGATTGTCCCGACGGCTACCGGTTCGTCACCGACGCTGACGCGGTCGATCCGCTGTGTCTCGTAGCCGAGGGTCGAGATCAGCAGGGCGTAGCTGCCCTGGGGAACGGCCGTGAGCCGGAAGCTCCCGTCGTCCGCGGTGGTTGCAGTCTGGACGACGCTGCCGGTACCCCTCACCAGTTCGACCACGGCCCCGGTGAGCGGCTCGCCGATCTCCTTGTCGACGACGCGGCCGGCAACGACGCCCTGCTGGCCGAGCGCCGTTGTCTGAGCCCCGAAGAGGAACAACAGGCCCGTGGCGGCGCAGGCCAGCCAGCGGGCGGCAGGACGGACTCGAAGCCCGAAGTGTTGGGGGAGAGCGTCCATAATGATACCCCTCCGTCCAGGAATACGGTGCTGAAATGCGGGCTGTCTGACGGGTTGAGCGCACAAACTACAAATTCTTGCCGGTTTCGGCTAGATGCCCTGGCCAGGCAGCCTGCGGCCCAGCGCCCGGGCCAGAAAACGCAGCCGGTCCGGCCAGGGCAGCCGGCCCAGATTGGCACGGACCACGCCACGCGTGAAGAAGGTGGCCCGCGAGTAGTCGATCTCGACCTCGACGACTACGGGGCGGCCGCCTTCGCTCCCCGCCCGCGCCTGGCCCAAGACGTCGAGGACCTGAGCGTCGGTCTCCAGGGGCAGGTACTCGACCCCCACGGCCTGGCAGAAGGGCTTGAGATCGTAGTCCGGTAGCTGGCTGGCGGTCTTGCGCCCAAGCGCCGTCTGCTGGAACTGGGCGATCTGAGCCAGCTCTCGGTCCCGCAGGACGAGGATCGTCACCGGGACCCGCAGGTGCGCGGCGGTGAGCAGTTCCAGTCCGGTCATCAGCAGGGCGCCGTCGCCGGCCAGAGCGATGGCAGGCCGGTCGGGGCAGGCAAGGGCGGCGCCTATCGCAGCCGGCAGGGCGTAGCCCATGCACGAGTAGTCGACGGGCGCCAGGAACGAGCGGGGCCGGTCGAGGCGCAGGCATTCCATGGCCAGGAAGGTGCCGTTGCCGCTGTCGGTGGTGTAGATCGCGTCGGGCCCATAGACGTCCTGCAGCGATCGCAGGAGGTGGGGCGGGGATACCCTGGCGCCGCCCGTCTGAGCCCTCCATTCAGCCCAGATCGCTTCATGTCCCCTACGGATCGCTTCTCGCAACCCCGCGTCTGGCGTGCGCGGCTCCAAGCCCTCGAGCAACGCGGCCACGAAGGCGCTCGCGTCGGCGACGATCCCGACTTCGGCCGGGTAGTTGCGGTCCAGCACCGAGGCGTCCACGTCGACGTGGATCAGCGGCCCGGGCGGCGCCAGCCCGTAGCTTCCGGTCCCCACCTCGGAGAAGCGGCAGCCGATGGCTAGCGTCAGGTCACAGCTCTCAGCGATCTCACGGACGAAAGGAGGAGCAGCCCTCCCGAACCCGCACCAGAGCCAGAGGCGCTGGCTCTCCGGGAACACGCCCTTCCCCTGGATGGTCGTCGCGACCGGGGCCTGAAGCCGCTCGGCGAGGGTGACGAGGTTTGGGCCGGCGGCGCCGGCGCCCAGTCCCAGGTAGAGCAGGGGACGCCGGCTGTTTGCCAGCAGCCGGCGGGCCCGAGCGACGGCCTCGGGCTCGGGCTCAAAGCGTTGCACCGGCTCGCTGCGCCATGCGTCGAAGCCGGGTTCATGACGGAAGAGGTAAAGGTTCGCCGGGATCTCCACGAAGACCGGACCCGGCGGGGCCGTTCGGGCGACCTGGCAGGCGCGGCGCAGCGTGGCGTAGATCTGCGGTCCCTCGCTCGGCCGGAGCTGGGCTTTCGTGACGGGCCGGACGATCGCCAGCTGATCCACGTCGTGGACCTGGTGGGCCTTGCCGGTATCGCTGCGGACCCCGCAGCCGAGGACCAGCATAGGGATGCCGTCCAGGTAGGCCTCGGCGATCCCCGAGAGGGCGTGCGTCAGCCCGGCCCCGGGGACGAGGTTGGCGCAGCCGAGCAGTCCGGACGCGCGGGAGACGGCGTCGGCCATGAACGAGGCGCTCTGCTCGTCGGTCACCAGAACGGGCCGAAGGCTGTCCGAGCGGCTGAGCGCGTCGTAGAGCTCGATGTTGTGGGTGCCGGGGATGCCGAAGGTGAAGGGGATGCCCTCGTCCTCCAGGGCACGTACCACGATCTCGGCACCGCTCATCTTTCTCAAGGCCATCTCGTCGTCCCTTTCACCACCATCGCTGCATCAGCTGAGCAGGTTGCGCGCGACCTGATGGATGCGCTGGGCCACGCGATCGGCCAGCGCCATGATCGTCAGGTAGGGGTTGATCTCGATCGAGTCGGGGAAGAGGCTGGCGTCGGCGACGAACAGCCAGGGCACGCCGTGCACACGGCCGTAGGAGTCGGTGACCGAGTCGGCGGCGCTGAGCCCCATGGCGCAGCCGCCCTGCAGGTGGGCAGCGGAGACCGTGACCGAGCCGGACCGGAACCGGCGTTCGTCAACGAGCTGCTCCAGGCGGTCTGCGTCTTCGGCCTCGACCGTGGGGTTCGCCGCCAGCGGCACGTGTACGCGTTTCGCGCCTGCGGCGAAGAAGATACGGGCCGATGCGAGCGTGCCCCGGGCGAGGGCGCGCCGTACCTCGGGGGTGAAGCGATAGTGGACGATCGGCTGGCCGCGACGATCCACGGTCACGCGGTTTCGTGGGTCCACGTGGTCACAGGCCAGAACCAGGATCATCTGCAGGCGCGGGAAGGCGCGCATGAAGTGGCTGTGCGGTTCGCCGAACCCGCTGAGGCTCTTGGCCGTGGTGAACGGGAAGTACATGCAGGTCTCGAGCACGAAGCCATCCGACTCGACGAACTGATCCAGGTAATAGCTCTTCGGGTGGCCGACGAAGTTGGTGATCTCGCGCTCGTGCTCGGCGACAAGGATGAGCGCCGGGTGGCAGGTAAAGCCCTGCCCGAGCCGCGGGAGTGAGGCCGGCAGGCGCGAGCGCAGCAGCAGAGCCGGCGTGTGCAGGGTGCCTCCGCAAGCGATGACGATTTTCGGGCGGATGCGGTACTCCCCGGGCTCCCACTCCGACGGCACCCCCACCGCGCCGGGCGGCTTCGGGTGGACCCGGGCGATCACGGTCTGCCCATCCAGGCGGATGGCCTCGCAGCGGGTGACGACCTCCACGCCCGCCCGTTCGGCGGCTGGTAGCTGCACACGGTTCGTCCCCTGCTTCGCCTGGTTGGGACAGCCGAGGTTGCACAGGCTAGAACCCTTGCAGCCCTTCACGTTCACCGGGAACTGCTGGACCCCGTACCCCAGATGCCGACAGCCCTTCACGAACAGCTGGTTGTTGTCGTTGATCAGCTCCTCTTCCAGGTAGTGGATGTTGTTCTGTTCCATGAACTTCCTGGAACGACGCTCGACCTCCGCGAAGCTGAGCCCGGGGACGTTCCAGCGCTGGATGACGCGTTCCGGCGCGATGAGCGACGTGCCGGTGTAGACGGTGGTCGAGCCGCCGTAGCCACAGCCCATGGCGAGCGTCAGTGAGCCGCCAGCGGTGAGGAAGCCGCCGGCCTGCTCGTAGAGGGCTTCGGCCATCTCGATCTCGCGGCCCGAGAACTCGTTGTCCCGCAGCCGCGGGCCCTTCTCCAGCACAACGATCCGCACACCGTCCCGGCAGAGGGGGGCCAGCTCCTGGGCCACC